>CALKNI010000135.1 GCA_938091115.1 uncultured Pirellulaceae bacterium | reverse complement strand
TGGACGACTTGAGAATTAACTTTTTCTTGACCGTTTGCCCTTGGTTAATTGTCCCCAACTGAATTGGAGAAACCTCAATCCGTGATTTTACCAGACCCTTCACAGCGATGGGCATTCCATCGGTTTTTGCATCATTGGTGAAGATGGTTAAAAACTCGTTAAAAGAACCGGTATCCTGTTTGCCGGAGAGCTTAACAACCAGTTCATAGGTAACTCGCCCCCGCGCCTGATCCCGCGACACTTCACGTGCTTCTGCAATCAAATTGGGATTCGTTGATTTAACTTCCAGAATTTTCCATTTTGCATTGCCGGCGTACAAGACTTTTGCGATTCGGTCGGCTTCTTGAGAGACCATCACATCGTCGAAAGTAAATTCTCCGGGCGTCAGAACAACATCTCTTCGGATAGAACCTTTCACAGAGAATTGAATTTCGCCATTCTGAGCCGCAGGCGCTCCTTTTTTGACGCTAACCGTCAGAGTTGCTCCGCGATTTCCATAAAAGTTAACGGTGTCGAACACGGCAGACAGTTTCCCCGTTTCACCTGGCTTTACCTGTGGGGTCAAAATTTTTGGCTTAGTGCATCCACAACTGGTTTTAACCCCAGTCAGCATCAAGTCGCTGCCCGTGGTGTTCACAAACTCAAAAATCTTTTCCTGCCGAGAACCCCGGGCGACCGTTCCAAAATCATGCGACCGCTCCGAGGCAAGCCCTTGAAAACTAGCTCGCGGAGTCGCTGGCTGACTCGATCGCCGATAGCGCCGCCCCTGCTGAGGAGTGTTGGAGGCCAGCCGCGTCGAGACAAAATGGTGTTCGATCTGCCCAGTAGAGGCCATCTCGGGTGAACCGTACTCTAGGACAGACGGTAGTTGAGCCGTAGTTTCGACTGAGTTCTGAGCCAGCAAAACGTTGCCGCTAAAAACACAAAAACACCCTACTAGGCTCGCTGAAAGTGACTTAAAAGTAATCATAATGCTCTCCGACACATTTGGCTCACGTTCGGTAGGTTGAAGTACGGCCGATTAAAATTGCCCAACCAACTCGTTATCGTGAACACGTAATTTGCTATGACAGTCCGCTAACTTACGCGGTGAACTTGACCGAGTCTTAAATTCTACGCTATTTTTAGCCCCATTTGGCCGGATTTGCTCCGGTAAATGACTGTTAGCAAAACTTTACCAATTATAGAAAATTTGACCTGCCGCTAATACGGATTGCCAAAAGTAATAACCGTTTAATTCGTCGTTAAGCCGGATAGAAACCAGCACTAGAAACAACGAATTACCCGACTAGGACTCGAACCTAGAATGTCTGGACCAAAACCAGATGTGTTGCCATTACACCATCGGGCATCATTCGCTAACCCTGTTTTAACAAAATTAGCTCGGTATAAAAATAGGGTTTAACGGCTTTCTTGCACCTATTTTGAGGAGTTTGTCTGCTGAGCCACTGCAAAGGCTAATTGCTCTAACTCCATCGCGAGATCCACCCCCACAACACTCACAGATTTTGGCAGTATCAATGTAACCGGTGCAAAATTCAAGATTCCGGTTATTCCCGCTTGGATTAGACGCTCCACCGCTTCGTTGGCCGCCCTGGCAGGGACCGCCAAGATCGCTAAGCGTATCTGCTTTTCTTGAACTAGCCGGGGCATTTGATCCAGATGATCCACCCTCAAACCTTCAAAAGATCGGCCAACAATTTCCGGCGAAATATCAAACGCCAACTCAACCTGAAAGCCCTGCCTCCCAAATCCACGATATCCAAGTAACGCCTGACCAAGGTTTCCGCAACCAATCAAAGCAGCAGGCCAAGTGTGGTCGGTTCCAAGAATCTGCCTTATTTCGCCAACCAATTCTTCACAACGATACCCAATCCCTGGGTAACCAAATTGACCGAAATAAGCGAAATCCTTTCTGACCTGAGCGTCGGTCACACCCAAGCGACTGCCCAGCTTGGACGAACTGATTGTCTTTCGACCCACTCTTAACATTTGCTGCAGTTCGCGCAAATAAAGGCTGAGGCGACTTACGACCGCTTTGGGAACACTGGGGTCAGGATCTTGTTTTGGATTGGTCACATAAACTGACTGTTGAACTCGGATTAGTACCTTGGTAACAGCACTATCTTTTGGATCAAGTTAGCGAACGCTGTTCAAATACCTTCATTAACCCCAAAAGTGCGCCGCACTTTTATAATTAAAATATACAAGCCTGCTATGGCTTCTTGCAAAGAACATCCGCAAACTTATTAAACCTTTGCCCTGAATCGCCTCAACCGACGGCAAAATAGCAAAATACGACCGCAAAACGCTACCGCCAAATCCATTGAAGTATCGCCAAACTGAAAAAGGGTTCAAACAGACCAAACCAACCCCACGCTTGAAGCCATTACACACCGTTTAAACGACCTAACTAAAAGGGTTAGTTCAATTACTACGGCTTGAAGGCAAATTCAACGCAAAAAGTATTGCTTCACACCATTCATTTACGCGACCGGTGACGCATTGATTTTCTGCGCATTCAACATAACCCGCAAATGATAGCTATATTTTCCTATTTCGGCGACCAACAAACACAACCCAGCTAACCCCCTCGTCCTAGACTGCCGAATAAGGGAAGGTCAGGAGGAGCCTTTCGCACTTCACAGATCGGGAACTGTGTCGTTGTCCACCTCTGAATCAACACGTTCGAAACAGATCGTTTCGACCTCAGAGTGGCGAAAAGAAAGACCGGCATGGTGAGTGTGTCACCAGACCAGATGCCACCTCTAGGTTTTGAAACGTCAGTTTTTTGGAGAAGTTACGATGAAATTGGTAAGAAGTCTGCTGACCTCTGCAGCGTTTGCCGCAGCTATGGTGTCAGCCAGCTTCAGCTGGGGCCAATGTTGTGGTGGCGCGAGCTACAACACAGTTGCCGCAGCTGCACCAGCGAACGGTTGCGGATGCAACTACACAGTGATGAAAACTGTGAAACGCATGGTCAACGAAAAGCAAGAAGTCACTCGTTATCGAACAGTCAATGAGACTGTTTATGACGAAGTGCAAGTTCCGGTAACACGATGTGTTAAAGAGCAGAAAATGCGTACCGAAACTTACACTGTCAAGCGACCTGTTCGCGAGACAACTTACAAGACGGTTAACTACACAGTTAGACGTCCTGTAACTGAGCAGCGTCAGCGCACGGTCAATTACACCGTCAAGCGACCTGTTACAGAAAAGCACTCGAAGGAAGTCACGACTTACGTACGTCGTGCTGTCAAGGAAAACAAGCAACGAACTGTTCATTACACAGTGCGTAAGCCTGTTACCGAGACGACAATGAAGACAGTCACCTCTTACGTCCGCAAAAAAGTTTCTGAAACTAAAATGCGTACGGTCACTTGCATCAAGCGTGTTCCTTACACCGAGATGAAGACCGTTAAAGTTCGTGGCGGACACTTCGAAACTCGTACGGAAGTTATCCCCGGCCGATCTTACACAAGGATTAAACGGACTCGTGGTTCTTTCTCTACAGATCCTTGCACTGGATGCCGCACCTACACTCCTGGATGCTGCACCAAAGTTTGCTGCAAGCGACCTGACCGAACGGTTTGCCGCAAGGTCTGGGTCCCTGAATGCACAACAAAGCAAGTTGCTGTATGCAAGTACCGTTGCGAAAAGGTCTGCAAGGAAGTACCTTACACCGTTTGCAAAATTGTTTGCGAGCCAGTAACTAAGCAGATTCCATGCACCACCACTCGCTACGTCTGCGAGAAGAAATCTCGAGTTGTTAATTACTGCTGCACAAAAATCGTTTGTGAGCCAGTAACTAAAACTGTACACTACTGCACCACTAAGATGGTTTGCGAGCCAAAGACACGCGTAGAAAACTACTGCGTTCGTAAGATGGTTTGCGAAACCAAGACTAAGCAAGTTCCTGTTTGCACCACCAAAATGGTTTGCGAAACAAAAACTCGCGAGGTCCCTTACTGCGTGACTAAAAAAGTTACAGAAATGAAGACTGTCAAGAAAGCACGTTGCATTTCGAAGAAAGTCCCTTACACAGTAACTATCTGCGTACCAAAGTGCGTCACTGAAGAAGTTCCAGTAACTGTTCGCTGTGCACCTCGTCGCTGTTGCAAAAGCTGTGACAGTGAATGTGATGCAGCGGCTTCATGTGGCTGCGGTTGCAAACTTTTCAACGGCCGAATTCGTAGCCGCCTACACGGCATTTGCGCTCGAATTCGCGGCTTGTTCGCTGGTTGCGGATGCGCAGAAGCAGCTGAGCCTTGCTGCAGCTAATTAAAAGACTGATCTAGCCCGATGAATTTGTTCAATCGCGTCTAGCACAGAATTTATAGAAACGACTCGTTCCATTCGGATCGAGTCGTTTTTTTTGCTTACCTTCTCCAAAATACTCTTCCGCACGCTGAACTCCCCAGTTTTCTCTCTGTATCCTGAGAATGTAAACAGGATATCGCTGAGCTTTTTTAGCTCTTCACTATAATCGAGCTTCGTCGAACTAGTGACACAATCCCACAACGCCCTATCCACTAGGCATTTTGAATTGGTCTGGTTTGGTTTGACGTTTTTATTGGTTTTGTTAAAACAGAGGTACCCTCGGCTTTCCAAACCATCCTAGGTGATCATGTACCCCGCTCCTCGCATCTTCCAGCGAAATCTAATTCTGGCAGCAGCGATTGTGCTCGTCCTCGCCTGTGGCTTAGAGGGTCTCAAGGCCTGGAACGGCCGGGTAACTCCCAAAAAGGTCGCTGCGGGGAAAAAGCTTTTCGAACATCAATGGAATATCGGTGATAGCCTCTGTGGCCAAGGCGACGGGCTCGGACCGGTGTTCAACGCTAGATCCTGTGCTGCCTGTCATTTTCAAGGAGGACTTGGGGGAAGCAGCGGCAATCAATTCAACGTCACTTCGTTCGAAGTGATTACAGATGGCGAGAGAATTAAATCGGGAGTTGTACACGCTGACTCCATTTCGCCACGCGAACAAGAAAGAACCAGCCAAGTCAACGCTCTTTTCCCGCAAACGATCCAAAGGTCAATCGTACAAAGCACAGTTAACATGTCAGATTACTGTGCTCCGGGCCAGACCCAAACAACGACCCGCGAAGTCATCGAGGTTGATGATCCAGTTATCTTTCAAGAACTCAATTCTCCTGCTTTGTTTGGAGTTGGTTTAATCGATGAAATCTCAAACCTGTCGATCAGTCTTCATGGACAAAAACGCTTCGCCAATGTTATCGCTCAGGAACTAACGGGTGACTTCGGCGGCAATCGGTTGGGAATTGTTAACAAGGCTAATGGAAATATTGGTAAATTCGGCTGGAAGGGGCAGTTCGCATCTCTGGAGGAATTCGTTGCTTCTGCCTGTGCAATGGAAATTGGTTTAACCAACCATCTGCATGCACAACAGTCGCCCAGAGAATACGAAGCAGACTCCAACGCCGCGATGGACATGACTCCTAAGCAATTACACGAACTCGTTTGCTTCGTTCGCAGTATTCCACGACCCGTACAAATTCTTCCTGAGGACACTGCAGGTCGATTCAGAGCCGAGAGAGGTCAATTAATCTTCGGACAGATTGGATGTGCCGACTGCCACATCGAAGATCTTGGCGGCGTAGAACAAATCTTTAGCGATTTCCATTTATACAACCTCGAACCAATCGAACCTGGTGGTTCTCGCAATGGTGGATATAACGATGGCAAAGCGGAAAAACAATTTGAGTTCGACCGCTCTCACCCCCACCCAGATCAATGGCAGACTCCGCCACTGTGGGGCGTCGCTGACTCTGCGCCCTATTTTCACGATGGACAATCGCCAACGCTACGGGCAGCCATTCTACGTCACCGAGGGCAGGCAAGATCGTCATCTGAACATTTCTCAGAAATGTCGGTGTATGACCAAGCTTGCCTGCTCGCCTTTCTAAAGACATTGCGAGGGCCACAACTTACCGCCAAATCGCTCTCCCAGCCCTGATTTTCGTTTGCTTGTGACCCGAGTATTTCGCGGGAGGATCGAGCGGCAAACTGACAGCGCACCGTTGCACAATGACTCGCAGGCTGATTTGCAACTGAGCTGACAATCTTCGTAAGAACTGGAGTTCCACGACCTCCGTCAAACTTAAAATTCTCTCGGTCAATTCATTAAAAAATAGAACTGGCGAGATTCTCCCAAGCGTCAATCAACAGGTTCCCCGCTCGGTCGACCTCTTCTTCCGAGGAGTACCAACCCACACAAAACCGCACAGCCCCATCCATTTCCTCTGCGGACATCCCCATCGCCGATAAAGTCGCAGAAGAGACCAAACCACTGCTATGGCAAGCGGAACCCGTCGAAGCACAAATCTCTGGTACTCGATTCAAGATCGCCTGTCCGCTGACACCGGGAAAAATAACGCTCAATGTATTCGGCAGTCTGGCTGCTCTTAATCCGTTGACCTGCAATCCGGGAATCCCATTAGCCAAATGATCGTTCAGTCGATTTCTCAGCTTCGTCATCGATTCTGATGATTCATCGATACAGTTGGCCGCCATATGTGCCGCTTGGCCCATCCCAACAATGTAGGGCGTATTCTCAGTACCGCCCCTCATCCCGCGTTCATGCGACGCGCCGTGGAGAAGCGGTTCCATTGAAACTCCCTCGCGCACAAACAGGGCACCGACCCCTTTAGGCCCGTAGAACTTATGACAAGCAACAGTCAACAAGTCGACGTCGAGTTGGTCGGCGTAAGTTAGGATCTTACCCACGCTCTGGGATGCATCGGT
>CALKNI010000134.1 GCA_938091115.1 uncultured Pirellulaceae bacterium | reverse complement strand
AGGCCGTTGGAATGATGAATTGTTAAGATTGGTTCATAAACTTAGGAGCCATGATGGTGGTTTCTGCCATGTTGACGAAGTGATTGTATTTGCCAGCTATGCTGAGCGCGGCCGCCCGAGTTACACGCCGATGGCAAGGATTAAGCTAAAGGGTTGAGCTAAATTTAGAGTAAGTTACTGGTAGTGGATGGCGTTTCTTTTGGGTGAGATCGCTTGAAAATTGAAGAGATTTTTTTCGAAGTAGGTTCCGTTGTTGAACAGGAGATGGATTGTCGGTTATCATGGAAAACACGACATTTATTTATCGAACTCACCTCCAACTTCCAATCGTAATTAAATGCCTTTTTCCAACCAGACGTTTGACGATCCGCTGCTTAATTTTGCGACCGTTCTGATTGCCGGGATTATCGGCGGAGAATTATTCGCCCGAATTCGATTACCTAAAGTGACGGGTTGGATCGCGACTGGGATTTTACTCCGCCAGCTTCAGTTGCCCGGGATGCAAACAGAGAGTGGCGTCAATGAGTTAGATAACTTTCTTCCGTATATGCACTTTGTGCTTGGTTTCATTGCCTTTACGGTGGGGGCTACCCTTTATTTTTCGAGTCTCAGAAACGCTGAAAAGAGAGTCGGTGCAGTGTTGCTTGGCGAATTGCTGATCACCCCCGTGGTGGTTGGAGCGATTCTATTTTTCATCGGCCCGTTGCTACCGGGCGGTGAGTTGATGACGAGGAATCCAGCGATTCTTTTGGCAGCGATTGCAATCGCGGGAGCGCCAGGAACTACTGTGCTTGTGATCCAGGAGGCGCGGGCACGCGGTATTTTGACACGCACCCTGTTGGCTGCCATTGGTTTAATTGACATGGTTGCCGTCGCCGTGTTCGTTTTCGTCGCGGCTTTCCTTGGTGGTGATGTTAGTTGGTTGATGGCGCTTCAGGAAGTTGCGATTCAATTTGGTGCAACATTTTTAATCGGTTTGTTCTGTGCCGTAATCGCGATTTTTCTTACGCGAACTATTGTTAGTCCCGCCTTTCTTGGGCCAACCATGGTCGCAATCGTTCTCGCTGCTTGGGGATTAGCGTCGGGGTTTGGCGCCTCTGGCGGAATTTTGGCTTGTACGTTTGCTGGAATTGCCGTTACTAACCTGCGACACGATCTTGTGCGTTCTTGCGAAGCCTACTTGCAGTCGATCGGCGGCGTTCTGTTTGCGGCGTTCTTTACGTTTGCTGGAATGAGGTTGGACTTTGGCTTGGTCCCCCAGGCGTTGGCCTTGGTGCTGTTGTATTTCTTCGCCCGCTTAATCGCCAAGGTGTTGAGTGCCTACACCTCGATGACGCTTTCAGGGGGGACAAAAAATGTTCGAAAGTATCTTGGGATTGCGTTGTTGCCTCACGGTGGTGTTGCCGTCGGCTTGATTCTTTTGGTCTCCAGCGATTCGAGTTTCGATCCTGAAGTCAAAGGGATTGTGACGACGGTTGGATTGGCTGCGTTAGCAATCAACCAATTGCTTGGTCCAAGTGCCACTCGATTGTCAATTTTACGTTCGGGTGAGGATCATAATGACCGCCCAAGGTTACTTGATTTTTTACAAGAACAACGTATTTCAGTGGGGCTTGTTGGTGATTCAAAAGAAGATGTGATTCGAAGTCTTGCCGATCAGCTGTACAGCACTTCAACGATCCAGTTGTCGCAGGATGATTTCGTAAGGCAGGTTTTGGAGAGAGATGCCGAAGAAACGACCTGTGTCGGTCGAGGTTTGATGATCCCACACGCCATCCTCGACGAGGGTGCTGAAATCCGGGGAGTCTTGGGGTTGAGTAGTAAAGGCTTGGATTTGGGTGCGCCCGACGGCCGACTGGTGCATGCAGTATTATTGCTGGCAACACCTGCACTAGAACGTAATCGCCATCTGGAAGTGATTGCGGCGTTTGCGACAGCCATTGTTAAAGATATGAACTTGGTGGAACAGCTTTATCACGCGAGAAGTCCGGCCCATGCTTATGATGTGCTGCACGCGGACGATCAGGCGGAGCTTAATTACTTCTTGGAAGACGCAGCTGATCGAGCTGGTTTGCGCGAAGAAGAGTTGTCGAAACTTGAGAAAGCGAATGAGCGAGAATTGAACACCTAGGCAAGTCAATTCAGGTTTGTTTAAAGTTCGGGTTGCTTTATCTTCGATAACTGTACAAAATTGAGCTAGTTTGGTTTTTAGCTGAAATTCAAGATTTCCCTAAAAAAAGCGGATGGATTGACCATACGTGTCCAGGCAACTGCGATTCTTATAGCTGAAGGCACTTGTAAAGCCGTTTTACGAGTCGTATCGTAGTCATCGTTGAAGTTCGTTTGAACAAAAGATTCGAACTGCTTTGATCAAAACTGCTGCGAGGCCTTGGGAGATTACTCGATTCCTAGCAGGAGATAAGATGGCGACCACGACCGCAGCAAAAAGTAACGTAAAACCAGCATTGGCTGAAACAGCAAACCCCCTACCGGCGAAGGCTGGAAGTGGACCTGGGCTAAAAAAAGTTAAGACACCGACTGTAACTAAGACTTCCTCCCCCAATAGCAAAGTAGAGACAGGCATGGCTAAAGCAAAATCTTCCGGGAAATCAGCGTCTAAGAAAGCTGTTGGTAACTCTAAGAAAAAAGGCGAAGTGGCTGCAGTTGACAAAATGCTTTCGGAGCACGAGACATTAAAGACTGCGGTTCAGCAGATTGAAGCTCAATTCGGTTCGGGCTCGATTATGGCACTTGGAAACGATTCCAAGCAGGAGATACGCGGTATTTCGACGGGAAGTCTTTCGCTTGACATGGCGCTTGGTGGGAGTGGGTTGCCCTGTGGGCGGATCATCGAAATCTACGGCCCTGAGTCGAGCGGTAAGACAACGCTCGCTTTGCATACGATTGCGGAGGCACAGAAAACCGGAGGAATCGCAGCGATTGTGGATGCGGAGCATGCGTTTGATCCGACTTGGGCTAAAAAATTAGGTGTTTCCCTGGATACGTTGCTTGTCTCTCAACCCAGCAGTGGTGAGGAGGCAATGCAAATCGTCGAGATGCTTGTGAAGTCTAATGCAGTTGATGTGATTGTCGTCGACTCTGTCGCGGCATTGGTTCCGAAAAAAGAATTGGACGGTGAAATTGGCGATTCACACGTTGGTTTGCAAGCGAGATTGATGAGTCAATCGATGCGGAAGCTAACTGGAGCGATCTCCCGCAGCAAGACATGCACTATTTTCATTAATCAAATTCGTGAAAAAATCGGCGTTATGTTTGGAAGTCCGGAAACAACTCCAGGTGGCCGTGCCCTGAAATTTTACACCTCGGTTCGAATTGACGTTCGGCGAATCGGTGCGTTGAAAGATGGCGATGTTCAAGTAGGCCAAAGGGTAAAAGCGAAAATTGTTAAGAACAAGGTGGCTCCGCCTTTCCGAATTGCTGAGTTCGATATGATGCATTCCAATGGTATCAGTTACGAGGGAGACGTTCTCGATCTCGGAGTTGCTCACAAAATTGTTGCTAGAAGTGGTTCCTGGTTTAAGTACGACGGTACGCATCTTGGGCAGGGAAAAGAAAAATCTAGGAATTATCTAATCGAAAATAAAGATGTTTGCGAGGAGATTCGCCAGAAGGTCCTTGAAGCGGGAGGCTATGTCGAAGACATGAGCGAAGTACTTGAGACGATCGACAAAGATGCGAAAGCCCACCCTCCCAAGAGTTGATGAATTTACTGGGTTTTAAACCAAAACAGCAAATCGTTTTGACTCGGGAATGCACGGTGGTGGGTACTTTCTCTTTAATTTCTGAGTTTTCAAGACTGTTCTCGACCGGCCCCATTGGGCCGGTTTTTTTATTTCCAAAATTCATTTGGTGACGCAAATAATTAAAAGGTAATTCCACTGATTCTTAAGTTTTTATTAGCCGTGTTAGCTGATTGGTGAATGCTTTGTTGTTTAATTGTCTGAATGTTTTCGAACGTTGTCATTAAGCGGTAGAATGCTGTCCAGTCAAGATTGCAAATCAAATTTGATTGTTGGGAGTTTTACAGTGCGTCTATTGAAATCGAATCTAATCGTTGCGTTCGCCTTCGTTGCTGTTTATTTTTTGACTGCGCCAGTGAACGCGCAATCCGGCAGCGCTGACAATCGTGGGTTTCTAGGGGTGCATTATCAGATGGCCGACGACGGCAAGGGGATCGTTGTGATTAAGGCGGTTGATAGTTCTCCAGCTCTCGGGAAATTAAAGTCTGGGGATCAGATCGCAAGTTTTGAGGACAGGCAAATAAAGTCGCTGCGGCAGTTTCAGAAGATGACATCCAAGCATGGGGTTGGTGATGAAATTGTCTTTAACGTCCTTCGTGCGGGGAAGTCTCTAACCGTTAAAGTAAAATTAACGAATTGGCCAATGAAGGTTCCCGAATTGCCAAGCATAAATTTAGATGAGTCCTCGTTAAAGCGGAAGAATTTTGAGCGAGTTAAATTTAAATCGCTGGATGGCACGGTAATGGTCGCTGATCTTTATCAGCAATCGTTAGACGCAGACGCTCCTTTGATCGTGCTTTGTCATCAGGCGGGTTGGTCGCGAGGAGAGTACCGCGAAATTGCTCCACGGTTAAATAAATTAGGTTACCAGTGCCTGGCGATTGATCAGCGGTCTGGTGGCCAAGTGAATGGAATTGTTAATGAGACACATCGAGAGGCAGTAGCTCAAAATAAAAAAACTGAGTTCGTTGACGCTGAAAAGGATATGCTCGCCGCCATCAAATGGGCCGGAAAAAACTATCCACAGGCGAAACTGATTTTATGGGGCAGTTCATACAGTTCATCGTTGGCTATGCGGATCGTCGGCGAGCGACCTGACCTGGTAAGCGGAGCGATGGCGTTCTCGCCGGGAGAGTATTTTGCAGGTCAGGGGAAAGGCAACCGCTGGATTGAAGCGTCGGCTTCAAAAATTCAGGTACCTATGTTCATTACTTCATCCAAGGCAGAGGCTCCTAAATGGAAGGCGATTTTTGAAGCTATTCCTGCTCAGGGGAAAACTTCCTACGTTCCTGCAACGAGCGGGAATCACGGAGCGCGGGCTCTGTGGCGGGAATTTGACGACAATGGTGGATATTGGTCAGCGGTTGAGCAATTCCTGGGTCAATTCTAAAGAATTGGGATTTTGAAAACGTGAGTTTCGTTGGTTTTAAAAATCCTAAATTCGATAACACAGGAAGTGATCGTTCTGGTCGATTTGGCCTTTCGGCGATATATTGGGTGATCTGCCCTGTTTCCGGAAAAAGCAATGAAAACCGACGAATTAAGATCTAAATATCTCGAATTTTTTCAAACAAAAGGCCACACGGTTTGTCCGAGTGATGTGATGGTCCCAAAGTGGGATAAATCGGTGCTATTTACGCCGGCGGGAATGAACCAATTTAAGGATCATTTTCTTGGAAAGGTCGAGCTTGATTTCACCCGTGCTACTAGCTCTCAGAAGTGTCTTCGAACTGGTGATATCGAAAATGTTGGACGAACTGCCTACCACCACACATTCTTCGAGATGCTTGGGAATTTCAGCTTTGGAGATTATTTCAAGCGGGAAGCGATTCATTGGGCTTGGGAGTTTTTAACCGAACCGAAATGGCTTGGTCTTGAAAAAGACCGTTTGTCTGTCACAGTGTTTTTAGATGACGATGAAGCCTCGAACATTTGGCACAGTGAATTGGGGCTTCCTTTAAATCGAATTAGACGACTGGACGAAAAAGAGAATTTTTGGCCAGCGAGTGCACCGTCTGCCGGACCCAATGGTGTGTGTGGGCCGTGTAGTGAAATCTTTTATCACCCAGACGAAGGCCCAGAGTGCGAGATCTGGAATCTCGTATTTACGCAGTTCGATCGAAAAGGTGACCCACCCAATAACTTACTCCCGTTGCCCAATAAGAATATTGATACTGGGATGGGGCTGGAGCGTACTGCTGCTACGCTCCAGGGCGTTTCCACTAACTTTCACATTGATACGCTGATGCCAATTGTGAATGCTGCTTCAGAGGTATGCGGCGTCAAATATGAAGCCCATTCAGACAATGGCCGTCGCTTGCGGAGGATTACCGATCACATTCGCGCCTGCTCGCTTGCGATTCATGAAAACGTGTACCCTGGCGCGAAAGCTGAGGAGTCGGTTGTACGTGTCCTTCTTCGGCGGGCGGTGTTGCAAGGATACGACATGGGATTGCGTGATCCTTTTCTTTTTCAGTTGGTCCCATCAGTTGTTGAACAGTTGGGGGCCCCTTATCCGGAACTCCGGGAGTCGATCGGTCGCGTTGCCGCGGTGGTCGAAGAAGAAGAAAAAAGTTTTTACTCCGTGATCGATCGGGGGATTCCCCGAGTTGAAAAAATTGTTCAAGAGGCGATGGCTAACGGGCAAACAAAACTTGACGCTCAGCGAGTCGCTGATGTCTATCAAACGCATGGTGTACCTCCGACGATTGCCGAATCAGTCGCGGAGCATCACGGTTTAAGTTTCGATTGGGCTGAGTTTGAAAAATGGATGTTGGAGCACGGCGACGTGAGTAATACCGGCGAGAAAACCGTTATGGGCGATGCCGGTCCTCTCGATGAAATCAAAAAAGAGCACAAGTCGACGCTGTTTTCAGGCTACGAGGCATCTGAATTGCAAAGTTCAATCGTCGGGATGTATTTCGATTTTGAAGAAGTCACCGAAGTAATGGAGAGGGTGAAGAATCAAATTTCGGAAAAGAGGGTTGTAAAGCAGCAGAAGTGTGATTCGATGGAGGTCGGTGGGGGGAAACAGTTCATCGTTTTGCAGGAAACCCCATTTTATGGAGAATCTGGCGGTCAGGTTGGTGATAGCGGTTGGATTGAAGGGGCGACCGGTAAGTTTCAAGTA
Organism: uncultured Pirellulaceae bacterium; assembly: GCA_938091115.1. GTDB lineage: Bacteria > Planctomycetota > Planctomycetia > Pirellulales > Pirellulaceae > Mariniblastus. Next base: position 2,448 of record CALKNI010000134.1, on the reverse strand, counting down.
GAGGATACCCAGAAAGATGGCGGGCTTATTATTCACTCCGGTCAGATGACAGAAGGAACACTTTCTCTCGGAGATGAGGTTCAAGCACACGTCGATGAGGAACGCAGGCAGGGAATTTGCCGGGCGCATAGTGCCACCCATATGTTGCACCACGCACTGCAAGAGCATCTCGGTGAACATGCTCAACAGCGTGGCTCTCGAGTGATTGATGATGTGCTTCGGTTTGATTTTGCAAATATGGACGCAGTGCCGGAGGAGCAACTGGCTTTGATCGAACGGCAGACGATTGAAAAGATTCATGCCGCCGTGCCAGTGACAGCTGAAATTTTGCCATTGTCTGACGCTCGCGAGCAAGGCGCGATGATGTTGTTTGGTGAAAAATATCCTGATCCTGTGCGAATGGTTTCCATCGGCGAATTCAGTAAGGAGCTGTGCGGAGGTATTCACGTTTCCAATTCAAGCGACGTAGATGCATTTGAAATCTATTCCGAAGAAAACATGGGAGCGGGAACCCGGCGTATCCATGCGTGGACGGGAGCCAAGGCTAGGGAAAACCAAATTCGAATCATGGAGGACTGTCGTAAGTTGGCTGCCGATCTATCGGTTGTTTGGACGGACGTTCCAGTTGCAGTGACTCACCTTAGCCAGCACGTGAAGAGCCTCAAAAAACAGCTTAGTTCGGGGCGTAAGTCTTCGGAGGTTCTGCCGACCTTTGAAAAGCACGAGTCGGCTGAGGCGACTGAGGCAGATTATTTTGAATTGCGAAGTATTATGCGGCACACAGCCCGCGCTCTTAATGTTCCTGTTCTTCAAGTGGCAGAGCGCGTCCATGCAATGTTGCAAGAGGTTGGTTCACTGGAGGAGGAGCTCGAGAGGCTGAGCGAGGCCAGTAACGTGGATGTCGATGAGTTAATTGCCGCTGCTGAAGTGGTCGGTGATGTCAGGGTCATTGCTCACCAACTCCCCAATGCTAATCGCGGGTTAATGGTTCAGTTGATTGACCAAATTCGCAAAAAAACTAACCCCGCCGCAATTTTATTAGCGTCCAGTTCGGGCGATTCAGAGGTAATGCTTTCCGCCGGGATGACTCGCGATCTAGTCGAACGGGGCTTCAGTGCTGGTAATTGGGTCCGCGAAGTAGCAGCGGTCGTCGACGGCCGAGGGGGCGGTAAGCCTGATTTAGCTCAGGCAGGTGGAAAAAATCCGGCTAAAATTGACGAAGCATTGCAGACTGCGCTGGATTTAATTAAATCGAAACATTCTGACTGAAAACAGGGTATGCTTTATTGCTTCCCCATTTAACAAATGGGCTCCGCCGGTAAGGCGAGCTCTTGCAATTTTTTCGAAACCACGAGGAGTTTAAGCATGCGAGTTTTTGCATTTTCATTTTTTATGTTACTGACGATGGCTTGCTCGTCGGTGTTTGCTCAAACGGGCACGCTTGATGAAAAAGACAAAGCGGTAGTTGTATTTGATTTGCGCATGAATGATATGCGAGATAGTGAACTTGGAAAAAAACTTGGGATGGCAGGCATGCTTTCCGACATGACTTCGGGGGATGATGCTCCGGGGCCTAATGAGATTGACCGAGTGTTCGGAGCGATGAGCCTACCTCAGAGTATGCAAGACGCAATGATGGCTCAAATTGGCGAGGTCAAATTTGATTTCTTTGTGAAAATATATTTCAACAATGAAGATGCCATCGACAAGGTGCTCGCGGAGATCGGTTCTGAATCAGCTGAAACTATTGAAAACAATGGGAAGACATTTTACGAAATGCCCGCGGATGGTCCCGTTCCGGCAGGTTTAGTGTACTTTCAGGTTGTTGACTCTAAGACAGTCGAACTGGGAACCAAGAAATACCTTTTTCATCCAGACCGAAAGTTGTTAACTGACAATTTGATGTCGGCTGCGAAAGACTCGCCCAAGGCACCGATTCGTATGGCGATGGATTTTTCGGGTGCCAGGGGGCTGGTCACTGAATTAGTCGAGATGGGTAAGCAACAGGCAGGTGGCAATGGGCCTGCAGGAATGTTCATTGATCTAATTAACAATGTACAAGATCTTTCAATCATGGTGGGTATGGACGGCGGAGATCTGTTAACGATCAAGGCAAGAGGATTGGATGATGAAAAATCCAAAGAGCTCCGAAGCGGTGTCGATGCGATGTTGGGATTGGCAAAGATGTCGATGCAGCAATTCATGCCGATGGTTGAAAGCTCGGATCCTGATGCAGCCGAAATGCTGGGGGTAATCAGTAAGGCACTTAAGGCGAAGGGGACTGGCCAGGAAGTGCTAGTCAAAATTCCAACGCCTAAGGGCCTTGGGGATTACATTAGTAAGCAAATGGAGAATCTGCCAATGCTGTTGCAAATGGGCGGGCAAGCTGGGGGCGGTTTCTAATTCGACCAGTCATTGAAAATAAAAAGCGACGCTCTTGAGAGCGTC
>CALKNI010000133.1 GCA_938091115.1 uncultured Pirellulaceae bacterium | reverse complement strand
TTTTAAAAAATTTAGCGGCGCAATCTACAGTTGCCAAAACGTTGTTCCAAGGAAGCCGGGAAAACAGAATCGACATTGGACTCAGAACGAAACGACTTTACAAAGGCTAATATGAATTTGAAAAGTTGTGCGATAGGTCTTCGCAGCATCGTAAAACTGAACTTACTTTTGCTGTACTCGCTTTTTCTGGGGTCACCTCTGACAGATCAATTGGTTGCCCAGACCGCACCCGCAATTGTAGATCTGGATCCGACTGCACTGGAAGCACAAGCAACCCGGGTGCTGAGTGCCTACTGTGTGTCGTGCCATGGAACCGTCAAGCAAAACGGGCAAATTCAATTGGATGCACTGGAGACAATTGATGCAGTCGCTCGACAGTCCTTGTTGGGCAAATTGCAGGGCGTCATTCAATTGAATGAAATGCCACCGGAAGAAGCTAAGCAACCCAATCCGGGTGAGCGAGAGATTTTGATACGATGGTTAGATCAGCAACTGACAGGCGACGCCTCCAAAGCGCTTTCCGAAAAACTGCTGCGGTTCGAATACGGCAACGTCGTAAATCACAAAGATTTATTTTCGGGCCAACACGCGGACCTGAAAGGCTATACGCCGGATCGCCGATGGCTGATCAGCGAATTCATCTTTAATGAAAAGATCAATCGATTGCTAGATTACTATCCGACGAGGACGATTTATGGAACCACGCAACCCGTTCAAGGTGATAGTGGAATTCACTGGAGTCCTAAGACGGAGCGAGGAAATAAGTTCCGCAGAACGATTACCAACCCTTACTTGTTGCCCGAAAAAGTGGGCGTACGTTATAGCGTCCACAATCGCCTGACGACGGGTCACTTGCTTACCATGATTGGTAATGCCAAGAGAGTCGCTGACCATATGTCTTCTGAAGCGACAATGAAGGCAAACTTTCCAGCTATGCATGCAGTGATGAAGGCGGAATTGGACGACCGCGAGACTTTGCGTTTGCGTGAGCAATTCCTGAGAACCTTCCCCTTTATGCAAAGACTGCTTCGAGAAACTTATGGCGATCAACATGACGCACTCCTTCCGAAACTAATCCGGAAAGACATCCCGTACCCTGGCCCCCCAAAGCATACAAAAAACGGAATTCAAAAAAGGCACGAAAACCTCGGCTTCCTTGACCGTTTTGACCGCGAAGACATTCGAGCCATCTTTCAGGGAATTGCCACTTACAAACGATCCGGCTACGAGATCAGTGAAGACACTGGCTCGTTTGAATTGGATCGCAATGGCAATCCCGTTTGGGCTCCTTACAGCGATGAGAATCGTGCCGAATTCGACAGCATTATTCAGCAAAGCGAGCGAGACTGGTATATGGAGGGAGTGACCGACTACCGAATTCAAAATCGGATCGCCACCATGAAGCTCTTCTATGACACGTGGGATATGAACCGGCTGTACAAGCACATTCAAGATGGCAACTTTGCCGCGGCTAAATATAAACCACTTCAGGACGCGGAAATGCTGGACATCAAAAAGACGATTCAAAAACACCGCAAACAGGGAGATCGTTTCCAACAGATCATCGAGAAATGCCTTGCAGACTGGAACGTGTCATTCAAGGCTCAGCGCGAAGCAGGTGGGCACGGCGAGGAGATGCTGCTTGAGCAGTTAATATTTGAGCTGTATGAAAAGATGTTTGAACGTAGTCCGACCGATACAGAAGTCACGGAGAATATTCAACAACTCACCTCGTACATGGTTAAGCTTGATCGACAGAAAGCTATCGGCAAACTGATCGAATCGCTGTTTTTAAGCACTGAATTTGCGTACCGCAATGAATTCGGACACGGTGAGCCGGATAAACATGACCGACGAATGATGGCGCCACGTGATGCGAGCTACGCACTCGCTTATGCCCTGACCGATGCCAGTCCGGACAAAGAGCTAGTCAAAGCGGTGAAAGAAGACCGGCTGAATTCGCGCGAGGACTACGAGCGGGAGATTCGTCGCATGCTGAACCGTCGAGATCAATGGTTTATTATTGACGAAAATGTTCAGGCGGCCAATCTAAACGCGAGCGTCACCAATCAGCCAATCCGCAAACTACGATTTTTTAGAGAATTTTTTGGCTATCCAAAAGCTCTGAAAGTATTTAAAGATGACTCCCGTTTTGGGGCCGGTCGTCATGAGCAAGCAGTTAGCCGCTTGATAGACGAAGCTGACATGTTAGTTGAGCACGTTCTTGAAAAGGACAAAGACGTTCTTGAGGAACTGCTCACGACCAAAAAGTTCTTCATCTATCACTCTGGCGATAATAGCGTGATGAAATCTGGAGCAAAACAGCTAAAAAAAGTCTACGAGCATTTCAGGAAACTTCCATGGAAGACTTGGGAGCCAGACAATATTATCCCTCACAAGGAATTTATGCTGACAATTTGGGAATTTCAAAAAGTGCGAGGCGGTGACAACAAATCACTACTTACCGCACTTAAAAGAGTGATGCCCTTGCTGGAACTTCACTTTAGCCAAGGCCAAGCCAATGGAATGCCGTACATGAAAATGGGCATGGGATTCTGGCATGGTGGAAATGTAGTTGGCCGAACCGGACAACAGATGCGAGGCGAGCAGGTGACTTCATACTGGAACCTCGATTGGAAAACGTGGGACTACCCAACTAACCAACCAGCCAATATCGAAAATCGAAAAGGAATTTTAACTCACCCTGCCTGGTTAATTGCCCACTCGCAGAATTTGGAAACGGACCCAATCCATCGCGGCAAATGGATTCAAGAGAAACTGCTGGCTGGAACCATCCCCGATGTTCCAATCACCGTGGATGCGGTCATTCCTCCCGACCATCATAAAACACTTCGACAGCGAATGGAAAATCGGACGGGCGTTGCCTATTGTTGGAGATGCCATCAAAAAATGGATCCTCTTGGTTTTCCATTCGAGATTTACGACGACTTCGGCCGATTCCGCACCCAAGAAAACCTAGAACACCCAGACAATCTAATCCGAGAGGCCAAGCGCGGCGAGGTCAATGATTTTGGTGCCTCGCTTCCCATTTACAAAACTATCTCCGTAGAACCAAGCGGTGTGCTGCGAGGTACGGAGGACGCGACACTTGATGGCAATGTCGTCGATGCTTTCGATCTAATCGACCGCCTTGCGAAATCAGATAAAGTCCGTCAGTCGATCATCCGTCATGCATTCCGTTATTTCTTAGGTCGGAATGAAACCCTTTCAGACTCGAAAACTCTGATGGATGCAGACAACGCTTACCTCTCCAGCAACGGCAGCTTTGACGAAGTGATCGTCTCGCTGCTAACCTCCGAGTCGTTCATCTACCGCAAACGCAGCACCGAGGAATAATCGATGTTTATCAGCCGACGAGAACTCTTGAGAACGACCGCCTTAGGCACCACCAGCCTCGCGTTCACGCCTTCATTCAATCACTTGATGAGCGCCCCTGAAAATGTAACGGGGGAGATTCCGCATCGATTCATTTTTATTCGCAAATCCAACGGCAACCTTACAGCTCAGTTTGGTTTACCTTCTTTCTCATCGGAAGAATTGAAGAAGCACAACGAAAAACAGCCCTTCGAAGTCGATCTGGCAAAACATGAACTGCCTGACTGGCTCAAAGAACTCGACGATCACAAAGAGAACATGACGATTCTTCATGGAATTTCAATGGCGGTCAGCGGCGGTGGACACTTTTCCTATTCCGGCTGTATGGGTGCCTATAAAGCCGGGCGTGATATCTTAAGCAACATCAAATGGGCAACCGTTGATTTTGAATTAGCCAAACTATTTCCCTCTCCGTTTGGTCATGTCGAAATGTCGCTGGCAGTTCCTCATGGTCGAGATCACAGAACTGGAATTGTATCCGGATATTCTGCACCGGCGGCGAAACAGCGCAACTACTGTTACGCTGACCCGATGACTGCCTATCAAGAATTGTTTAAATCCGTAACTAAAACCGACGAAGCTGCTTCTGAAAGCGCCCTGCTGGACTACTTACATGAACAGGAAACTCGTCGACTAAAAGGACTCGATGGGGATGAACGTCTCAAAATCAGTGACCAGATCGCATCACTTCAATCGATTCGCGACCGCAATATAAAAGTCGCTTCATTGGGCGATAAAATCAACAAACATCTACCCAAAATTAACCCCGTTCATGCAAGCGGTGGAGAAGACGCGACGCTCCCGCAAAAACAGAGCGCCTTCACCGACGTGATCATCGGAGCTTTGGCCTCGGGACTAACTAACGTGGTTACCTACACCATCGATGATCTTGGTACCGACATCACCTCGCTTCCTGAGAACAAACAGAAGACAAGCATCCATCAGATCGGACATGGAGGACAAATCGCCGGCGCTACAACAATGAGGGATGTCATCAAAACCCATCATATGAGGCAAGTTAGAACGCTCGTGACTAAGCTCAAAGCGATCCCCGAAGGTAACGGCACGCTATTTGATTTTACGACGATCATCTACATGCCGGAGACCGGTGCTGGCCATCACGGCCCGGATACGGAGGCACCGATGGTCGTCATGACTGGAAAGCACTCCAAGCTCGATCTCGCTGGACGATACATCCGTTTGCCATTCCACGGTACACCCGGCCATAAAACTTTAAGCAATTGGTACACAACACTGCTCAATGCGTATGGTAATCCAATAGAACACTATGGCAGCTTGGATCTAGCCATGCAACGCAACCGGCTCGACCAAACGGGTTCGATTGATCAGTTCCTCTTTTAACCAATCGAGTTTCGCGGCAAGCATGACCTCAATCAAAAAATAGACTTTGGCCGCCTCTACCAGACGGTCGATGAAAATCGAGCGGATGAAGATTGTAATTTCCATCGGTTTTTTTACACCTATATGCTGCGATTTTGCAATCAAATCAAATCGATCTGAG
>CALKNI010000132.1 GCA_938091115.1 uncultured Pirellulaceae bacterium | reverse complement strand
GAGAGGCGTTTTAACAGCAGCATTCGCTGGAATGGTTTCATGATTTCCATCAAGCTGAAATCAGGATTTAGTTGCCGACCGGTTCCTTCTAAGGAGACGAGCACTTTAATAAGCAGTGAAACTTCGCCAGGAAGGGTGATTTCAAATCGTCTGACCAACGACATGAAATCATTTAATGCACCGCTCATATCAAACTGTGAAAGAATTTGAGTTGAATATTGTCCAACGAAATCCGCGACTTCGTTCGAAAATGCAGATTCATTTAAATTATTGGGGCACCGACCGATGCGTTTGATGAGTGTAGAGAGCATCGAGACGTCTTGATTGACAATTGCGACGAGCATGGCTTCGATGTCTTCTCTCAGTTGCTCGCTAATTCGCCCCACCATCCCAAAATCCAGCAATCCAATGGTCCCATTGTCCTGAATGATAATGTTGCCGGGGTGGGGGTCGGCGTGAAAGAATCCGTGATGGAAGATCATTTTAAGATATAAATTCGCTCCAGTCTGAGCGATAGAACTGGGCTCAACACCTTCGGGACAGTTCTCGCTGATTTTTCGAATACTGGTTCCTGAAATATGTTGCATCGTGATCATGCGCGCGGAACAAAGTGCCGATATCGGTTCGGGAATAACAACCGTTGGGTCATTTTCGAATAGCGATCGAAACTGAATCAGGTTTCGTTCTTCTCGCCCAAAATCAAGCTCTCGCTTCATGGTGCGCGACATCTCTTCAACCACAGCAATGGGCTGGTAATTTTTGAAATCGTCCAGCTTCTCTGCGAGTTGAGCCAGGCCAGAGAGGATGTCGAGATCCGTTTCAACGATTCGGTCAATCCCAGCGTGGCGAACTTTGACAACGACGTCGAGGGGTTCCATGGCTTCCGCATTCTCCTCATGTCCCGAGGAGGCAAATGCGAAGCGTTGTGGATCTAGTTTGGCGCGATGCGCCTGGCCGATTGAAGCAGAGGCAATCGGCTCCTCCTCAAATTCAATAAAAATGTCTTCAAGTGGAATTCCTTGTTCGTTTTCAATAATCTGTTTAGTTGTTTCGAACGGATCTTTGGGCGCGTTGGATTGCAGTTTTTCAAGTTCAAGCGCAAGGTCTAAGCCGATTAAATCGGGCCGCGTACTGAGAAGTTGCCCAAACTTGATGAAGGTTGGGCCAAGCTCAGTGAGCGTCATTCGAATTCGAGCATTATGCGTTAATTGAGATTGGGCAGCACCATCTTGGGTTTTCAATCGATCTGTCAGGAAATCGATATGAAAACGACTGAGCCAGTCTGCCAAGCCGTATTTACTCATGACCGAAACGATCTCGGTCCAACGGCGAACATTGCGGTAAAGTTGCGGGACCGAGGTGATCTTGCGTTTCATGATTTACCGGTGCGAAGAAAGCAGGTTGTTCGAGTTTGAATTTGTGTCGAGTCGCACAAAAGAATGTCAGTTCAAATTAAGTTAGATTCTCTCGCGAAGCAAACTCCAATACGAATTTCAATCTAATTTCTGATAGACTGGGGCTGGCTTTTTTTTCGGAACGACAGTGCCGCCACAGTTTGGCCGGTGGGGGGAGCTTGCAAATCCCCCAATGTTACAGTTTCGTTCATATCAATTTGATCAGATTAAATAAACGAGGACTCAATGAATTCAAGGGATTCCGTAAGTCGCCCCGGTTGGTTGTCAGTATTTTTGATTGGATTTTTTGCGGCGTCCATTGTTCGTGCGGACGATTGGAAGCAGTGGCGCGGAAATGATCTGCGAAGCGTAAGTTATGGACCAGCGGTTCCAGTTGAATTTGATCAGGAGAATCAGATGCTATGGCGATTCCCCATGCCAGGGGCAGCAGGCTCTAGTCCTATCGTTTGTGGTGATCGAGTTTTTGCCACGAGTGTGGAAGGCGATGAATTAGTCTTAGTTTGTATCGGCATGGACGGCAAACAGAGGTGGAAACGCTTTCTCGAGGGAAATGATATAAAGAGTCGCGATGGTGCGAATGCCGCAAGCCCCTCGCCAAGTACCGATGGAGAGCATGTCTGGACCATGATGGGGAATGGCATGCTGCAGTGTTTTACTGTCGAAGGCGAACCAGTTTGGACAAAAGATTTACAAAAGGAATACGGGAAATTTAATATTCAGTTTGGTATGTCCATGACGCCGGTTTTAGATAACGGAAATATATACCTTGCGCTGATGCATGGAGAGATGCGTGACACCAAAACGACCTCAGTTGGACAAGTCATTGCACTCGACGCAAAAACTGGGAATGAGATATGGGTGCATTTAAGGAAAACCGACGCTGTCTCTGAAAATACGCATTCTTATGCATCGCCGACTATCTACCGTGATGGGAAACACGAATTCCTGATTACTCATGGCGCTGATTATGTCATTGGTCACTCTCTCAAAGATGGTTCGGAGATTTGGCGGTGCGGCGGGTTCAATCCAAAGGGCGAGGGGTACAACAATTATTTGCGTCTGGTTTCATCACCGAGTTGTGCGGATGGAATCATTGTCGCTCCGACAGCCAAAGGGAGAGCAGTTTTGGGGTTGCGCGTGCCGCTTCAGGGGGATGTAACCGGGCAACGCAAAGCTCTGCACTGGAAATTGCCCAAAGGAACGCCGGACGTGGCGACCCCCGTGATTTACGAAGGCATGGTATATTTAGCTGGCGAGAAAGGCGATCTTACCTGTGTCGATGCTCAATCCGGAGAACGTTATTACCGTGAGCGCTTGTCTGCTGACAAACAGCGGGCGACGCCGGTTGTTGTGAATGGAAAGATATATCTTGCCGGACGTCGAGGGACGGTTTTTGTGATCAGAGCAGGAAAAGAGCTGGAAGTTCTGGCCAAAAACAAATTGGGCGAAGAGATCACCTCATCACCGGCAGTCTCAAACGGAAAGATATTCATTCGGACTTTTGATGCTCTCTATGCGTTTGGAGGAAAATAATGAGGGCGTTTGCTGAGTCAATCGAGGAATAGAGTTGGATAGTGAGTTAAGTTTAACGTTACGAGAAATAAGTAATTGGGAGTTCGTATGTCGGGTATTCAATGTTTTCGATTGCTGTTAATTTTCGCTTTTGTTTACCCTTCAGTATTCCTTTACGGGCAAACCGTCGCAGAGGGAGAAGGACCCCGGGAAAACCCTAAATTTTCCATTGTCATTCACGGCGGTGCGGGGTCTTCTGCTGCCAACGCATCTCCCGCCCAGCAAAAACAAAGAAAGGCATCTTTAACAAAAGCACTCGACCAAGGCATCAAAGTCTTATCTTCAGGTGGTGCTTCGCTTGATGCCGTAGAATCTGTTTTGAAAATTCTGGAGGATGATCCTCAGTTCAATGCTGGCAAGGGTGCTGTTTTTAATGCCGCAGGGGACCACGAATTAGATGCTTCGATTATGGATGGTAGCTCAAAAGCGTGCGGTGCGGTTGCTGGCGTTAAGACTGTAAAAAACCCAATATCATTGGCGAGGTTGGTAATGAGTGAGACGCGGCACGTCTTGCTAGCCGGCGCCGGAGCCGAAGAGTTTGCCAAGCAGCAGGGAGTCGGTCTGGTACCGACGGATTATTTTGATACGCCCGCGGCCAAAAAGTCGTGGGAGCGTTATAAGGCACGGATGAAGTCACGAACGTCAGGACTAAAGAGGAACAGCGACGGGGAACTTGATTCTAACTGGAAAATGGGAACGGTAGGATGCGTTGCACTTGATGGCAAGGGGAATATTGCTGCGGGAACCACAACCGGGGGAATGACTTATAAAAAGTTTGGAAGAATAGGAGACAGTCCGATAGTTGGAGCTGGAACTTATGCTGACAACGCTACCTGCGGTGTGTCTGCCACTGGGATCGGTGAGCAGTACATTCGCAATGCGGTAGCCTACGACGTATCGGCGCAAATGAAATATAAAGGTGTTACTTTACAGGAGGCTGTCGATGACAATTTGCGAAGGCGTCTCAATAAAAACGACGGCGGGCTTATCGCAGTTGATAAGGATGGGAATATTGCCATGGGGTTTAACACCGCAGGCATGGCACGAGCTGCTGCTAATTCGCAAGGACGCTATGAGGTAATTTGGGGAGAGAATGCTGGAAAACCGAGACAGTAAATTATTCCAGATTTCTCAGAAAGAGTTTCAGTTTCGAATACTTCCCTGTCCGCCTGTGACGTTTAATTGAGTTTGGGTCGAGCCTCGTAGTTTCTCGAGTAAGTTAGAGGTTGCGTGCTGTCCCTGGAGAGAGGCGTGGAGCACCAGCACTCTTGAAGGTTGGTAGTAATGAATCGATGCATTTCCCCCATTTTTACGCCATGCATTTGGATGAATTACCGTCGTGATTAAATCGACTAGTTCCTGTCCATGATCCCAAGGGGGGGCTAATTGACCTCCGATCAACGAAAAGATCCGATCCGGTCCTCCACTCACGCAGTTGAGCGAGTCATAGCTGGAAACTGCGGACAACCACATCGAGTTTTCAAGCTCAGCTTCTTCGCCAGAGTTCTTCAGTGAGGCAAGCCCGGTCGGTGGACTGTCGCTCTTGCTGGTGGGCTGGTTTCCCGACTGAGTCAGTTCGGAATGCGAATTCTCCGATCCAGCAGAGGGTCGCTCATCGAGCATTCGATTTACAGGATTTTTTTTGGGCTCACGGGTGAGACGTTTTAAGCTGTTTTTGAAATCGCCTGAATAGTTTGAGAGCCGTTTAGCAACCACGACACGCATGCCCTGAAGCTGAAGGCTCTCCTCAAATTTTGGTGAATTAGTGATCTCACGATGGAGTTGGCACAAATTGTAAACCGCAATTCGTTCGGTTTGCGGGTCTTGAGATTTTGAAAGTTTCATAAAGACTTTTAAATCCTTACGAAAGTCACTTACCTTGCGCGGTACGATTGACCCGGTTTTCGAATCATCAGCAAACAAGTTCGACGAGACCAGCAGAATCGAAACTGCACCACAAAGCAGGTGGCCGATTATCATGCGAGGCAAAAAAAGGGATGCGTTGTTGCAGCAAGCAAGATTCATGGGTGGGTCCAGTGATTTGTAATATCAGCAATGGATTCTAAGCTAGACGGTCAAGCACATCAAATTTCGAACGCGATATGCTGGCTATTTTTGCTTTACTCAAGCTAGACAGTTACTGTCGGTTTTATCTCAGGATCTTTGTTGCCTTCAAATTTACTTAACTGGTAACCAATGCCCCAGTTCTGCGTGACCGCTCCCGCCATCAAAAAAGCAATTGCTGCCCCCCAACAGACATCACTTGGCCAATGCGACATAGAGGTAATCCTCTGGATTGAGGCAAGGAAGGCGAGTGAAAAAAATAGCCAACGGCCGCGTGGAAAGAGCCAAGTTAAGCCAATTGCAAGTCCCCACGCTGTCGCAGTATGCGCTGATGGGAATGACTGGATGGCGTAAGTTGGGAAATTAATGCGCTCGTCAGATAAAAATCCAAGCCATGTCGAGTCGACTGTATCGGGGAATCTTGGGTTGCCATCTGCTTGAAGGTAGGTTAGAGGGCGCCGTCGAGCGATAAGAAATTTTAATAAATGGACGCTGATTGCGGGCCAAAGCGCACAAAGGACAACGCGGGGAATTGCACGGCGGTGTGATGCTGCGAGAACCCAAATAGCGACTGCCGTTAAAACGACCCCGAATCCGTGAGCGAAAATTTCTGAAAGGCTGATGACGCGGGTTAGGTCGCCTGGAATCGAATCTTCAAATTGATGCCCATAAAATGAAAAATCGTAAGGGAGCAGGATGAACCCGAGTACGGTCAGCCATAATGCGTGAAGCCAAATTCGTGTCGCGGGTGCATGAATATCTTCAGGTGCGGAATGATCTTTCAGTGGTTGGGCACGCTTCATCGTTTCATAATTACCCAAAATCCCAAATTAACCAAGGTCACTTTGATATTTCACAGGGTGAATCCTCGCTCTTTGTGGAGTACGATTCGTTAACTTTTTTCCGATTTAGAAACCAAAATATGGCACCGAGAGCGGAGACGCAAAACAAGGAAAATCGGAAAGCGAATCCTACAATTACGCCGGTTTCACATGAAAACGCTTCGTAGAGAAACTTAAGCGCTAACTCCATTCCCCCGAGGCCGCCGGGAAGCGGTGCGGCATTCGCGACCATGGAAATCGGTTCGATGAGTAGATGGTCTGGAAACGTTGGAGCAGAATTAGTCAGGCCGATTGCAAGGGAGTAAATTGAAATTACAAAACAGAAATTCACAAGAAGGCTCATTGCAAGCGCGGATAAAACTGCTTTAGGCTGACTTCGATAAGTTAGTACGACATCGGACAATTTTCTAAATAGATTGCCAATTCGGGGTAAACGCAGGAGCCATTTGAATGTTTTGTTTTTCGCCAACTGCGGGGCAAGGATTACGATAAATACTCCC
>CALKNI010000131.1 GCA_938091115.1 uncultured Pirellulaceae bacterium | reverse complement strand
AAAAAAAGGCGTCCTCGAGAGGACGCCTTTGGTTTGCATTGTTGTTGGTTAGAACATTACTTCTTGTTTCTATTCTTTTTCTTTTTGCCGACTTCCCAATCGATAACATCCTTCGCTCCGGCACCAGGGCGAGGGCATGGGTAGTTTCCATCGGCGTCCGGTTGAACGGGTGCTTCATCATTCATTCCGCTTAACGCGTCGACGTCGCAAAGCATGACATCCGAATTAATGGCATCATCCCAGTTCAATTCTTTGCCGGAGTAAGTTGCAAGCCGTCCGAAGATCGAAGTCATGGTGCTCTTCGCTCCGTATTCGGCTTCGTTTGGAATTTTTCCGTCGCGTAGGTCGGCAAACAGGTCGTGGTGCTCCTGTTGGTGACCACCGCGTTGCCCCTTTCCTTCCTTGCACTTAAAGATTTCCTTGCCAGTGTTGTCAAAGATTCGTCCACCACTTATGTCGGCATAACCTTTCGCACCATGGGTGTGCTCAGAAACTGAATTCCAGCATTCCCGGATATGACGGCAATGGCTGAGTAATCGGTGTCCGTTGGCGTAAGTGAATTCAACGGCATGGTGATCAAAGATCTGGCCGGTATCTTTACCGGTTCGGACTTCACGTCCACCCATTCCCTGCGCCGTTACGGGGTAGTCGTCCATTAACCAGTTTGCAACGTCAAGGTTGTGGATATGTTGCTCAACAATATGGTCACCGCAAAGCCAGTTGAAGTAATACCAGTTTTTCATTTGGTATTGCAATTCAGTTTCACCTTCGGTGCGTGGACGCGTCCAGACACCGCCACCGTCCCAGTAGACTCGGGTGTGCACGAGGTCGCCGATAATACCATTCTGCAATTCAGAAATGGTTTCCCGGTACGCTCGCTCGTGTCGTCGTTGAAGGCCAACGGCGATGGCCAATCCTTTTTGTTCGGCAAGTTTGCCCGCTCGCAGAACGCGGCGTACGCCCGGGGCGTCAACTGCGACTGGTTTTTCCATAAAAACATTTTTCCCAGCGTTGATTGCCGCTTCTAGGTGAAGCGGGCGAAAGCCGGGAGGAGTCGCAAGGATCACCATGTCGATGTCCGATGCGAGTACGTTTTTGTAAGCGTCAAATCCAACAAATTGGCGATCTTTGGGAACTTGTACCTTATCTTTATGATTGTTCTGGCAAGTCTTCAACGAACCATCGAGACGATTTTGGAATGCGTCGCCCATGGCAACCAACTCGACGTTACCACTGGTGGTGTTCATGGCTTGGATGGAAGCACCGGTTCCACGTCCGCCACAACCAACAAGACCTATACGAATTGTATCGGTACCGAAGGCATGAGCCGATCGAGCGATCGATAATTTAGGTGCGATAATTGATCCCATGGCAGCGCCAGCCACCGCGATCTTAGAACCATTGTTGAGAAACTCCCGACGGGTAGATTCGGAGTTCGACTGTTTGGACGCTGGCTGCTTGGAGGCGTCTGTTGATTTACGTTTGGTCACCTAGCTTCTCCTTGGTGTTTATGATCATTTATCGGCGTAGATAAAACCGCTCGCGGGAGCGAGGGCTAAGATCTTTCATCGGCAATTTTAGCCAATTCCAATTGCGGTTTCAATTAAATCGCATGAACTGATTTGTCTGGATTGTAGGTTTTTTTAAGTTCGTGAACTTTGTTTGTTTTGTTACAGTTGGACTGGAATTACGGCGGAAAACGCAAAGGGTTACGCTCTTAGTGAGTTCCATTGATGAGGCGGCCTCTCGATTTCAGATAAAAAAAAGACTGATAAACTATATTTTTCTGATTGGAATTGAGTTTTAGGAGTTCGCCAGATGCCGTATAAGCATTCTTGGGCGACTCTGTTGGTAGACGATTAAATTGCGGTTTTTGAATCGTCGCTAAATAAAGTCAACAAATTGTCCAGTGAGAATTGACGCTTCGGTTGAACATTCAAATTTACAACAAAATGTCAGCTCTACGGTTCGCTGACGGAACCTATATACTCAACCCGATAGTTGATGAGAGCGAAATACGGCAATTTGTTGGTTGTTTTAAAATACGATAACCTTTTAGCTGGCCGATTGTGATTTGAATACAGAATTCAGGAAAGTGAATCAGTAATTGTGGATCATTCGAATTTGAAGACTCGGAGGCATTTTTTCCAAGACTGCGGGGTTGGTGTCGGGAAAATTGCGCTTGCTTCATTATTGGCGGGTGGCACGGGAGCAATGCGGAGTAAAAGCCTGTTAGGTTCGACCGATACGGTCGGCGGAATTGCCGGCCAGCCAAATTTTCTGCCGCGAGCCAAACGGGTGATCTACTTGTTCATGGCAGGGGCTCCAAGTCAACTCGATTTATTTGATTACAAACCTCGGCTTGCCGAGCTCGAGGGGCAGCCAATACCACCGTCGGTCATTGATGGCCAAAGGTATGCGTTTATTCAGCCCGATGCTGCTATTTTGGGACCACAGTTTGAATTTCAAAAACACGGTTCCGCGGGCGTGGAAGTTTCTGAGTTATTGCCTTGGTTTTCAAAAATTGTCGATGAAGTATCGATACTAAAATCGTGTACAACGGACCAATTTAACCACGCCCCCGCTCAACTGTTGTTCAATACCGGCAATGGAATACCGGGCCGCCCGAGTATGGGATCGTGGCTCAGCTATGGCCTCGGCTGCGAATCGAAAGATCTGCCTTCCTTCGTTGTTCTACAAAGTGGCGGTGGATTGAGTGGAGGTGCTTCGCTGTGGAGTTCTGGTTTTCTCCCGGGTTCCCATCAGGGAGTGCCGTTTCGAAGCTCCGGTGATCCTATTCTCAATGTGACCAATCCAGTTGGTTTTGATAATCGGTCTCAACGTGATTCCATTGACCTCATCAAGAATTTAAATAGTCAGCAGCTCAATTTAGTGAATGATCCTGAAATAGAGACGAGAATCAAAGCCTACGAA
Source organism: uncultured Pirellulaceae bacterium (assembly GCA_938091115.1). Taxonomy (GTDB): domain Bacteria; phylum Planctomycetota; class Planctomycetia; order Pirellulales; family Pirellulaceae; genus Mariniblastus. Next base: position 9,570 of record CALKNI010000131.1, on the reverse strand, counting down.
ATGGCTTACCGCATGCAAGCACGTGCGCCAGAATTGATGGATACAAGTCAAGAAACCGAAGCGACGCTCAAGCTCTACGGAGCGAAACCTGGGAAAAAGTCTTTTGCGAATAATTGTTTATTGGCACGGAGGCTCGCTGAACGGGGCGTGCGCTTTATTCAGGTTTATCAAAATGGCTGGGATCATCATAGTAATGTAAAAGGCGGGCTTAAAAAGCAATGCAATGCTACCGATCAAGCTTCTGCAGCGCTCATTATGGATCTGAAACAGCGTGGTATGCTTGATGATACTCTGGTGATCTGGGGTGGAGAATTTGGCCGAACGCCGATGGTCGAAGCCAGCGCTGCCTTGAACCGATCGGGTGGTCGTGACCATCATCCTCAGGCATTTACGATGTGGTTTGCGGGGGGCGGAATGAAACGCGGGTTTTGTATGGGAGAGACCGACGAGCTGGGTTTCAATATCGTCGAGGGTAAATCGCATGTTCATGACATTCAGGCAACGATTTTACGATGCCTGGGAGTCGATCATGAGAAATTATCGGTTAATGTAAATGGTTTGGATGTGCGTTTGACCGGCGTGGAGCAGCATCGTGCAATTACCGAACTGATTGCTTAAATTGAGTTCGATTAGATCCTAGGTTGCTTTAATTTATGCCCTCAGTTTTTGAATTGATAAATATGAATCTCTGCCTTAAACGAATTCTTTTAATTGGGCAATTAGCTGGACTCATCTGTTTGACCCCAGGGCTTGTGTCTTACGGAACTACTCGTTGCCAAGCGAGTGAGAGGGGCCAAGACGAGAAGAACGGTACAGCGGTTGATGAATCCAAATGGATTCCTCTGTTTAATGGCCAGAACCTTGACGGTTGGACGGTTAAAATTGCGGGGCATCCGGTCGGAGAAAATTTTGCGAACACGTTTCGGGTAGAGAATGGAATCCTGAAATGTGAATACGATGACTACGGACCGTTTAACCGACAATTTGGACATTTGTATTCAAATTTGACCTATTCGAATTACAAGCTTCGGCTGCAATATCGGTTTGTGGGTCGAATGTTGCCCGACGCACCTAAATACGTAGATCTAAATAGTGGAGTGATGCTGCACTCCCAATCCCCACAGAGTATGCGGCTTGATCAGGGATTTCCAGCCAGTCTAGAAATGCAATTTTTAGCGGGGCTAGGCAACGGCAAACGTCAAACGGGGAATGTTTGTACGCCGGGAACCCACTTAAATTTTGAAGGTGAATTGACTAAGAAGCACATTGTTAAATCAACAGGTCCTACTTTGTCGGCGGATCAATGGGTATCTGTAGAGATGGAGGTTCATGGCCATGACCTAATTATCTATCGAGTCGAAGGAAAAGAGGTGTTGCGATACAGGTTCCCAGTGCTGGATCCTGAGAGTGACGAAGCAAAAGGAATTCTAGCACTAGGCGCAGAGAGTAAGCTTGCTTATGGTCACATTGCACTTCAAGCGGAAGCACAGCGAGTTTGGTTTCGCAATATCGAGTTGTTGCCGCTCTCTGAGTAAAAACGGTCTGCCAAGATTTTTAAGAAGTTGCCAGTCGTTCTCTGAGGTGGCGATTTCAGTAGAGGCTTAGTTTGCGGTCTGTATTTCTGATCGCAATTCCGTGGAGAGTCCAATGATTTCTTGTGCGAGTTCAAGCGACCGTGCAACAATGATCGGCCTCGATTCAAACGGGTTAGACGGCTCGCCATCTGGATTTAGAAATACCCCGCCGGCTTCTTCCATAACGATTTGGGGAGCTGCGATATCCCAGGCGGCTTGTTTTGTGCAAGCCGGGTTGTTGTCATGAATCGCGGCAGCGAGGAGGGAATCACCAACGGCAATTCGCATGGCAACCCCGGAATGAGGCACGGTCGAAGTTACCATCCGAGCGCCCTGTTTTGAGCGAAGGCGTTCCTTAAGACTGCGAAAGTACTCTGTTTCAAGCGTTGCGTCTCCGTATTGATTCATCTCGACCCAGACATCTGACAAAGAGTCACCGACGTCGCAACGTAACCGCTGACCATTATGCCAAGCCCCGCAGTTTTTTTCGGCGTAAAACCATTGATCGGTAAGTGGGAAATAAACCACGCCAAGCCGAGTGGAACCATTTTCTCGAAGCGCTATCAAAGCCGCGGGAAAATGAGGGCCTGCAGACATTAAATAAGCGCTGGAGCCATCGAGCGGATCAACAATCCACATGTCGTTGGAAGTCGTTTGGTCGGCATTGAGTTCTTCCGACAAAATTGGCAAATCCGACGCTGCTCGTAGAATATCACAGGCGACCCGATCGGCTTCGCGGTCGACTTCCGAAACGAGATCACCGACTCCTTTTTGTTCGACAACGTTAAGTTTGGCTGATCCTTCGCGAATGATCACCCCGGCGGCGTGAGCGGCAAGAACAGCGGTGTGAAGTTGGTCGCTAATGGTACGTGCGTGTTCTCGTGGGCAGAAAGTAGACACTTTATTTCAGTTCCGTTGAAATGGTGGGGTTAGTCTTGAAAACGGCAAGCAAATCGAATGAAGCTACTAATCTGTTTCGATAGCCCCTGAGAAGTCAAATTCTAATATGTGGACGTTGTTAATTCGAGAGGGGCGAATTTAGTTTCTCTGCCGGTGATTTGAAAATCACCAATTCTTTTTGAAAAGCCTACTATCGAGAGGTTCGTTTCGGGGTGGTTTTACGGGAATGAAATAAAACAACGCAAAAAAGGCCAAGTGGTTATCACTTGGCCTTTTGAATTGGACTGGATGAGAATCTCAGTCTTTTAAAATGAGACTTTCAATCTTTTATTTACGGCGTTCTTTCAATCGAACTGCTTTACCAACACGATCGCGAAGGTAATAAAGTTTTGCTCGCTTAACGATTGAGGATCGTTTGACCTCAATCTTCTCGACTTTAGGGGAGTGTACCGGAAATTTTCGTTCCACACCCTGGCCGGCGACGATCCGTCGAACGGTGAACATTTCACGCGCACCGCTGCCGCTACGACCGATAACGGTTCCGCTGAAAACCTGAGTCCGCGACTTTTGGCCTTCCAGAATTTTACAATGAACGTCGACAGTATCGCCGATCTCAAATTCGGGTGCTTCCGCTTTGAGACTGTCTTTTTCGACGAGTTCCATAATTTTGTGAGTCATATTGTTACCCTCAATTAATTCGCGTCTTGCCGACGCGTCGCTGTGATGTGCAGTATTTTTCTATCTTTAAATCTTACCTTCAGGATTTACGAATCCAAAAGATCACTTCGTTTATTTTTAGTGTTTTCTAAACTTTTGGCTTGTCGCCAACGGTCGACTTCACCATGATTTCCACTTAGTAAAACATCGGGGACACTGTGTCCTTCGAAGTCTCGGGGTCGGGTGTACTGGGGATACTCGAGCATGCGATTTCCCCGTGAAAACGAGTCGTCCCAGCTGCTCTGCTCATCCCCTAAAACTCCCGGAACCATGCGAACGAGGCTGTCCACTAAAACCATCGAAGCGACTTCGCCGCCGTTGAGGATATAATCCCCAATCGATATTTCCAGCGGTTGAAGAATGTCGATCACACGTTGATCGAACCCCTCGTAACGTCCGCAAAGTAAAATCATTCGTTGGTTGAGTGCCAACTCCTCGACCATTGGCTGGTTCAGCCGTTGGCCTTGAGGTGTTGTGACGATTACGGTTCCCGGTTGGTCGCCCATCGCCTGAACATCGCGAACACAGTTGACTACCGGCTCGACCATCAAGATCATCCCCGGCCCTCCACCGTAAGGCGAATCATCAATTTTATGGTGACGACCCTTTGCCCAGTCTCGCATGTTATGAACGTGAACCTCAACCAGGCCGCGTTCAATGGATTTATTTAAAATACTCTGGCCTGCGTAGCCCGGAAACATCTCCGGAAACAAGGTGAGTATGTCAAAACGCATGAGTCTTTACTCAGCTTTTTCTTCGGCAGCACCTTCGGCAGGTTCGGCCGCTGTTTCTGTGGATGCTTCGGCAGGTGCCGCTGTTTCTTCCGTTGCTCCCTCAGCAGGTGCTTCCGCTGTTTCCTCAGCAGGTGCTTCGACGGGATCCGGCTCTGTTTTGGGAAGCTCGACCTTCGCGGCTGCAGCACGTGCCGATTCAATGGCAGTTGCTCGTCGACCGGACAATTTTGAAATTGCCTCGGCTTGTGCTTCAAGGTGACTTCCTTCGGCGCCGTACTTCTTAATTAACGTCGCGACTTTGGGAGTAGGTTGGGCACCAACGCTTAACCAATAATTGATTCGCTCTCCGTTGAGGATAGCTCTGGCGTCGGTATCTGGAACCATCGGATCGTAGGTTCCCAATTGTTCAATAACACGACCATCGCGAGGTGCTCGCTGATCCATTGCACACACACGAAAGAACGGTCGATGTGTTCGTCCCATCTTTTTCAATCTAATTTTTACTGCCACTTTTTCCTCTTTACTAAATCAAGTGATTAAACGTTAGTCCCGACCACAGGGCCTCGCTGATTGACAGTTCGGATCACGTTTATCGTTGACCGACAGTCGCTTAACGGGGTTCGTGGCCTCTTCTCTGGGAAGATGAACCGTTTAGGTTTTGCTGGCCAATTACACTAACGGGCCAATCTAAAAATCTGTCAACTCGCAACCATCGTCGCAAGCTTAGGTGTCTCCGGTACAGCAGGTTCCGGTTTGCCAAAACGGCAAATCTACTCGCTGAACGCTATGTTTGAATATGCCAAAATCAAAAACTATGGTTTTTTCTTCTTTTTTTCACGTCTCATCTGTCGCAGCCGTTTTTCCCGTTCCTTTGCTTGTTTCTTCTTTTCCTTGGTTGACAGCCGTTTTCCCGTACTTTTCTTGGTTTTTGGCATTCCTTTCGATGGGTTCATCATCTGCGACTGAAGATCCTGCATCTGCTGCATGCGATCGCCAGTGTTCATGCCTGCCATTCCGGTCAGCATTGGTTTCATGGTGTCATACTGCTTAATCAGCTCGCTCACCTGTTTGGCTTGAACACCAGAACCAGCCGCGATCCGCTGACGGCGATTGGGATTTATGATTTTTGGGTTCTTACGCTCGTTCGGCGTCATACTGTCGATAATTCCGACCATTTGTCGGATCTGTTTTGATGTATCACCTTGACTCATCATGTCGTTGATTTCACGCATGTTGGGCATTCCCGGGAGGAGGCCCATCATCTTTTGCATCAGGCCTGGTTTAGCCATCTTCTGCATGTGATTTCGGAAATCGTCGAGTGTAAATTGCCCTTTCTCAAGGGCTTCCTGCATTCGTTTCTGCTCATCCTCGTCGACGAGGTTTTGAGCTTGCTGAGCGAGAGCGACCATGTCGCCCATGCCGAGAATTCGACTGGCCATTCCTTCGGGGCGGAAAATCTCGAGATCGTCGAGGTGTTCACCAGTACCGAGGAAGCGAATTGGCACACCCGTCACGTGTTTCACCGAAAGCAAAGCACCACCGCGTGCGTCGCCGTCAAGTTTCGTCATGACGACGCCGTTGAGTTCTAACGCCTTATCGAAGGCGCCGGCACTTTTAACCGCATCCTGACCGGTCATCCCGTCGACGACTAGGAAGACATGATGAGGTTGAACTTTTCGATCGATTGTTTTTAGCTGTTCCATCAACACTTCGTCGATGGCGAGTCGTCCGGCAGTATCAAGAATGACCACCTGATTCTTGTTGGCCTTCGCTTGAGCAACCGCTTCTTGGCAGACTTTTACCGGGTCAGATTCCTCTTTGTTGCTGTAAACTGGAACGCCCAGACTTTCACCCAAAACATGCAACTGGTCAATCGCCGCTGGACGCTGGAGATCCGCTGCACATAACAGCGGTGTCATTTTGGCATCTCTTTGCAATAGTTTGGCGAGTTTACCGCAGGTCGTCGTTTTTCCAGAACCCTGAAGGCCGCACATCATAATGATGTTGACTTCCTGATCGAGACGGAGATCGTCGTCAACCGGCCCGAGTAAATCAGTCAATTCATCGTAGACGACTTTGACTAATTGTTCTGAGGGATCCAATGCCAGCAATACTTTTTCACCGAGGGCTTTCTCGGTGACACTGCCCATAAAGGAGCGGGTCACGTCGATGCTGACGTCCGCTTCGAGCAGCGACGATTCGACCAGTTTCAGGCCATCGCGCATGTTTGCTTCGGTCAGCTTGCCTTTACCGCGAAGCGACTTAAATGCACCTTTGAGGCCGTCTTGTAATGAGTCGAACATGAATTGCAGGGCTATAAAGAAAAATCCGGCATGAGGTTAATCACTGCCGGAACAGAATATCAATTTGAGCCGACGTTCTTTTACGTCGATCACGCAAAATATTAAACGATTGCACCAGTAATCGTAAGGGCTTCTGGCCAGTTTTACTCGGTTTTTCCCGACATCTGTCCACGTTAGTCCTATTCTCGGCATTTCCAGTCGCCGCGAGCAGCAAACACCCTCAAAATGGATCAGATTATTCGGTTTGGCGGCTTTTCAGAGGTGTGGGCGACAAATTCCTAATGACGCTTCCGCGATTTTAGGAGGCGATTAAGCAGCGCTTACGAAATAACTGCAGATTGTTCCTATCGCCATTGCTTCGCATAAATTTCGCTGCCCGAGATTTAAACGAAGCAAAGTTCCGCAAACAACTTCGAAGACCAGGATACGCCGCGTCTTTCTTCCAGAATCCACCTTAAAAACAGCTTCGAGAGCGTTTTTGTGGATAAGTTTTATCTGGGAAATCGAAAAACTCGCGTTTTACCAACCAATATTGGTCTTGGTGGATTTTGAATGCATGGATTAGAACGTTCGAGTCGGGAATCAAATCTTTCAATGGAGAACTGTGATGAGAAGGGAAGCAAGGTGTGGAGTTAGTGTCACTTTAGCGCTTCTTGGCGCACTAGTGAGTGTCTTTGTATTGGGAAATGTAGATTGCTTGGCTCAGCTTCAACCGAGCCAATATGATCAAACTCCAGCCAAACCAAAGACCGTAGAGCCTTCGCCACTGTCGCAGTTTTCATTTTCGGGACCTTTGGTCGAACGAATGAGCCAAATGCACACACGATCTAATTCGGGCGGTGTTTTGACTGTTACTCCCTCGGCACATGCCATGTCCCACCCCAAACCTTTTTTAGTAACGCGGGAAGTCAATCTTAAAAAGACACTTCAAAAATATGCAAAATTCAAAGGTTGCAGCCTCGACGAGGCATTTGCTACCACCGTCGCAACGCTAAAGATGTCACCGATTCTCGATCCCTCGGCTAAACGAGTGGTAGGAGCCGAGGCAGCCTATTCGATTGTTGGCGATGACGTTTATCGAATCACGGCAAGCCAGCTTTTCTTTGACGCGTTGCCAATGAATCTAATGTTTATAGAAAATGGAAAACGTCGACTTACCATTGAAACTCATTTTCTGAAATTACCGATCGACAAATCGGAAGAGTACAAACCGTTCCTGATCCCAGGTTCCTTTGTAGCGTTTAGTAATCGGATTCCGCAGGCCACGGCGTTTGCAACTGCTGCAACCTATCGCAATGAAATGGAATCACGTCAACAGCCAGGGGTTGCAGCGGGAACTTGTGTAATGTCAACGGAAACGAAAACAAAAGTTTACCCCACGCTTATGGGACGGTTGACGGACAAGGGCGTTGATCGCATGGTCAAAGATTTTAGTTCGAAACCGAATTGCGAAATCGTGCAAGGTCCCCTAGTTTCCGTAATGCCAGGTGTGGCGACGGCCATTTCGGTGGCTGAATCTCGGCCATTCGTTGTGGGTGTGAATCGAGTTGAAGGGAAGTTCTCAGTGGCACATCAACCTATCCTACAGGTCGTTGAGCAAGGCAACCTGTTTAAGTTTCGCTTGATTGGAGATGACGGGAAGATTCGGTTGAACGCAGATCTCGCGCTTTCAGATATTGCTTCAGTGGAGACTTTCGGTTACTCCGACACAAAACAGCTTGGTCCACTGGCAGGATCAGAGGCAGCCTCTTCCGCGGTCACCGTGCAGGTGCCGGAACAGAAGTTGAAACAGGTACACTTCTCGACACTCGTCGAAGACGGGCAAACTGTGTTTATCGATCCAGTATTTACTCGCAAAGAACAGACTAAAGAGGTCCCTAAAAAAGACGGTCTAGAGCCGCTAAAACCATTAGCGACCGAATACCGGATGATGATGATGATTAAACCGAAGTGGACAAACCCAGAGTAAATTTGCGTTTTGCTTTGCGTGAGCGCTGAACCACACGAGCTTCCATGCCCCGTTTCGAAAAGCGAAATCGAGGGATGGAGGCTTTTTTTTTGGCGTTGTGATTGTATGCTTGGGTTTGCCCTACAAAGCTGCGAAAAAACGTATTAAAAACGGAAGTGGCCGCGAAAGATGATAGAACGAGAATTCGATGCGATTATTTTTGACTGCGATGGTACGTTGGTCGATAGCGAGCCAATCACGGTAAATGTCTTGATCGAATTCATTAGCGAATTCGGTTTTGAGTTGCGCTATGAAGATGCGTTGCCACTATTCGTCGGTCGGGACATGCCTGCTATCATGGGCGTTCTGGAATCGTGGATGAATTCGAAATTGCCGGACACGTTTTCGGATGAATTTCGAGCCAGGCAAGCGACTGCGTTGCGTAAGGACTTAACACCAATCAGTGGTGCGCATGATCTGCTAGGTTCCCTGCAACGCCAATTTTGTGTTGCCTCTAACGCGCCGCAGGCCAAAATTGAGATTAATCTTACCACCACCGGATTAAGTTCGTTTTTTACTCCGGGCACAACCTTCAGTGCTTATGATATTAACGTTTGGAAGCCAGAGCCAGATTTGTTTTTATACGCCGCAGATAAACTCAATGTTGACGCCTCGCGTTGTGTTGTGATTGAAGATAGCCAAGCAGGAATAGACGCCGGGCTTGCTGCCGGAATGCAAGTGATTGGCTATTCGCACACGCCCGAAGAGGCAGCGACAAAGGATGTTCCCTTTGTGCATTGCTTGACTGAGTTGATTAAAGTTTTGAATTGAATTCCATGTAAGCGCTGTCGCTGGGCATCGATCCGTTTCCGCTTGTTGGAAGTTCGATCGCCGAAACGGCTTTTTGCATCTATTTGGACGGGGTTATTATGCTAAACCGACGAACGCTGCTGGCCTCCATTGCGGGCACCGGAATTGGAACTGCTGTTTTTCAGCGTTCGGTTGTCGGCGCGATGGTCGCCTCTAATGAACTGAATATCGAATCGATAAAGCAGGCGGAGTGGATCACGGGAGTTGAGTTAACGGACGATGAGCGGAGCGAAATCTTAAAGAGCGTATCGCAGACCGGAGAGGCGATGGAGCAACTGAGAAATGTTGAACTGTCGTACAGCACACCGATGGCAGTTCAGTTCGCGCCGACGGCGGCGACGATTCAGCAATCCAAACTAAGCCGGACGATCACGACGAAGCAGTCAGTTGTGATCGAATTGCCGGAAACCGAAGACCAAATTGCTTTTTTGCCCGTGCATCAATTGGCATGGTTGATTCGAACTCAGAAGATCTCGAGTGTTGAGCTAACAAATATCTATCTTCGTCGATTAAGAAAATACGGG
>CALKNI010000130.1 GCA_938091115.1 uncultured Pirellulaceae bacterium | reverse complement strand
GGAAGTCGTGGCTAAATTGTCTTGCAGATCCAGAAGTTGATCACTGGGATTCAATTTTTGCATCCCATACTTTTCATGAGATTCAGATGTACTACCCGATGCGGGTTTTTCAAGATGACCGTTACAAGTTAATCTGGAATATTGCTTTTAAGTTAGACTACCCGTTTGCCTCAGATCTCTGGGCGGCCTCAAGTTGGCAGGCACAGTATCTCAAGGGGGAGGAAGCACCGTACGGCCTAAAGACGGTCGGGCAGTATATCCACCGGCCAGAATTTGAATTGTTTGATATGAAAAACGATCCAAGGGAAGCTTATAATCTTGCCGGAAAACCCGAGTTTGCCGAGTTGCTGAAGACTTATCAGGGAAAGCTGGAAGCGAAACAGCGGAAGCTAGAGGATCCTTGGATTCTCAAATGGAAATATGAATAACGAGAATCGGTGTTCCGAATTGAATTTGTCAATCTTGACCGTAGATTTTTCCTTCGTACATCCGAGACTCATATTGCAGTTGTTCTAAGCTTTCGCCGAGTTGTTTTCGAATTGCCGCCATCAGTGGGTCAGATTTCGCGCCGCGTTCTCGTTTGGGAGAGACTTCGATTGCTTCGCCAACGTCGAGGATGACTTTTGTTTTACCGTGTATCCGGCATTTACCAGTGAGGTCTTCTTCGAATTTTTCAAGCGTGTCGATGAGTCGATCGATCGATGGCAGGTCAACAATATAGTTCTCCGGGTAGCAGTCAATTTGTTGAGCAAGATAAGTCTGGCTTAGCTGCTGCCAGCGTCGATCTTTCTCTGTTTGGTCAATTTCATCCCGGCTCAACTCGGGGAATATTTTCATTCGTAAATTTTTTACTCTCGATTGAATGCCACCGCTTAATGGCTCGTTTGCACTAAGCCATTCTTTCTCCAGCGGAAACATCAGGTGATCGACCATGTTGTTTTGTCGTTCTCTCAGCGTCTTGCCCGGCATGGACTGAACGTTAAATTCCAGTTCTTTCAGCGTCAGCATTGCATTCCCGAGTTTTATAATTCGCTCCATCAGTGGAACCGTTGGGTTAGGCGTCCATGTGAGTTTACGTTCTAAGTCCGTAAGTACCTCATTGGCAGTTCTTTCGATGTCTCCTTTGTAAAGGTATTTAATGGCAATGGGATGGACGACAACTTTTTGATCAGTTTTAGCTCGTTTTTTCGCCGCAGTTCTGGCGATGAAACCGGGGCCTTCCATCAATGCCATGAGCCGGTCATTGGTTCTACTGGTAGCTCCGGCTGGAAATATTAGTAGCGGGCGTTTGGCTTCCACCAAAACTTTGACGGCGTAGTCTACTGCAGCCCGATCGAGTCCTTCTCGATTGACGCTGAAGGCGCCCATGAGTCGAACCATAAACGTTTTGAAGGCCGATTGGTTAAACAAATGCCAGCTCGCCATCGTGTACATGGAAATGGGGGCTTCGCGGCAAAGGAAGTACATCGCAATCGGATCGGTTGTCCGCGGGTGATTGGGTGTAAGCATGATGCCATGCCCTGCATTAACTGATTCGCGAAGTCGATCCACGTGGCGACATTCATGGTCGATAATGCCGTGTTCGTTTCGAATTAATCGCTGGAATTGTCCAAAACGAGTGATCAGTCTTTGCGGCCAGTGCCAAGTAATAGGCGGAGTAAATTGATAAGGCTTTTCAACTAGTATTTCATGCATGAGCTAGGTGTTCACTGAGACAGAAAGAATTAGATTTCTTTTTGCAGTGATTTTCGCTTACTCGGTTGCGAAAGCAAGTAGAGGGGAACAAACATCAATTGATGTGAGGTAGTTCAAATTTGAGCCGTATCAGTAATTCGTAGCGGGCTTCGTTTGTACAATGGTTTTGCCATTTGCGAAGAAGTCTGGATCGGGCCGCCCACTCACGGGTGTGCTAAACGCTCGCTTGGTTTTCGATGTTTTGTTCGCCAAGAGTTTTCATTAACTCTTCCGAGTTGGCAAACCGCTTTCGGTTTGGCTGGCTTCCAGTTTCAGATTTATTCTGAGAGATTTCTCTAAATTCATCTTCATGGCGTAGAAATGCATCGACGATTTCAGGGTCGAATTGAGATCCTGACCCAGAGATGATGATTGCCCGACTTTCAAGGTGGCCGAAGGAGGTCTTGTAAGGTCGTTTTGAAGTGAGAGCGTCGTACACATCGGCGACAGCTACGATGCGAGCGGTCAGCGGTGTTTCTTCTTCTTTAAGGCCATGGGGGTAGCCGCTTCCGTCCCAGCGTTCATGGTGGAAAAAGGCAACTTGCTTGGCCGTGTCCATAAACGAGTTGTTTCCGAGTCGCATCTGAATTGCTTCAAGGCACTCTCCGCCAATAACGGTGTGTAATTCAATGATGGCCCGCTCTTCCATGCTCAATGGACCGGGTTTGAGCAGGATGGAATCAGGGACACCAACTTTTCCGATGTCATGAAGAGACGACGCGAGTCCTAGGTTTCGAACCCATTCGTCATTGAGTTCGTCTCGTTTTTCGGCGACATCTTTCGCAAGGATCGTAACGTAGGAGCGAATCCGTTCTAGGTGTTCACCGGTGTCGTTATCTCGGGATTCAGCTAGTTTTGCTAAACCAAAAATCACTGCATTTTTTGTGCGGAGTAATTCTGATTCACGTTGAGTAACTTTGTTTTCGAGCCCTTCTGTCATCGTTTCATTTTTTTGTTGAAAACGGTTTAAGATGGACGTGATTAAGCTGATGGAGATCATTCCCAACAGCAGGATTGCGGTGAATACAAGTTGTTGAGTGTTAACAATTAAGTCGGTCAACCCGGACATCGAGTGCTTGGCGGGTTGGCCAAGCATCAGGATGGCTTGAAGCTTAGGTAGGAATTCGACACTCACGAAGTATTCCTTGCCAGCTATTTCTGCTCGGCCATCAAAATGCCGGTGACGATTGTTGGGTGCAACTGACCGCAAAAGATCGACCTTCGCCTCTAGGGATTTGGAAAGCATTTTTAACTTTATGTTCGCCGGGTCAAAACTGGAAGGGATTGCAGCATGAGGCGTGCTGCAGAGAATTTTTGCCGATTTTGGATTGATCGCGATAATGAATCCACCGTTGGGGACAGTAATGGAAGCTATCTTTTTACCCAGTGTTTGAAGTTCGGCCTCAGCGTTGAATTTTTTTGAAGCGTCACCAAGATTGAGGGATCGAGTGATCTGTAGTGCAAGAGTTCTATTGTCTTTGCAAGTTCTTTGGCCAATTGTTTCTTCGGTCTGTGTGTGAAACCACGAAGAGAGCATCATTACTGCAAGCAGCAGTAGGGCGAGTTGTACCGATGAAATGAGGATGACGATTAACCATCCGGGTTTGTTTTTCATTGGATTCTGTGAACTGGATGAGAGCGACAAGTGGGGGATCTACTGTGAGATTAGGTTAGTGTTACAGGGTTCTGTGTTGAATTTTTAATTAATGAAGATTTCCAGTGTGGAGGAAAAGCGACGGCCAGAAAATTCCCCTGTATCTGAATTACTGTTTCAATCCCCACGTTGTATTGTGGCTGTTGTATTGGTCATTGCGGTTGCGTGAGTTGTGAGTTACTTGTTGGAAAGTTGCGTTTCGAAGCGGTGGGTTGGCGGTTCTGTTTGATTTGAGATTTCCCTGACGCTGCCAGCGAACGGGTTTGGTGGTATTGGGCAGAAGGATTGCCAGGAGCTTGGTGAGCATGTTTGTGAGCGTTTGTCAATGTCAAAGTACTTAAATCTTAGTTGCTGAATACTCCAGTAGACGCTTGGGGAATTAAGAAGAAGAAGATAGAATTGGCTGCTCAA
>CALKNI010000129.1 GCA_938091115.1 uncultured Pirellulaceae bacterium | reverse complement strand
GAAAAATTGAAAAAATCAAAGACAAGAAACATTACTCAAACATCCAATCTCTTAGTTGGAAAATGGAATTACTTTCGAAACTACCAGCTCCCCATGCTTGGCCGAGTCAATGTTGAAACCGACGTCATTGAATACCTCGAGTTGCCGTTGCAATTATCGCGAGTGCCGGGTCTCGAAGATCAGTTGCTTTGGTTTGACCCCGAGCAAAAGAAAATAGAGACTCAGGCGTTCGTCCCCAACAGCATGACGAATTCTCGTGGTTTTGTTGTTTGCGGCGACAAACGATCCAAGGGAAGCGGATGGGGACATATTGCCGCTCCCACTCCAACTGTTTCAGGGGAAAACCTTTACGTTCCCGTGATGAACGGAACTGTGTACGTTTTAAACTGGAACACGGAAACGCTCGATGAAAAATCAATTGTCGCGATCAACGATTTAGGCTTCGCAGGACAAGCATACACGCGAGCCAGTCTCTCTTTCTCAAACGGTCACGTTTTCGCTCATACGCTTAGAGAATTGATCTGTATCGGGAAATAACTATTCCAAGTTCCTCTAGGCAAATTTTACTACACGGGCGCCGGAGATTAATCGGGGGGATAGCCCGTTAGCAGGGATACCCCTGCTTGACCGTCCTCCAAATCAAAATCACCCATTATTCGAAATTCTCGATAGAAAGGACTGTTGATCGGAACGGCTTGTAGCGCCACGCCATTCACGAGAATAGCGATCAACTTTCCCCTGTTCTTGTCCGTTGCCTCGAACAACCTATCTCCAACGCTCTTTTTTGCAACCACTTGGATAAACGCACTTCCGTCCACATCAGTCATGACTGAGATTTCAGCAAATTCATCCGTATCCAACAGTTTCTCTGGCTCAACATAAACTGGCTCATCATTCACCCACAGAACCATTCTTTGAAAACCAAAACCCGGCTTTGTATCTGCAATATGAAGCGAAATTTCATGATTCGGCGCTATGGTAGGCCGACCGCACCCGAGGAGCACCCCCAGGCCCGCTAAGCCGAGCAAAAGCCCGACGGCGTGAACGTGGGAACTGAGACAATCGAAAACAAAATCTTTCATTTTACCGTCACGGGTAATCGGTACCAAGAATTTCGCAAATACCCTTTCGCATTCCACGGAATTCGAGCCGGCATAAAATCGCCTGAAGAATCTGTGGCTCGTAGTAAAAGCTCTTTGGTGTTTGCGTTTACGTTTACCTCCGCATTCCAAAGCTGCCAACAGAAATCCTGCTTCTTACCTGTCATTAATCCACGTGTCCAAGTCTTGCCATCGTCTGCGGAAATCAGCAGGTCTTTGATACTACTTCCGTTTCTTCCGGAAGGCAGCGCGTACCCAGTAAGTTTTACGCTGCCCGCTGCAAGTGTAGAATCTGCAGCGGGAGTACAAATTGCTGCGTTGATTGGAAAACGGTAGATCGGTCCCGATTCAGACCAGTCGATCGGACTTGTCTTTTTTACAATTTTGTAAGCCGTGGCCACGTAGTGATTTGGGGATGGTCGATCACTAACTACAATCCGGCCTAACCATTTGACGCTTCGTGCACCAATGTAACCAGGCACTACCATTCGAAGGGGATACCCATGGTCCGGAGTTAACGCTGCACCATTCATAGTGTAGGTCAGCAACGGGGCTCCAGGCCCACCTTCGACCATAGCTTTTTCAATCGGGATCGAACCGCCAAATCCAATCACTGACCCTTTTTTTGGAATCTCATCCAATCCCTCAAACCAAATGTGTTTCGCCCCCTCGATAACTTCTACCCGTTTCAACAGCGTTGCCAACAGAGCACCAACCCAAGTGGCATTTCCAATAGTACCACCCTCCCACTGCACACCACTAACATTGGGCACGTTCGGATACTCGGAACCATTATATTCTGAGCGTCGATTTCCAGCACAGGTCAACGTAGCGGTGGTCGACACGGAGGGCATTTGCTTAATTTCATCAAGTGAAAAAGTACCCGGACGTCGTACCAGACCCTCCACGCTGAGCTTGAATTGTTTTGGATCAATAACTGGATTGGGCGCGTGACTGCGAACGTAAAACAACTCAGTGGGTGTCTGCCAGGACTGAACTAATTTAGCCAGTTCAGGCTCAGCATTTCGCGGCATGGTAGAACGAAAAATAAGATCCTTGTTTTTTTCTTCGCGCGATCCATTCTGGAACGCAAAAGCCGACGCCGATGTTATGCCACTGGCAACCAATAAACCACCTGCAGTTTGAAGAACGGTGCGGCGAGAAATAGACGATCGCGTCATGCTAGAAAACTCCGTGATATTTGAATCTATTGTGATTTGAGTACCGGCGGTAAAAATGCTACGGACACTAATAGCAGGAATACGGAAACTTGGAAAATCCAAACGCAACCGTTATGGACCCAAACAGAATTGCGTTTACAAAAAATAAAAGAAGTTTCATTCAAACTTCGCTATCTTATCAAGTGTTCCATATTCGTTCTTTTTAAGAAAAAGTGCCAGCACTTTTGCTGCCGATTCAATAGATTTGTTGCAATTTATTTTGAAACGACGGTTCTGAACTTTTAAATAGCCCGATGATCAAAACGTGCTTTCAAAACTTTTCTCAAACTAACGATTCTAGGTCTGAACCGTGAAACGAATTCAAATTATTTTCTTGACATTTGCAAGTGTGGCAGTCTGTTTTTCCGGTTGCGCTTCGAGTCCGTTAGCCAACGCTCTTTCAAAAGCAAACCCGGAATCAAACAACACGTCTCAAACTTCTCTGATGTCAAGATTCGTCTCGGCTAAAAACGAAACCACTTCCACATCAAGAACCAGTCCGCTATTCAAAGCGAGTTGTACAACGTCTACCTGAGGTTCCTAAGTTAGGTGCAGTTGCACCTCCCTAGTCAGTAAGGGAAGCACTATTAAATGTTTCGTTGCTTGCATTTTGTTCACTTAGCTTATAATGGTCATCCAACCCGAGCCCTTTTGAACCGACCGAGTGGACCAAATGAAAACAATGACGCTCCTGCTGGTAACCTCAATACTCGTCACCACGCCCATGGCTGCCGCTGCTGATGGGCTCACAACTCTCCGAGCAGGAGCGAATGAAGTTCAATTCAAACACAACGGGAGAACGCGGCGACTAATTATTACGACGCCCGCATCCTTCGATTCCCAACAGCAGCATCCCGTATTATTTTGCTTTCACGGGGCTGGCGGCAAAGCGGACGGGCAAAGCAAGAGGTGGAGCCCTCAGGCGGATAGGCGGCGGCTAATTGTCATCAGCGCCGAAGCCGTACAACCTCTGGCCAAATGGAATTTCAAAGATAAATTCCATCGGGACGAATATGATGATGTGGGATTCATTACTAAGGTAATTGAGGTCTTAATCGCCAATAAAATTGCAAACCCCACTGCGATTTATGCAACTGGACATTCAAGTGGTGGGCTTTTTTGTTACCGGCTGGCAAAAGAAACGTCATTATTTGCTGCATTGTCTCCTATGAGCTGCGGGATGGCCAAGGGTACTCATGATCCTACAGCGGAGACCATTCCTGTTTCAATCATGCAGGTCATCGGAGATCAGGACAAGAGTTTCAACGGATCATCTAATCCAAAAATAACCATGTACTCAGCAGACGAACGGATCAATGTCTGGTGCAGATTCAATCGATGCGATTTAAAACCGGTCGTTGTCAAACAAGGGGATGAGATAGTTGTTTCTTCCTATAGAAATTCGTCCGGTATCGAGGTCGCGATTTGTAAAGTAAAGGATCAAGGCCATCATGTCCGAACGGATCTCCGCGATACTGCCGACACCCTTGCATTGGACTTTTTGCTTAAGCACCAAAAGCAGTTGAAACCGAAGACGCAAGATTGAGCCACGTTTTAAAAAGCCAATTCCAAGTGAAGTTAAACCAAAATCTAATTTTGACTTCTCTTAGTTTTGAGAGACCAGTCCAAACGCGATGAAACTCAATTGTTATAGTTGAACGCAGTCAATTAAGGCTGAACAAATGTATCGCTCAAAACAATCCGTTTTATCAGATAGCGAAACTGAAAATCGTGCTTCGACAAATCGGACAGGATCGCGTCCATTTCTGGACGGTCCGAAATATCCAATGGTCGGCCAAGAGAGTAAGTCATCAATTTCCGGATCAATGCCCGAGCGAATTTCTCGCGTTGATTCAAGAGCGCCGTTTTAAATTCTGAAACCGTTTCAAAAGAACTACCGTTAGGCATTTCCCCAGAAGGGTCAATTTTCCCTCGTCCTCGATAATTGCTCCGAAACCGCCCAATGGCGTCAAAATTCTCCAATGCAAACCCAAGTGGATCAATTTTATTGTGGCAGGATGCACAAGCGGGGTTGTTACGATGCTTTTCAATTTGCTCCCGGATTGTTCCGGCACCGCGGATATCCGGATCAAGAGGCTCGACATCCGGGGGCGGGGGATTGGGAGGTGTTCCGAGAATGTTCTCTAACAACCATACGCCGCGGACCACCGGAGAGGTGTCGACGCCATTGGCAGTTACCGTAAGAACACTCGCCTGTCCAAGAAGCCCTCCACGAGGACCACTTGCTGTATTGACCTTCTCATATTCACCGCCATCAATCGTAACATCTAATTGATAAAGACGAGCTAGGCCAGAATTTACAAAGGTAAAGTCGCTGTCGATAAACCGATCAATTGACAAACCTTCATCCAAAATATGGCGAGTGAATAAGAATGTCTCCTTCTTCATCGCCGTGGCGAGATCGTCAATATAATACGCCTTAAACGCATTTAGATCGGGTGGCGTAGAACCCAGTGCGTCGAGATTGAGCCAAGAAGCAAGAAAATCACTCACAAATCGATCCGACTTTGGGTCGGTCAACATTCGATCGAACTGCCTCTCCAGCACCTTGGGATCAGAAAGTTTTCCTGCTGCTGCCAACGAGAATAGTCTTTCGTCCGGCATCGAAGACCACAGGAAATAAGAAAGACGAGTAGCAATTGCGTCATTCGACAGCCGTTTCCCGTTAGCAGTTTCGATTGCCGGTTCATCTAAATAGAGAAACCCAGGCGAACAAAGCACAGCCTTTAGACCGTCTCGGTACGCATCTAACGATTCAACCCCTTGCGATTCTCGCGTTTCGATGACTTTAAGAATGCGCCCTATCTCGTCATTGGTAGGTTCGCGGCGGTAGGCACGCTTCATGAACTCGGTCAGATTCGCACGATTCCGTAACCGGTCAAACTCCGCGCCCCCTAATAATTCAATCTGTGTTTGAGTCGGCCATTTTTCATAAATTGGGCCACGAACGAAAACCGAATTTATCCGAATGTGAGGGAGTTTGGCGTGCTGTAGACCATACTTGTACGCATCGTTGGACTTTTCCGGTTTGAGACCCGCCTCCCGCATTAACATCGTGCCGACTTCAATGTGGGCTCCACGAGCACGATGGCTTCCATTGACATAAATAAATCGAGGCGTGGTTCCCTGATTAAGCCACACACGCGCCTGAACTGTTTGCTTACCATCTGCCAACTCAAACCTAGCAAGCTCCGGTTCAATCTTCTGCGGAAGGTGAAGTGGCCCTTCTTTGACGTCCCCGGTAACGAATCCAAGGATCAGTGGCTCTTCGGTACGGGTCTGAGCATAATTTTCCTCATAGGGAGGCACGCGATTGAGCGCTTCGACTTCCACAGAAATTAGATAATAACCATCTTGTGGAACACCTTTCTCAAAATCAGAAACATAACCATAGCTACCAACGTGTCTTTGGGACCGCGGGTGCTCGTAAAGTCGAATCTGAGTTGGTATGCGCTCCGCCGTATTCACAATATTCTCAAAATCAGCAGCCGCCCGATCGCGAATGGTCGCAGCCTTGGCTGGCTCCGTTGCCTTTGCGAGAGACCGAAGTGTACCCCTCAGTTGACTTAACTGCTGATCAGATTTTTCGCTTAGCTCAACGTCCGTGATAAATCCAGTAAACTCGCCTTGCTGGAAACCACCCCGAAACTTCCATTCTTGACGCTCTGGCTTCACCAAACCCGGAAGGGCTTTGGCCATAATTTCATCAGCTGATTTCAGATATTGGTCAAGCAAGAACCCAGACGTAACGAGGGCGTGGCCCTGATTATCAAAATGCTCTATTTTTTGATCCGCCGGGAACCCAACCGTCGGGTCAAAACTGGAGGTATTCAGGTGCAAAAGATCACTAACCGTGTTCGCATACTCTCTGCGATTGAGTCGCCGCAAAACGGTCTCGCCACCTGTCCCCTGCCGTTGCTTTTGAAAATTCGCAATTTCCGCAGTCAGCCAATCAACAACCTTAGCTGCTTCGCCCGGATCCGGTTGCTTTTCGTCAGGGGGTGGCATTTCGCCGAGATTCAATTGATCGAGTACGTCCTGAAAATCAATAAGTGCGTTGTCATCCGACAAGGGAAATTTTAATAGATCAAACCTGCGATCCGCTTCACGCTCAGTGGCTCCGTGGCATTGATAACAATACTTTCTCAAAAAGGGGACGATCACATCA
>CALKNI010000128.1 GCA_938091115.1 uncultured Pirellulaceae bacterium | reverse complement strand
GAATCGCTTTCAGAAACGGCACTTGCATACGCAATCGAAGACATCCGCTCCGAGTCAATGATCGAGCTCGAAACAACCGGCTTAGAGAACGTGCATGAACGCTTTAAATCCGCCCCCAATGGTAAGCTCTATACGTCCCTCGATGGCACCTTATTAATTGAATTAAATAATCAGTGGCTACCACTGGACGTCTTTGAATTAGTCAGCGCGAATCCTGGCTCGGCCAATCTTTCTACAGCACATGACTACTACAAGCGCTACGTGCAACTTAGATACCTAAAACGACGCCTTGTTATCCCTACCTTTTTGGCGATCTTTCTTGGTGTCATGTATATTGTTGGGAAACTACTCGCTGCGGGAATTGGCCGCTTTTTTTGGCATCAATTTGAATCCCTCATTAATCGCTTGCCAATCATTCGAAACGTCTACTCTTCCGTCAAACAGGTTACTGACTTCGCCTTCAGTGAAGCCGATGTTCAATTTACGCGAGTCGTCGCAGTTGAGTATCCTCGGCGAGGAATCTGGTCCATCGGATTCGTAACTGGAGAGAGCATGTTAGATATTCGCAATGCTGCCGGCGAACCGGTGCTGTCTGTCTTGATGCCTACCAGCCCTATGCCCGCAACGGGATTTACTATTTCGGTTCCCAAAAGTGAAACCGTTGATCTCGACATTACAATTGATCAGGCGATTCAATACTGCGTTAGCTGCGGTGTGGTTGTACCGGATCATCAAGCCGTTAAATCCGCAATTGAAGGGGATTTTCAGAAAAAGAACAAAAGCCTAGCCCAACTGAAAAAAAAATCCCCCGGCTAACGACTAAGCCCAGCAATGGTTGATGTTCGATAAAGTTTCAGCACAAATTAACAAAACATGACTCAAACTTACTCTAAAAATAAACCAGATATTCGTCTTGGAACACGTGGCAGCCAATTAGCTTTGTGGCAGAGCAACTGGGTTAAAAGCGAGATTGAAAAAGCTGGAGTCAGTGTTGAGCTTATCAAAATAAAGACCGAAGGTGACATTCAAACAGGATCACTTGCTCAAATTGGTGGACAAGGTCTTTTTACCAAACGCCTCCAGGTAGCTCTCTTGAACGAGGAGATAGATCTTGCAGTCCACAGTCTCAAAGACTTACCGACTGAAGACCACCCACAGCTGACGATTGCGGCGGTGCCACCACGTGAAACTGTCACCGATGCGTTAGTCAGTAACCGCTTCACTAGTTTGCAAGACCTTCCTCTGCAGGCAACCATCGGCACTGGGAGTGTTCGACGAGCTGCGCAAATACGACACATAAGACCTGATCTTGAAATTCGAGACATTCGGGGAAATGTCGACACTCGGTTGAAGAAACTTGATGACGGAGAATACCACGCAATTATTCTGGCCTCTGCGGGGCTTATTCGACTTGGGTTCAAAAACAGAATTTCATACACATTCCCTACAAGTGAATTGGTGCCGGCGGTTGGGCAGGGTGCACTTGGCTTGGAAACGCGCAAGTCTGACTCGGAGACGATTAATAAACTAAGTCGCCTCAATGATCCGCCTAGCTTCCACCGCGCGATGGCGGAACGAACGATGCTTCGAACGCTTTATGCAGGCTGCCTTTCACCAGTGGGGGCCTTAACCCATGTACAGAAAGACCAGTTGCACCTTAAAGGCGCAGTGCTTAGCCATGATGGAAAGCACAAAATTGAGTGCGAAGAAACAAGTAGGCTAGATCAATCAGACGCTCTTGGCCAACAAGTTGCTGAAAAATTGATCAGCTTAGGTGCCGCCGAGTTCCTTCAAGACCGTCACTGAATCGTGGTAATACGATTTCATTACCGGAGTGTTCCACCGCAACATCTCTTAGATGCTGTTTAATTTCAATTTCCAACTAACGCGGAGAACATCCCCCCACGTCCACAGCTTGGACGGCTTTTCTTTATCGCTATGAATAGTGTGAATCAACGCTATGATTTTTAGCATCAGACAATTAAATAACCAAGCCAGTTATTAACCCGCCGGTTTCAAACCAATGGATACGCGAGTGAGCCATGCCCAATCCTAAGCAAACCGATTATGAACTGTTTGCTCAAAAGAACGGGATCAAGCTCAGCGATGTGACTCCACTTTCGCTCGAAGATCGACTCATGCGATTGGAAACCGAACTATCACGTACGGACGTGCCATATCCGATCGCTCCGCAAAAACGGGATCCCTACCTTACGGCAGCCAAGACTGGACTACCATTTCGGACTGGCAACCTTGGCACCGAGTCGGTCGCGCTCGGTGATTATGAATGCCGCCAGCATTACGAAAATTACACTTTCGAAGAGCACCTTAGCTGGGCATGCCTTGTCGCGCAACAGAAAAAAACCAAGGAAAAATTTGCTTGCCAGGAATACCAGAACGGAGAGAAATTATTTGAAATTTCTGGAGGCGTCATCCCGGACTTTTACTTGCTCAATGCACGTATCTATCAACAAACCGCCTGGCAACTCGCGACCGTCAATGAAATCATTCCCGCCGAACTCTTCTTCACTTGTCACAGCAAACGCTTCTTTCCCGTGACGACGTTCATGCGTCCGCTCGGCACAGATTATCTTGAAGAACCTGACATTGGTCATGACGTCGCTGGACACGTCGCGACATTTACTATTTCTGCAGTCGCGAATGTGATGAAGTATCACGGCGAAGCCCGAAACATCATTTACGCTGATCGGGATAAACAGATCGAAGCAGCACATGAAGACGATGAGGTAATTCAACAAATCAAAGCCACTGCCGATGAATTACTTAAGTATGCGGGGCGAATCTATTGGTTTACCGTTGAATTTGGTTTGGTAATGGAGAATGGTGAAGTTCGGGACTTCGGCGCAGGAATCCTTTCTTCACCTGGTGAAACAATCTATAGCATCGGCGGCAGTGAATCGAATCGCATCTTAATCGATCCCTCTTGTGACCAGGATCTGCTGCGACTAGCCAACACAGATTATCTCATCAGCGAATTCCAAAAAACCTACTTCGTTTTAGAGAACTTTGATTTGCTTGAGTCATTAACGCCGGAAAGGATCTTGAAAGCTAGTAAAAAAGCAATGGACTTGCCCGATTTCACCTGGCGGGAAATTCTTCCTGGTGATCGAGTAATCGATGTTGGAACTGCCATGATGAGTGTCAATGAAAAATATCACCGACTAATGGCAGGCCAGAAAATGGACGAATGCCTGACTCGAACTGCCATTAAAAATCTCCAACTGTACCAAGAAGGACTCAACAATGAACTTCTTGCGCAGTTTCGACAAATGCCCAACGAAGTCCCGCAAGAAGTGGCGACTTGGTTCAAAGAAAATCCGGAAGACCTGAATCCCCCCCACTAAGTCAAATCGATTCACTCTTCCCAATGCGAATTCGCATCGGAGCACAGCGGCATTAACAGAAAGACAAAGCATCACCCGACACTTTGCAGCCCCGCAGCAATCCCGTTGACCGATTGAAGAATTTCATGACGAATCGCATCCGAATCAAGAACCTCGGGATCAGACCGCAATTTCTTTAGCAACTCAACCTGAATATAGTTCAGCGGGTCGACGTATGGGTTTCTAACTTTGATACTGTGCTGCAACCACGGCTCGCAATGCAAGAGCTCCTCAACTTCCGCAACTTCGAGCACCAGCCGTTTACTCAAGTCAAACTCTACTTTGATGTCTTCGTAAACTGCTCCACCGTGCTCTTCTGAGAGAGACGCATACAAAGCTGAAATTGCCATATCGGCTCGCCCCATCCCCAACTGGACATTACTCATCAAGGTACGAAAGAAAGGCCACCGTTGATTCATCTCCCTTAATTCCTCTAATTTTGAATCGTAGTCTCCCTCAGCAAGCCACTCCTGAAAACCGGTACCAACACCAAACCAACTGGGAATATCGGTTCTCGTTTGAGTCCATGCAAAAACCCAGGGAATTGCCCTCAAATCATCCAATGTCTCGGTCGCAGCTCGACGGCTTGGCCGCGAACCAATATTTAGTTGTCCAATCTGGTCGATCGGGGAAGCTGCATGGAAGTACTCAAGGAAATCTTCACGCTCCACCAGACTGCGATACTTTCGATATGCAATCGAACTAAGCTCATCCATGATCTCAGACCATCGCTCAATTTTATCAAAGACGGGGCGAGTTCCCGTCGAACAGAGAACGGCATGCACCAATTGCTGGAGGTGCCGATGAGCAATTTCAGGTTCACTGTATCTTGAACTGACCACCTCTCCCTGCTCGGTTATTCGAATCCGACCTCGAACCGATTCAGGGGGCTGTGCTAGGATTGCCCGATTCGCAGGTCCACCTCCGCGTCCTATCGAACCGCCACGCCCGTGAAACAGTGTCAGTACGATCCCATTTCGCTGGCAGACCTCGGCCAATTGTCGCTGAGCAGTAAACAACATCCAATTTGCGCGAAGATACCCACCGTCCTTATTACTGTCGCTGTAACCGATCATAATTTGCTGCTGATTACCACGTTCCGCAAGGTGTTTTGCGTAAACCGGATTGTCAAACAGCGACTGCATAATTGCAGGTGCAGCCCTCAAATCGTCTACGGTTTCAAATAACGGCACAATATCAAGGCAACCAAATAGATCTGCATCATGTGCCAACAGCAAAACTTCAAGTATATGACTGACACCTTGAGTCATGCTAATAATGTACGCCTCGATTGCCTGTTCACCCATCTTAGCTTGGGCAAAACTAATCAGTCGGAAAAGAGTGAGAAGATCATCCGTCTGGCTTGTGAAGCCAAATTGACCGTCAGACTTGCGACCGCCTGACCAAGACCTTGGGCTCTCAATCTCGCGACTGAGAACGTCAATCTTCTCTGCTTCAGGTAGCGCTTGGTAATGTTCAACTGTCTGATTTTTAGCAAAAATTTCACACGCGGCTTCTCGATGGCGTTTCGAATGCTGCCGCAAGTCGAGAGACGCCATGTGAAAACCAAATACCTGAGCAGACCGAATCAATCGCGAGAATCGACCTCGCACCAATCTCTCACCTTGATTGGCTAACAAACTGTCGCGGATAAGATAAAGATCATCCAGAAATTGATCCGCCGAATCGTAGGCTCGCCGATCTTTGCCCCCAACAGGAACCTGACTCCAAGCACTTTCATTCTGCTTTTTCGTCGCGGCCAACCGCCGATAAATCATAATCAGCTTTTGGCGGTAAGGTTCCTGCGCAAATCGCTCCAGCACTTCGAATTCAGCCTCAGGCACCAACTCACGATCTTTTTCCAAACTTGCCAAAAACCAATGGCTAAAATTCACCCGCGTTGTCGATGGACTCAAAAGTGAGTACATCGAGCGGACCTCTTTTAAATAATGCGACAGCACTGTTGCCTCATGCTCTTGCAACGTTTCCTCAGTGACTTTCGTGGTCACGTATGGGTTACCATCCCGATCACCACCGATCCACGAACCATAAGAAAGAAACGGGGGAACATCAAATTTTTTCTCTGGAAAATGTTTCTCCAACGCCGCATCTAGTTCCTCATAAATTCGCGGCACTAGATCAAAGAGTGTATTTTCGAAAAAATATAAACCACTGTTGCGAACCTCATCCATTACCGTCGGCCGGCGATTCCGAGTCTCGTCACTTTGCCAAAGAAGAACGATATAATCTCGCAACAATTCCTCAGTCTCGTTTCGTTCTTGGGCGAATAGATCGGCAGAGTCGAGTCGCTTTAATAAGGTCGATACTGTGTTGAGTATTTGACGAATCGTCCGCCGTTTCGATTCAGTAGGATGAGCCGTGAAAACGGGTGTTACCACCATTCGAGCCAGAATCTCTTGGATTTCCGAAGCTTCGACTCCTTCGCGTTTGAGTGTACCCAAGGCTTCATCCATGGTTTCATCCATTGGAACATTGGATTTAAACGCAGCTTCAGCGCGTTCGCGCAAAATCCGAACTCGCTCTCGCTCCTCTGCCAAATTCACCAACTGAAAATAGGTTGAGAACGCCTTTAAATTTGCAGCGGCTAAAGGAAGATCGTTAACCAAGCTCGGAATGATCTCGTCGAGTCGCTGCTTGGCCTCAGCATCACCCGCTCGCCAGGCTTTTGCCAGTTTACGGATCTCTTCCTCCATCTCAAACACTTCACGCCCTTCCTGGGCAATGATCGTGTCTCCCAACAATCCGCCCAACAATCGAATTGTTCCGCTCAGCTCATTTTGTTTTTTGTTCATTAGTTCTGTGGATCACTTACAACGGACGGCCGACAAGATTCATCGACGGACTGATTTTTGAAAACGCCAACCCGATTGAAATCGAGCAGGCCACATCTTAGCCCTGTTCTGAGGGCAAAATCGAATATATCGGGGGGAAAAACAAAAACTATGGCCTCAAAATATTCGCCTGAAAAAAATTGAAATCCAAATTCTTATTCCTTACTTATTGGACCACAATCGCTATTTAACAACGACCACCGCAAACCACCTCCAACGGAACAGAATCAACCACAATCCACTCAAGCCACGTCTACGTAATTTAAACTTTTACCCAGGATACCCATGGAGCAATTTCATTTGCCAAAACCTTGGAATTGACTTTCATCGCTCCCTCTTTAGAATCGGCTTCGATCGCTGAAACGGAAGAGGCAAAAAAAGAAACTAACACGTTTGTTTGAGTGCAGTGTCAAATTATACGAAAGTCCATTTCGGCGATAGCGAACTTTACCCTGCTGAACGGCGGGGTGCAAATTTCACTTGAGAAAACTTGAGCGGCTCGCACGGTTTGCGAGTCGTTTTCTGATTAAACCAACCACCCACCCTTCCGGAATCTTTGGAATTAGCTGGAGCCCAAAATGACGACCATGTTTTTCGAGTCAGATATTAATACACAAGCCCTTGAAAACCTCTGCGTTGCCATGATCGGTTACGGCAGCCAAGGTCGAGGGCAGGCAATGAATCTTCGAGATAGCGGGGTCAACGTCGTAGTTGGGCTACGCGAAGGCGGTAAAAGCTGGAATCAAGCTGTGTCCGAAGGCTGGACACCACTAAGCATGGAAGATGCCGCGAAACAAGCGGATGTCGTTTGCATGATGTGCCCCGACATGGCACAACCGCAGGTTTACCGCGATATTGTGGCCCCCAACCTAAAACCAGGGTCCACCGTTCTATTCTCCCATGGATTTTGTATTCATTACGGAGCAATTACGGTCACCCCCGATAACAATGTTGTGATGCTTGCCCCGAAAGGGCCTGGCGGCATGGTCCGACGGCAATATGAAGAGGGAAGCGGCGTGCCAGGATTGGTCGCAGTGCATCAAGATGCTACTGGTAACGCTTTGGACATCGCACTCTCCTATGGATGGGCAATCGGTGCTGCGAGAGCTGGAATCATCCAGACGACCTTCCCGGAAGAAACCGAAACCGATTTGTTTGGTGAACAAGCAGTACTCTGCGGTGGTTTAACGGAATTAATTACTGCTGGCTGGGAGACACTCGTCGAAGCCGGCTACCAACCGGATGTCGCCTATTTTGAATGCCTGCACGAGGTCAAATTAATCGTCGATTTAATCTACGAGGGTGGAATCGCGCGAATGCATGAGTTCATCAGTGACACAGCGGCCTATGGAGATCTCGTCAGTGGCAAGCGAATCATCACCGACGAGACTCGAGCAAACATGAAAGCGGTTTTAAAAGATATCCAAGATGGAACCTTCGCCAAACAGTGGCAGGAAGAAGCTGCATCTGGATCGGCCAACTTCAAACGGATGATGGAAGAAGACATCGCTCATCCCATTGAAGCGACTGGTCAGGCCTTGCGAAAACAATTTTCTTGGCTGCAACAAAACCAAAGCTAAGGCTTGCGTTTTAGAACTCCCACTGGACTTGCGTTTAAAAAGCTGAACATCCGTTTATTCCAATTCGGATGTTTCCGCTTCAACCTGACTTAGAGACTCGCTGAAACGGTTGCTCCACTGGCTCATGACCTCAACAACAGTCCACTCCTTGCTGTTAATCACCCGCTAAAGGTTTTGCAATGACTGAACAAGAGCCATCGAATTTCATTAGCAAAAAAGAAGCTCCGGAATTACTGCGCCTGTTGGAACTTGAAACGGAAGCAGCTCTCGACCGAATTTATCAGCTCGATCAACCCACACCTTTAGATTCGATCGAACTGGAGAGTGGCGCCAATCTAACGCTCAAACGTGAAGACCTTTCGGTTGTCCACAGCTATAAATGGCGTGGATCTTTCAACAAGATTCTGGCAATGCATGAAGCTGGATTCACAGGGAAATTAGTTGCCGCCTCAGCGGGAAATCACGCTCAAGGCGTTGCTGTGACTGCAAAACGTTTAAATTTGCCAGCCACCATTTTCATGCCCCGCTCGACACCCGTGCTCAAACAAGAGTCCGTTAAGAGCTTTGGAGGTGAATTTATCCAAATCCAGCTCCACGGTGACTCATTCGATGAAGCGGCCAAGGAGGCTCATCGCTTTGCAGAAGGCAGCGGCGGTATTGTGATTCCACCCTACGATGACCTTCAGGTCATTGCTGGCCAGGCAACCATCGGAGTAGAAATCGTCAAGGATCTCGAACTACCGCCTACCCACATATTTCTTGAAGTTGGTGGCGGGGGCATGGCCTCCGGGGTCGCTTCAGTGGCTAGACAGAAATTCCCCTCGGCCAAATTAATCGTTGTGGAAGCAGTAAATCAAAACAGCATGGGAATTTCGTTAGCTGAAGGTCAGAGAACTACCATCGATACCCTCGATCGATTCTGTGACGGAACCGCCGTTGCATGCCCTGGGGAAATTCCCTTCAAACTGTGCCAACATTTAATTGACGAATGGATCACGGTCACCAATGATCAGGTTTGCGAAGCAATCCAGTACCTCTGGCAAAAAAATCGAACCATCGTTGAACCTTCCGCAGCCCTCGGAGTTGCGGGTGCGATCCACTATCCATTGACCTCAGACGATCGCCCCCTGACCGTCCTCTCTGGATCCAACGTCGATTTTATGATGCTGCCTAAAATTGCAAGGCGAGGCCAAGTCAAACGACCGGAAACTCGCTACTACGCCTTCGAAATAAATGAACAACACGGTGCGATGACAGAACTGCTCGATCGTTTCTTTGCCAACATGAATATCATCGATTTCCAATACGGGAAAGTCTCAGAAACCAACGCCTACCCGGTGATTGGAATCGAAGTCCCACACGCTGAGATCGAGTTACTCGATCAATTCCTTGTTGATCCGAGCGCCCCGCCACATCACGACATAACCGGTTCTCCAGGCTCCGAATTTCGCGTTATCCCATTCAATATCGACCTAATCTCGTTTCCATTTTTCGCGGTAATCGAATTCGCGAATCGGCCGGGTGCCCTCCGCGATTTCATGCGAATCGCCAGCACCTTATCAAGCGTTTGCTATATGAACTATACCGATACGGGACAGACCGAAGGGCAGGCACTGATGGGGTTCGAATTCGACAACATCGGTCGCCAATCCGAGTTCATGGAGTGGTTACAAGCAACCACGAAATTCCAAGTTGTCCCCACAGAAATCGTTAGACATTTCAGCCCCTCCAGCGATGCCGGACTCCGCTGGAAATCCTTAGGCGATTCGAATTGAAGGGGATCACACATAGAAAAACTGGCAGTTGTCTGCTGCCAGTTTTGGTGCATTTTCTTCGCGCAGCAACTTCTCAACATGAGAACCATTTTAGAAAATTGAGAAACTCGAATGGATATCCCGCTAGCTACTAACCGGCACACATCCTTCTGATACAATGAACCGAAGACTTTCAACGCAAACAAAAAGTGAGCGTCAGACGGGCGGTTCTCAGCTTAACTTAAACACAACATCCCTTCTTCAAACAAGAGAAAATTAATGAGCCAAGCCATTTTTGAGAATTTCTACGCTTGTCTCGCAGTGTTAGCTTTTTTTACGACAAGTCAATGCACCGCATATTTCCAAGATATTCCCACCGGTTCTTCCCAACCCAACATTGTTCTGGTGATGGCTGACGATCAAGGATGGGGACAAACTGGATACAACGGACACTCCATTTTAAAAACGCCGCACTTGGATGAAATGGCAGCCAACGGCCTTCGCTTCGAACGCTTCTATGCTGCCGCTCCAGTTTGCTCCCCAACACGGGCGAGTGTCCTCACGGGACGAACCAATCGAAGAACGGGTGTTGAGAGCCACGGGTACGCATTAAGACTGCAAGAAAGAACCCTAGCTACCGCGCTGGCAAATGCTGGTTACCAAACGGGACACTTTGGAAAATGGCATCTCAATGGATTACGAGGGCCTGGCGTACCTATTTTAGCCGAGGATAGTCATCACCCAGGTGTTTTTGGGTTCGACACTTGGCTCTCAGTCACTAACTTTTTTGATCGCAACCCTATCCTTAGTCGCAATGGAAGTTTTGAAGAATTTGAAGGCGACTCCTCCGAAATCATCGTCGATCAAGCTTTGCAATTCATCAGCACGCAAGCCTCTTTAAAACGCCCGTCATTTACTGTCATCTGGTTTGGCACTCCCCACAATCCCTTCATGGCTGCACCAGAAGACGCCCGCCCCTTCGCTCATCTGGACCGAAATTCACAAGACCAACACGGTGAACTTGTCGCGATGGACCGAAGCATTGGCAACCTCCGCAAATCCATTCAAAAAATGGGAATAGCCGAACAAACCATTATTTGGTTTACCAGTGATAATGGTGGATTACCTAAAATTACTCCCAAAACCGTTGGTGGTTTGCGAGGTTTTAAAGGGAGTCTTTATGAAGGTGGCCTGAGGGTGCCAGCCGTCATCGAATGGCCATCCCATATCTCACCGAGAGTGACATCCTATCCGACTGTTTCCATGGATATTTTCCCGACCTTGGCAGAAATCGTCAAACTTCCCGCCTCCTCAATGCTGAACACTCATGATGGACTTAGCCTGAGAAAATTGTTCGACACAGAAATTGCATCGCGAGGTAAGCCAATCCCGTTTGACTGCCTCGGCAACCAGGCAGTAATCGACAACGACTGGAAACTAATTCGCCTCGGTAAAAACACAAAACAAAAGCCTCAATTCGAACTTTATAATCTCCAACAAGATCCACAGGAGACACTAAATTTGTTCGACGTGAACGAAGCGGAAGCGAAACGAATGCTCGCACTATTAGTTGATTTTGACTTATCAATCCAACAAAGTATTGATGGGAAAGATTATCCCGAGGGTCATGTCACCGACGGCAATCCCCAGCCGAGATTCTGGAATGCCGTCGATGTTTACAAACCTTTCATCCAGCAGTGGCAAAACCGGCCCGAGTATTCAGGCTGGCTAAAGAATCGACAAAAAGCCAAGCGGAACAAAAAGAGCAACCCCTAACCCCGCGATTACACAAATCCTTTTGCTGTTTCCTCCCAAGCCTTAATTGCGTAAGTAAAACTCATACTCAAGCGTTGGCTTAAAACATTCGCCAGGTGCGACCAAAGCCGTCCAATTGATGACGGTACTATTGTTGATCGGATCACCGCCCTGATTGGACCAGTCATTGGGATTGAATCCCTCAAGCTTGATCGTCCCCTCATTCGAAACTGTGTTAGCTTTTCCACCAAACCGAAGACTTACCTCAACTGGAACCTCAGATTCTTTATTGTTAGCAAGTTCTGCGGAAATCTGTCCTTTTACTAACGAATAGTTCGAATTTCGCCACTTAATTGCATTCAGCTCGCGGCCAGTTTCTTGATCGTCAACTTTAGCCTTTAAATCAACCGAAACGGTCATCGGCAAACGACAAATTCCGCCGGGAGACGTGTAGGTAAGCAACTCCTGCGCGAGGGGTTGAAATCCGTCGACCAACATCGCAGCACCCGTTGTCCACGGAACATTGGTATCGTTAATTAAATCAATTTGGTGCCAGACTTCACTATCAGAGGCAACTAGAGGCGATCTGCGATTATGACCTGGCGCGAATTGATACGGAGAATGCTGAACCGTCACATTCCAAGTATAAATATCCCGATAAGCCACTTCCGATTTTAAAATTCGAACACTCGCCCGCTCACCTTTTTTCAGCGACATAGGCTTAAGTTCGTAGACAAACAAATCATTGCCACCGCTTGCTGTTAAATCGGCAGACAACCCATCAACCACTCCTTCAGAATTACCGGCCGCGCGAGAACTTCGAAAATCACTGGTAGTCTGCGAATAGAGTGCGTTGCTGAACATGGCGTTATCGAACTGATTGCCCATCACTTGAGGCGCCGCTTCTGGAATTACATTCTTCAAACTGGCCTCCAGCACCATTGGGCTTGGCGATGCCTTAAATCGAAAATTAGGAACACCAACGACCACATGCAGTGGGACATCAATTAAATCCTCCGAATCGTTGATAATCTCTCCCTGCATCAGAATCTCTGCCGTTTTTGCCGCCGCACGTTTTGCCTCAATGCCTGAATCTTCTCCTTTGAAAACAAATGGCTTATCCGTCAAATTTAATCGATAAGTAGGAAGCCAACGGATACCGGGGCAGAAGTACATTAAGCTTAATTCAATTTCGGTGTTTGCCATGCCAAAATCAAACGTCAACCTCTTCTCACGATTCAACTTTTTCACATCCTGTTCGATGGTTGTTTTCATTCCCTCAACCGTCAGATTAGAAACGGAATCGGCGGCGATCATCATATCGCCCGTTTCCGTACGCAACAAAAAATGCGTACCGAGAATCGTGTCCACTAATACTTCGGACTCGACCGCTCCGCTAACAATTTCGTGTTGACCGTGAGCGGTGCGATTTTTTTTTTCAGGCACCAGCTCGCGATTCGCAAGCACCTCAAGGAGAACGCCTTTAACCACTTCCGATTTTTCGCCTCGAATCCGCAAAGAACACGATGCTCCAAGATTGGCCATTACGATATCCATCACCGTCGTGCAATTTATTTCCCGCTTACCCTCCGTTTCCGAGGCTTCCCATCCGGCAACCATTGAGTTGATTTCTCCCTGTTGAGCGATCGCCCAGAAAGAACCGAGAATCGCAGAATCCGGCACTTCATTTGTAAACACTTTTCCATCACCGTCAGTTGTTGCTATCCCTTTTTTTACAATCAAAAAATATCCGTCTTTAAAGATTACAACATTTTCAGTCGTTAAATCTAGTTCGGAATTGCGCGAAACTCCGGGGATTACATTTTCTGCGTAACTTAAATCCTCGCTGAAGAAAAGTGTCATTAAAACGACAGCAAACAACGTCGAACGACCAAACATCATGATACCCTCATGCCTTCTTTAAGAAATTATTTTTAAAATTAGAAGCTAGAAAAAAACTTCTGACATTTCCAAACTCAAACTCTCAAACTGTACCTATGTTACGCGGCATTTCAGAAACTGGACGTAACGAGAATGTAACGTTCAACCTTTCTAAAGATTGGCGACCAATACCGTTCTCGGCCCACGCTCCTGAACAGAAAAACGTTTAGATAATCGCGCGAATGCTCCGGGTAAACGCCAAGTAAAAAAAATCAGTTTTTGATTGGCAACTCAAGAATAAAACAAGCCCCCGCTGAATTGCGGTCAAGTTTGTTTTTTCGATCTGCAATCTTAAGCTTGCCTCCCAACGAAATTGCCATTCGCCGGCAGAGCGCTAACCCCAACCCGACCCCAGGTGCTGTATTTGCGGCATCCTGATCTGATTTGCAAAACGGCTGAAACATTCGCTTGCGGTATTTAACGGGGATCCCGGGGCCAAAGTCCTGCACATAGATTACCACGCTTTTCCCATGACGCAGACTCTTCAAGTTTATTTTTGGTTGAGAGCTTGGCCGCGCGTACTTACACGCATTATCGACTAAGTTAAAAACGATTTGTTCTACCGTCGCAGGCTGAGTTGCAAAACTGAAATCCTTCATGGAATCATCAATCTCGATACCAATCATCCATTCAACTTCAGACGCCCGTTCTTTAAGTCTGGATTCGAATCGCCCAAACATCTCAGACGCGGTGAGTTTTTCGACACTTCCAAAATCAGCTCCACGTTCAAGCCGAGCGAATTGAAGCACGTTCTCCACCAAATGGGACAATCGGTCGGCCTGCAAGCAAAGTGTATTTGCATAGTCCTGTTGCTTTTCGGGCGGCACCATCTTTTCCGCAAGCATTTCAGCGTACATCCGAAACGTCGTCAGTGGTGTTCGCAATTCGTGTGTCACCGCAGAGACGAACGTTGCTCGCCGCTCGCTGAGGCGAATAACGCCGAACAAAAGTGTCGCTGTAGCAGCTGCTGCAAGGGCAAGTCCCAGCCAGGCCACCCACAAAGCGACCCGTAATCCTGCAAATGAGTTTTGATCCACCGTCGATCCAATCGCCAAGGTCGACAACAAACTTGAACTGTCGACGACCAATTGGACAGGAAGCGTCGTTAACGCCGTCATCACGTTTAAATCTGTATTCTGTTTTAGTTCTTCAAACTCGACGTTTGGCAACAAATCCTCAACCTCGTAACGAAGAGCATTTTGTATTGCGTCCCAGTCGAGCCAGCATACTTGAATGATCGGTGAATCCCCTCCAGAACCCTCCCGAGTGACCTCGCGTATTAGAATTAGATTCCTCCCTACCCACACGGGCTGCATCACACCGATCGAGCTCAAGGCGTCAACGTCCTGCCCCACACGATCAATCACATCCTCGATTTGGCTTAGGTTGTTATTCTCATAAACGTTGCCGGAATTACTTCCTTGCCAGCGCTGTGACGTAAGGTTTTGCGTATTTTGCAGCCGGCGATTGAACTCTTCATTACCTCGAGAGGCTCCGCGAGACTGCTGGACCGCGCGTTTACTGTTTTGAGCGACTTGCGGTATTTCTGCGCCATTCGAGTTCTTATTCAAAAGATCGCCAAGCTTCGATTTTGAGGTTCCAAGTTTTTCGAATGCAGGCACTTTGTAATAGGACTGCTCAGCCCCCTTCTGAGAATACGAGTCTCCGCCTAGCTCAGTCGATGCAATCTCCATCACAAGGTCTCCACTCGACTCACTATTTAGATCAGCCAGCAATATCTCATAAGTGAATAGACTCTCAGCTTCCAATAACAACTGCTCGCTTAATCCAATCGATTGAGGGCTAAGACCAAACCGTTGTTCCGCAAGTAATCTCGCAGCTCCCGTTGGAATTTGAGGAGAACGCAGGTCCTGTTCACAGCCAATCTGAAAATAAAATTTAACGAACTGAGGTGGCTGAAACATCAATGGCGACGGAACTTCCTGGTAACTTCCCACCGACGCCTCGGAGTCACTTCGACTTGCTCCTTGACCTTCTTGACTGTTGACTGCTTGAGCTGGAAAAAATGACTGGTAAAAAGAATCGTAATAATAACTCGGACGGGCCGCTTCTCTAGCAATCAAAGGGAGCATCTTTAAATCCATCCGGTACAACGCACTGCTGACCCGTTCCTGGAGTTCCGCCTCCTGTCTCGCGAACTCGGTCTCGCGCCTGTCATCTTCGCGGCTTTCCTCAAGACGGACGGTCATGACCGTCAACCATCCCATTCCCGGAATCACGATTGCAAGTCCAAAGAAAAACAAAATCCAAATCTGCCAGGGACGTCGCATCAGTTCGCTCCCTCCCCACAAACAGACCACATGTAACCTTTGCCGCGCACGGTCAAAATAGTTGCGGCTGCTGTTTTATTCTCTCTCATTTTTTCACGCAACCGCGCAATATGCATATCAATCGTGCGTGTCGTAATCCCTTTTGGACTAAGCCTCCACACACTCGACAACAACTCCTCGCGAGAAATCGCACGTCCAGAATTTGAAACAAGATACTGAATCAGCTCCGTCTCTTTTTCAGAAAGCTCCACACGACTCGGTGCAGATCCATCCTCCAGGGGGATCGGGGAATTAAATCTTACTTCCCGCCGCTCAAAATCAATCACCCCCCCGGAAAAAAGAGCAGCTTGCACCTCACGAGGTCGCTCCGGCGACCGACGCAATACAGCCTCGACTCGCGCCAACAATTCTTTGATGCTGAATGGTTTTACCACATAGTCGTCCGCACCATCTCTGAGTCCCTGCACTCGATCTTGCTCATCTCCTTTTGCCGTTAGGATAATTACCGGCTGGGTCGGTCGGGCTTGTTTTAATTTTTTTAAAATTTCCAACCCCGAAATCCCTGGTAAGGCGAGATCTAATAGCAGCAAGTCGTATTCAGACCTGAGTGCCATTTCCAAACCTGAAATGCCATCACCTGCCTGCAACACTTGATGCCCGGTGTACTCCAGCGAATCGACGATTCCACGACGAATTGCCGGATCGTCCTCTACCGTCAAGATTATCGTTTTGGCCATTTTTTATTCCATAGGAACACGAGTAGACTCGGCGGACAACTCAAACTCCTTTCGCCGCTTCTCATTCTACGGTGAAAGCGTAGATCATTACGTAACAAAGATGTAACGAAACTGTTTTTTAAGTCTCGAATGCCAATTTTCCCCGCAAATTACTTAACAAGGGAAGATTCTGACACCGGCTCGGTTGAAGGCCTATCAGTCTTGTTGATCGGATAAACGATCCAGCAAGTCCTGTTGGGATAGCACCATATCAAAATAACCAATCATCATTTCATCAGAGGTTTGATCTCCCCATCTCACGACCTGGGTAGGATCTGGATTGGCAAAATTCTTAGCTGAGTTATCAAAAACTGCGTCGCAGACAATCTCCGTACCTCGAGGCAGTAGTTTAGGTTGCTTTAACAAATATCCATTCTGCCAGTTGAAATCGTAATTGGGCACATCCAGCAAGATTTCGCTTCGACCATCGGGATACTTTGCCGTATACTTAAACGACTTCCCTCGCCAGTGCATATGCGGAAACATCGCAAGCATCAACGCATCCTGCCGCACCACCCGACTCGCTGAAACTTCATGACGTTCATCCCCTGCGTCAATGATCAACTTCCTTTCCGTAGGACTAACTTGCTTCGTACCAACGATCTTTTGCACCTTTGATTTATCGACGAACTTGAAGCCTACCGTGCTAAGATCCGTTTGAGGCGTCCCAATTGGCGTATAATGAACTTGAAAAACCAATGTTGCACCTGCGGGAATTACCTTTGCCAAACCGTCTGCAAGAACCAGCGGTTTCGACCCAGGGGCAGCTGCGGTCAACCACTCCGAGTCAATTTCACCGTGCACCGGACGAACCCCGCGGTTCGAAACAATCACAACGACATGATGGACAACGGCGCGGTTGCCAATCCTAATCTCCGCTGCCTGAACCCATTTATCTTCCTTGAAATTTGTTTTTACCTGAAAGTACTCATAGGGGAGGACACCAGTCGCTGGAACTGGGTACGGTTTTTTTGTGACCTGAAATACAACGTCTGGCGTTCCAATCCGCCAGCCTTCAGTAAATTCTGGGGGAGATGGCAGATCATGGATATTTCCCCGGGGCGCACCAGACTTCACCCAATCACTAATCAGCTTTTTCTGCACAGTTGTTAACGTTGGATCATTTTTAAATTTTCCGTGTTTCGGGTTCGCGTGCCAAGGTGGCATTCGCTGGTCTTTGACCACCTCGTCAATCATTCCCGCCCAACCGACGACCTCCTCATAATCGGTCAGGCTAAACGGAGCGGCTTCACCATCGCGATGGCAACTCACACAACGCTGATTCAAGATGCGAGAAATTTGATTTGAATAGGTGACTGTTGATTTGTTTTCTTTGTCTTGCGGAAAGACTCGCCCAATAATACACCCATCAGTCTCCGTTTTTTGGATTTTCGGAACTCGTTGGTTCTTGATCGCCTCAACTGCATCTGCCAGATAATTCTGCGAGGCTTTAAATTTTTGTTTTCCATAAGTGAATTGATCATCAATCGCACCTTGGTAAACCAATTCCGAGTCTGAATTAAAAAGGAAAACTTCCGGAGTCCTACTCGCCCCAAAAGCATCTGCAACACGGTTTGCTGGATCCTTAAGCAAAGGGCAATTGACCTTCAACTCGCTGGCAAACTTAGCGATCTCTGTAATGGAATCCTGGCGGTTCGAATTTAGCCCAATGATCTGCACTGCATCACGATTCTTGCTAACTAATTCTGCCAGTTTGGGT
Organism: uncultured Pirellulaceae bacterium; assembly: GCA_938091115.1. GTDB lineage: Bacteria > Planctomycetota > Planctomycetia > Pirellulales > Pirellulaceae > Mariniblastus. The sequence goes on along the minus strand of CALKNI010000128.1, from coordinate 15,383 downwards.
ACATAAAATTTAACTAATGGGCACTCAACGCCGAAAAACACGACAATGGTAGACTTATCGTGATCGAGCTTCGACGTATCAAACCGGTTACCTTGATAGTCTTTTAAGACAAAACTTGGCATGGAGTCTCCAGGCTGCAACTGTTCTCGCTCGACGTCTTCAGCAACCAAGTCGATCGATGCTGGGTAAATGGCGGCGACAAAGAGGAGGGCAGCCATGACTCGGAAGTGGTATTTCATGAAATTTTTACCAAACTGGGGCGCGGAAACTCAATTAGCACGTTTTAGTATAAACTTTTCTGCGGGATTAGAGAAATGGCGGTCGCAGTACTTATTCAGCATTGTTAAATTCAAAAATCGCAAGCGATGCCGAAAAAGCCCCACTTAGTCGGGTTAAGCGTGGCAAAAGAAGAACGGTAAATACCTCGGTATTTTTCAAGGAGAAGCCGATTACGACGGTATTAGAAAAGCAGACGGCGAGCGACCGGCGGTGGTCGCGCCCCGATCGCAGTTGGGCCATGCGAATGCAGTGGCATGACTTACTTTTCATGCATTGGAAGATCGAAAAGGATGCCCTTCAGAGATTGATACCCGACGGCCTTGAGATCGATACGTTCGATGGTTCCGCGTGGTTGGGTGTCGTCCCCTTTAAAATGTCGGGGGTTGCCCCCCGCTACGTCCCGAATGTACCGTTCATGTCAGGCTTTCCTGAACTGAACGTCCGTACCTATGTGACAATTAATGGAAAACCCGGAGTTTGGTTCTTTTGTCTTGAGGCGACGAATCCGATTGCAGTTCGCATTGCTCGAAAATTCTTCCATCTACCCTACATGGATGCAAAAATTGTGGTTGGTGATTGTCACAAAAAAAATAAGGGCCAGTGGATTGGCTACCGCTCAGTCCGTACTCACCAGGGTGAACTTCCCGCTAAGTTCAAAATTGATTACCGCCCCATTGGCAAATCTTTTCGGGCATCCGAAGGCTCACTCGAAGAATTTTTGACTTCGCGGTATTGTCTTTATTCTGCCAACAAACAGGGAAAGATCTTCCGAGGCGAAATCGACCATGAACCTTGGCAGCTACACGAAGCCCAAGCGATTATTCGCGAGAACACGATGACGGATTGGATGGGGGTCCAACTCCCTAGCCAAGCCCCTTTGCTTCACTTTGCCAGACACACAAAAGTTGTCGCGTGGACACTGGAGGAGGCTTAGTCAAACCCAAGTTCCGGACCCCTTAAAAACATTCATTATCGGAAGTTGTTGGTTTTAGTCCAAAAAGTCGCTAGACTTATGGTGTCAGTTCATCCTCGAGCAAATCCTATGAAATTGTATTTTGCAAACCTCGGTCGACACCAAGCCACGCTTTCTCGCGGGCTCCTTTTTGTCGCAGTCATTCTGTCTGCGGCGAGTGTATTTGGGTGGGCACTACCGACACCTGACAAGCATGCCAACGATGATGACAAACCGTTGGGCAAAGTCCCCAAACTTCCGGTCGATAGCCTACCGGCAGAAATCAGCGCAACGAAAATACCCGGCGGCTTCAACGGAATTCCCGAGGCTCCCGCTGACAATGCGACGACGCTAGAAAAAGTGAAATTAGGACGCAAGCTTTTCTTTGATCCAATTTTGTCGACCGACGGCACGGTATCTTGCGCCAGTTGCCACCAGCCAGATCACGGTTTCGCAAGCCCAGATCCGATTGCTGTTGGTGTCGGAGGAAAAGTTGGAAAGCGAAATGCTCCCTCGGTCATCAACCGAGTCTTTGGAAATAAATTTTCATGGGACGGTCGTGACGACACCCTAGAACAACAAGTTTTAGGCCCGCTTAAAAGCGAAACTGAGTTGGGGGGGGATGTCGAACTCGTGATTGGAAAAATCAAAAACAACCCTGAATATGTTCAAGAATTTCATGTCGCTTTCGGAAGTGACTCAAAGCCACCGACCGCCGAGACCGTGACCGTAGAAAATCTCGCCAAGGCGATTGCAAGCTTTGAACGAACGCTTACTTCTGGTAATTCCAAAGTCGATCGCTTCCGTGCTGCTGAATACGAAGCTTTGTCAAAAGAAGCTCGTCAGGGATTGTGGATTTTTGAAAGTCGTGGCGGATGTTGGAAATGCCATTCGGGTTCAAATTTATCGGATGAGGCATTCCACAACACTGGAGTCGGATTTGGTAAACCCGATCGAGATCAGGGTCGATTCGAAGCTACGAAAAACCCCAGTCACGAGTTTCAGTACAAAACACCGACCTTACGAGACATTGAATTCACGGCGCCCTACATGCACGATGGCAGCGTTAAAACACTTCGGGAAGTTGTCGAGTTTTACAATCGGGGCGGCGCGGCTGACGACCCCTCACTCGATAAAAAAATGGCTCCCCTGAATCTTTCAGAGCAAGAGATCGGCTTCTTGGTCGAATTCCTGAAGGCCTTATCGGGGGAAAGCGTTCTAAACCCGCCACATTAATTGGGCTGCATCGACTTTGGTTACTGCCTTACTGCCACTAAGGTTATTGGAAAGATAGGCATTTCCATTGCCTTAAGCAGGTGGCTAAGTTCACGGCTCAAGCCGTTATCTATTTGGCAAAACCGTTAGGCCATCGCCGCACGGTCGGCTTAATTGCTACATCTCAGGTGATTGAAGCCGAACAAATCAAAAAATTATCTAGAGCGTCTCTGTCGATTACCTGCAATTAGTGATACTCTGACGAATCGAAACGGTCGGCAACTGATTTGTCAAATTCGTCGACCCATTTCAACTAATCAACGAACTAGTCACCTCTGACTCCAAGGGCAATTTCAAATGGGTCAAACCCAATCCGTCCACAACGTTAATCTAACGCTCTCAGATCCGCACGATTCTTCCGGCGAGTGGATCGGTCAGCACGAAATTTTAAAACAGGTTCTCGCCTGTTGGCTCACGATCAACGAGGCCGATTCGCCTTTAACCCCGCGTATCATTGGCCCTCCTGGAATTGGTAAAACAGCATTGGTAACAGCCGCCACGAAGGTTCGAGGGCAGGAACTTTATATCTTTCAATGCACCGCGGACACCCGTCCAGAAGACCTTCTGGTCACGCCAGTGCTGGCAGAAAATGGCACCATTGCCTATCACGCGTCGCCATTAGTTACAGCAATGATCCGGGGAGGAGTCTGCATCCTCGATGAAGGCAACCGCATGAACGAAAAATCATGGGCTTCCCTTGCACCACTGCTCGACCACCGTCGATACATCGAGTCAATTGTCGCCGGAGTCACCATTCAGGCTGACCCTAACTTCCGGTGCGCTGTGACGATGAATCAAGATGAATCAACTTTTGAAATCCCTGATTACATCCTCAGTCGCCTACAACCTACGCTGACACTAAAGTTTCCATCTCGTGAGGATGAAAAACACATTCTGAGTTACCACCTGCCTTTTTGTGCCGATGACATGCTTGCGATGACTGTTGAATTTTTACAAAAATCTCACGAACTCAAGCTCGACTTTTCAACGCGAGACGGGATTAACCTTTTAAGATTTGCGATGAAGAGAATTGCTCAAGAGACTGAACATCCACTGGCCACTGACGTTGCCTGGCGAGAAGCACTGGAAAAATGCCTTGGCGAAGAAGCGCTCGATCTCAACCGACTTTCCCAACAACGCACGCAGACGCTTGGTGGTCAGACATTGCCGATGGGTTTTGGAGATTTCTTCTTCTCCCCCGGCGACCCTCTCCGTCCAGACCTTGAGCAGTATAACATTGATGAACTCGATGACTTAGACGATGAAGATGAAGACGAGGCGTAAAACTTGATTCACGAAATGCTCAAAATTGGCTCCCGTGTCACCTGCCTACCCATTGTTCATGGCAGCGGAGATTTTGCGTGGGAAGTCAGACGCTTAATGTTGAAAAATGATTTTGACTGCGTTGCCATTCCTCTTCCTCCCTCCTTTCAAACGCCAGTCGAAGAGGCGATCCTGAATCTGCCAACTCCGAGCATCGTGTTTCAAAAAGACTTGCCTGAATACCAGACGGCCTGGACTCCTGAAAATCAATCAGTATCCGGAGAGTCTGAAAGTTCAGAATCCTCGACTGACGAGGACGCGGAAGAATTTGAGCCAGGGGCAAGCTATGTTCCGATTGACCCCTGCCAAGGCGTGATTGCTGCCATCCGCACTGCAATGGGAGATCATATTCCGAGGAAATTCATTGATCTCGAAACCGGTTGCTACCACCCACATACTCGCTCACTTCCCGATGCCTACGCATTAAAAAAACTGCCTATCGAGAGATTCACAGCCGCGATTGTCCCCCACATCACGGCCTCAACTGAACCTCAGTGGAAATCCCGAATTGCTTGCCAAGCTTGGAAAGTGCGGGAGTTATGCATCGATTATAAAAATATTCTGTTAGTTACAAGTGTTCTGGATTTCCCATGGATTCGCCAAGCCTTTCACGACAAGAACTTAGCGCCGCCGCAGGAAGAAAACTCACTTACACCTGAGAACTACCAACTGCCGTTAGACTCGCTGTATTTCCTTTTGGGAGAATTGCCATTTATTACCGGCTTGTATGAACACGCTCGGCAGGAACTGGATGATGACGAACACCTTTCAATTGATGGACTAAAGGAACTTCTGATCGCCTCAAGGGAAGACTACCAAGCAGAATATAAAAGTCGCGCGAGAAAGATAACTCCCAAAATTCTATCCCAATGCCTGAAGTACATCCGCAATCTAACACTGATTGACAATCGATTTACACCACAGTTAACAACAATTGTTACTGCAGCACAGCAAGTAGCGGGGGATGGTTACGCCCTCCACGTGCTGGAAAAATCAAAACAGTTTTGCTTTGCGAAAAACCTCGGTCTTCCAACTGCACGCATGTCGATTGATCGAGCGGAGCTTCCTGGTGAAGAAATCGTCGACGTTGTGAGTCGCCTACCCGGCCCGCCGGTCTCGTTAAGTCAAATCGAGTTAATTCCTCGCCCTGATGAAAATCAAATCGTCGACTGGCAGCAAAGCTGGGATCCTTACTCACAGTGCAGCTGGCCGCCGGAGGACGATCTAATTGAAAATTTCCGACAGACTGTTTTTGACCGCGCAAAAGAAGCGATGGGCGTTGACCTCGTTCAAACGGAAAAATTCACGACCAGTATCAAAGACGGAATCGACATTCGAGATACTGTCCGCCATTGGTACAATGGAGAAATTTACGTGAAGGTGCTTCCACCGTCGGTCGGGAAACTTGACTGCTCGGTGATGCTCTTCGACTCGCCAGCTGACCCACGGGAATACCCATGGCGAACCACCTGGTTTGCAGAACATAAAAATGAATCCACGCTTGCTTTTTTTGCGAGTGATTTTGCCGACCAACCCGTCGGCCCCGGTATTTGCTTGGCTAATTACGGGGGAGCACTATTTCTCTACCCACCGATCGCAATTCACGATATTTGGCAGGATCCACGACTGGATTTTGCCACAACGCTCGAAGAACGCCTATTGGCCGCTGCTTGCCTCCACAGCCGTTGCCCAAACATAGCCTTGGTAAGCCCCTCGCCACCCGGCGTAGCGTGGCGGCAACTAGCCAAGAAATTTAAGAAAAAACTGGTTCACATCCCGTTGTCTCGGTTTAGTGATTCGACCGTTCAACAACTCCGAATGGTACATGTACTTAACGGCAAGGACGTGCGCAGCTATGCTGCAGACTTCATCCGCAAAGTTTAATACCCCAAATTAAAGTCTTTTGATCTAATGAATAACATTGAACTCTTCCATAGCCTCGTCCATCTTGCAGCTATTGATAACAAGTTTACTGATGAAGAGATTCGTTTTCTGGTTCAGCGAGCAGAATGCTGGAACATTCCAAGTGAAGAGTTTGAAGCCGCGCTTGCTGGCATTTCAACCGAAGGGTTCTCTGTAAAGATTCCTGAGAAAATGGAAGACCGAGTCGTGATGCTCAAGGAAATGATTCGCTTAATGGCCATTGATGGTGTCATGGCCGAGCCTGAAAAACGACTGTGTGCTGTTGCTTCGGGGCGAATGGAATTCACGAGCAAACAATTTTCGCAAATTCTCGACGAAGTAATCGCGGAAGCTTAGCTGTTCCTATGAGGGCCGGTAGCCCCACCGCAAGGCGAAGCAACATTCGCCGCCTTAGTCATTGGCCTCGGTGACGCCGGTACTCACTCCCCAAAGCTCAATTAAGAGATCATGCATCTTGGGATCGTGTGCTTTAAGCTCTTCTTTGTTGAAGGGAAAAAAATCATTCTTTCCAAAAAAAGCTTCCGTTGATTCAGCGAAATATTCTTTGCCGTTGTTCATCCCATACGCTTTGTCATTGATAATCTTTCGCCCGGTGAACCTCTTAACCGACTCATAGCTACCCGAATCACGTGCGGTTTCGTACTGACGTCGGATTTTTGAGTTACCAAACCCTAATACCTGATCGTGATACGCGTGTGCCAATTCATGCAACATCAAATAGGGCATCCGAATATTTTCAAACTCGAAATTATCAACATTGGTGATCTCTACCGATTTCCCCATCCGTACGTCTCGCCCATTATTTTTTAACCAGCCACGATTCCCGTGGTACTCAGCTCCGGGACGCACACCGGGGTAGGGCGGATTAACCCAGATGGAAACCGCCCGCAATTGCCTCACAGCTTTATCCGGAACGACGGCAACCAGCCTGGCCAATTGCTGCGAAAGTAATTTCAACATCCGCTTAGTCTTACTGGGAGACTCTTGCCAAAGTCGATCGTGAAGATTCACCTTCCATCCCTGAACATCGAAACTCGCATGACTTTCCAACTTAAAATGAGGATCATTAGTCCCCCGCAACCGCTCAGTTAACTCCGCAGACATTCGGTCACGCACCTCTCGATATTCGGGGGAGTTTGCCAAATTCACCAATTGATCCGGATCAGATGACAACTCATAGAGCTCCTCATCATCACGCTCACCAAATGCCAACTGATTCAATTTTCCGACACCTGGTTTCTCTTCATTTTCTAACATCCACTGCTTACTCGGCGATGGGTCCACATCAAACGAGAATGCCGGCGGTTGGGTTGGCCATGGCGTCTTTTTAAAATCGTAATGAGGTTGCTTCCCAGCTTGCTGCCCCTGTTCCCAACTCGCGGGAGAAAAATTTCGAATGTATAAATACTCAGCATCCCGCAACGCTCGAGAGGGCAAGTAATACACGTGCTTTTCCCGACCGGTTAAAACCGAATTTCGTTTTAAGTCACTCCAGTTGCCTTGCTCTAATTCCAACTGGCTGCGTAAGGAACCGCCACTGACAAACGAGGGAATATCGATTCCACAAGCATCGAGAATCGTAGGAGCCATGTCGACGAATGAAACGAAATCTGAAACTCGGTGATTGGGATGAAGATTACCTCCCCAGCGAATGGCCATCGGGACGCGCGTTCCAGCGTCATAAAGCGTCGCCTTGGCTCTCGGAAAAGGCATCCCGTTGTCGCCCGTCATAATCAACAGGGTGTTATCCAGTTCTCCTATCTCGGTCAAACGATCAACAACCTCTCCCGCATACTGATCGAGCTTTTGGATACGCAAAAAGTAGTCACCAATATCCGTCCGCACGTCTGGTGAATTGGGAAGCCACGCAGGCACATCCTCCTTCGCGATCTTCATGCCATTCAATTCACTCGAACGCCAAGGGTAGGGGCGATGCGGTTCCCCAGCCCCATACCAATAACAAAATGGCTGGTCTAGTTTTCGGGCTGAAAGAAATTGATCAAAATTTTCATAGCGTTTACCGCAGGGATCATTCCCTCGATACAAATGCTGACTTGGCTCCGCTCCCTTTCTCGAGAACCCAACCAAATACCCAGCTTGAGCCAGAAGATCCGGATAGACCGGAACATCTGCCTGCAAGGAACCACCTAGTCGTTCTGCACCTTTCAAACGCCAATGATACTGCCCTGTTAAAAACGCAAAACGAGCCGGCGTGCAGGACGGTGCATTGGAAAATGCGTTTTCAAACAACACGCCCTCACGTGCAATGCGGTCAAAAACGGGTGTCCTTACAACTGAATTTCCAAGAATAGATGCGTGTGGCCAGGACCAGTCGTCCCCCAAGATGACCACAACATTAGTCTTCTTTTGTGACTGTTGAAGCCGATTGACCTCAATACCTGAACCGCCCTCCAAAGCAAAAATCGGGAAACTGGCCAGGCAAACCAACAAAATCAATAGACATAATCGAAATACTGAAACTGGGTTGATTCTCATCGCCAATACTCCTCAATCTGGTCAACTTCGGATTGAAAACACCTTTGCCAAGCAACCGTACACTCACCATTGCAACATCCTTCTTCCACAGCATAACCAAAAATTGCGATCAATCACCGACTAGGTCAACTTGATCAGAATGGTTAGCCTGGCTAAACCAGTTCGCCTCAAATCTTTAATCTTCTGCCTTCTCAGGAGCAGGGTGGTGCAGTAGCGCATCCGCATTATCAAGCCGAGGATGAAGATCCCGCAAATCATCACCGCTGATTCCACGTCCCTCATTCATTTCGCTCATTGTTACAAGCGTTTGATAAATTGCGTGAATGGCGGCTTCGACATCACCCGTATGACCAGACTCTGAAATCGTATGCATATTGCGAATTGGAAAACCAATCGATGCACTTGCCGAATCAACTGCTGCAAAAACAGCAGCCATCGCATCAGTTCCCGTATCCCGTCCAGCCAATTCGTGCTGCACAGGAATTCCGTGTTTCAAAGAGACCTCAGTCAACAACGAATTAAGTGCAGCGCTCGTGATTGCTCCATGAGTCAGCGTATAACCGTCCCCCATCGCCACGGGCTCATAGCGGCGATCTCCAATTCCGGGCGCTGCCGTAAAATCATGGGCAACATCGACTGCGATGGTAACATCGGGACTGAACTCTTTCGCCAAAACACGGCTTCCGAAACGGCCGATTTCTTCATGTGAAGCCATCGCACCAAGATAGCGAATATTTTCCATTGGTGCCGCTTCCGCCATCAGTCTCGCAATTTCTGCGGTAACAAAACAACCCAGGCCGTTATCAAGATAAGCCCCGGTGAACGTGTTCGGAGCAAACCCCGGCTCGATTGGGCGATCGTACAGGATCGGATCACCGGGTCGAATTCCAAGCGCTTCGATTTGAGCTTTTTTATCTTCGCCATGAATATGAAGTTCCAGATACATCATCTTTGTTTTGATTCCGTCATCCCCGCTACGTAGTTTCGGGTCAGCAAAATGAATTGCACCAATCGCCTCAATAGTGCCCCCGCGAATCACTCGCCATTCACCCGGATTTTCCGGGTGCTCACTGAACAACTTTACTTTATGCCCGATCAATGTTGTGGGTAACATAGAATCAGAATTCACCCAGATTTTTCCATCCTCACCAATGCTTCTCACCTGCATTCGAATTTTGTCAGCATGCCCAATAACCATGACTGAAAACGCATCTTCATCATCGGGTCTTGTGTCCAGAACAATCCCCGCGTTTCCTTTGAACGTATGAATCTTCCAGTCCGCAGGCATGAAACTTTTCATATGCGGTTCAAGCACGCCCCTTGTCATTGCCGCCTCTAAACCGATCGGACTGGGGGCGTCGAGAATCTTACGCATTAACTCAAAACGTTCCGCTGACATTTCGACTTCCCACGGCTTTAATTCGTTATTCACTTCACCCTCACATGTATAAATTTTCAAAACGTTTTTTCACTCAGCTCTCTTCGCCGACCACTCTTCGCTTGTGATTTTAAACAAGTCCACCGTTTGACCATAGTACTTATCCGTGAGCCCCTGAGGCTTCATCCCCAGTCGGCGGGCGACCTTTTGGGATCTCAGGTTTTTGGGTCCAGTCACAGCATGAATTTGTTGCAAATCTTGAACTTCGAACGCCAATTCGATCATTTTCCAACCACCCTCTGTGGCATATCCCTTGCCCCAGTGTGCCTGTGCAAGATGCCAGCCGACTTCAATTTCTTCAGTGAAATTTCCAGCTCCATCAGGCAGAGGCTTCATCAACATCGCGCCGACCAGTTGATTGTTCCGTTTCAAAAATGCTGGCCAACTCCCCCAGACGTTGGGCAATTTCTGATTTCTTTCCACCAACCCAGCAATGCGTTCCTTCATCCCCGCGAGGCAAGTCTGCGTTTCCCCGCCAATCCACTTGGTAACCTCAGGGTCTCCATAAATCTCCAACGCCGCCTTTGCGAGCCCAGGATGCCAATCCCCAACCCAAAGACGCGGAGTCTCAAAAACAACAGAGGAGTTCGAGTTATCCATCAATTATTTTCAATTACCAAGCCCTTTGAGCCAAACTGCAGCACCTACAAAAAAACGCACCACGGAGAAGCAAGTTTGGAATTCTTGAATGGTGAGGGGACTAGCCGTTGAGTGCACGCAAAACTTCTTCATCGTTAGGAAAGCGTCCGACGCGGTACTTGGAGAAAATTAGTTCACCATCGGCAACCACCTCAAAACAACCACCGCTCGATGGAAGCAATTGAACCTCGGCATCCAAAGCTGACTTAATGACCGCTGCCAAACTGGTAGCTTGAGGAAGATAGTTTCAGGACTCGCAATACTCGATTGAGACCACCATATTTGCATCCATCAAAAATAAATAAAACCTACCAGAACCCTGCGAACACCTTGTTCACGTCAGTTAAGACTAAAACTAGGTGGAAAATCTTGCGTCGCTCCCTGCTCGCTTTCCGACACTTTTATTTGCCCGTTTAAAATATCGAGCACCAACTGGCCACGCTCATCCAAATCCACGGTCTCCAGCACCTGTCGCTGCTCGGCAATTCCAGCTCCACAGGAATAGCAAACCATGTCGATTAGCTGGCCGAGTGGCAAATCCTCTCCAAGAAATTGTTCGAGTGCATCCTGATGCCAACCAGAACGATAACTCGCCAGCTTACGGAATTTGGCACAGATTTTAGTTCTTAATGCCGTTAAATCATGCTCCTGAGACCACTGTTCCTCTATTAACCGAACTTCGGCCATTCGGTATCGAGTCTCCGTAACTAACTCAGAAACGACTTCCGCTCGATTCACTCCGACCAAAAAAATATTGTATCGACCATCCTCCAGTTTGGTATGCGACAAAATCTTACCGATGCAAACGGTCTTCGCGATGGATGGCACATCACCCTGGTGCGTTTTCCATTGCGAATCGATCAGAGCCATGGTGATCAGCTGATCGGACTCGAGCGCATCCTCAGCAAGCGCTTTGTAGCGAGGTTCGAAAAGCTGCAGCGCCTGCACAATGCCGGGAAACAACACGACATTGGGCAGCGGGAACAGGCGGACGACGTTGCCAAAATCTTCTGGCAGAGAATGTTCGGACTTTATTGGAGAACCCATTAACTAAGGAAAAAGTTTTTCCGTGCGATATCCAAATTCGAATTAATCGCGTAACGATATAAAAATTTGCAAGACGTACCAAAAGAGCAGGGCAACGGACGCAAACAATGTTAACGATGCAGCAACGTACTGGTCAGTTCGATAGTACTTGAGAACGTTCGAAGTGCTGTAAAGAATCGACGCACAGGCAAGCAAAACCATCGCTCCTGAGAACCAAAGGCCGAGGGACAATCCTCCCATAAAGACGGATGCGACAATCAAGCCCATCGCAATTATGCCACCGGCAGCGATCCCCCACCTGAGAAACGAGAAATCCGCTTTTGTTACCAGAACTGTGGCGGTCAAGCCACCAAAGACAAACGTGGTCACAATCCCCGCCGACTGAATTGCCCCAGGAGCTATCGTCTGGGCAATAAACAACAGCGGTATAAGAATTAAAGCTTCTGCCACAACATACAGCCCCAGGCCGGCATACTGCATGCCCTGCGAGGTATCACTGCGAGCCCAGCGGTCAGCCACAACGCTAACCAACATGAATCCACCCAGGACAACGAGCCACATCATCTGCCCCAAACCCTGCAGCATCCCACCGATTTGCTCATAAAAGACCGTTAAAATTACCGTGTCGATTGCGATACAGGCCAGAATCGCTCCCAACAAGTGGACGTAAGTTCGGCGTATGAACGTCGCCCTTTCATCCGCAGCAGCCATCTCGGCTGAGGTCGTTGGAAAAAATTGATCAGAATGATTGGGATATTGGCTCATTTTGGATCCTGAATTCTTAATTTTGACCGCTAACAACGTCTCTTCTATGCCCGCTAATCGGCAACTTTACTAACTAAGAGTAAGCCCTAAGACTAAAAATTGCAATCTTGCGTGGAATCCGATTCCCCCTAATCAAGAATCGTCCAATTTTTTGGATTTTAACTAGTGGCTTTCAAAACTTCCTTAAAGCAATTTGGCCTCATGAATTTCTAAGCCAATGAAACTTGAGCGGTTCGATTTTCGAAATCAAAGTAATGTTTTCGCTTCGGATACTTGACATTAATTGTATAGGCAAACACAATCCAAAACGTTGGGCCACGAGGGCTAACCGTTCCCAAACGTACTCCGTGATGGATGCCTCGGAACGCAATGGATATCTCCTGCCACGAAAGCGAAAACCATGATTCTTTCCGGCGAAGAAATTAAACGAAACCTTGGCACGAACATCGAGATTGATCCATACAATCCCGACAACATTAACCCCAACAGCTACAACCTCACGCTTCACCACGATGTAGTGACCTACGAAGAGGTCGTCTTGGACATGCGAAAAAGCAATCGCGTCCGCAGAATGGTGATTCCCGAATCGGGTTTAGTGCTCGAACCGAACCGCCTTTACCTTGGTCGTACCGTTGAGCGAACAGAAACGCACAACCTCGTCCCCATGATAGAGGGACGTTCATCGATCGGGCGTTTAGGACTATTTGTGCATGTTACTGCTGGTTTCGGCGACGTTGGATTCAAAGGCTTCTGGACGCTGGAAATGTTCGCGGTCCAACCAGTCAAGATTTATCCAGGCGTTGCGATTTGCCAAATATTTTATCATCAAATTGCCGGGGCAATCCAAGAATACCAGAGCAACAAATATCAAAACAATACCGACATCCAACCCAGTTTGCTCTATAAAGAACTTAACCCGTCAGCAGAGGAAGAAGACGCTCAACTAACACTCGGCTTCCCAAAAACATAGGGTTTGTGGCTGACTTAGCGTGGAACTTGCTGCAACAATTTGACCGGCTGCCTTTTTTGAAACCGGTTTCCCAAAGACCACGACGCTCGTATTGATTGGCACCGAATCCTTGCAAGAGTTGAATGCGCGATGGCATGCTGGCATTTTTAGACCGCCAGGAGCGGTTCGAAGGATCGTAATTGTTAAACAATGCGGTCAATGCGGATCATGCATTTTTGAAATTAAATCTCCCGCTATTTTTTTGACATTCGGTTAAGTTGATGATTGAATCAACAGCCGCGATTGCTAGATTGTTCCCAACCCTCAGGGCACGAGACCGTCTCACAACAGCTCACTCCTGCTGGATAACGCCGCGTTTACTACCGATGCGGTTAGCTGACCACAATGCAAACGGCCAATTAATAAAGTAACCATGACAATGTCCGAAATTGATCTCTTGATGCAGAACGCGCGATTGCGTGACGAGATGGAACCATTTCTTGATGAGTCAGTTTATCTAGTTGATCTCGACAAAATGTCCGTCAGGAAAGAGAACGAATTCCTAACATCGCTCCTCGCCTGGGAAAAGGCTCCGGTCCTTCCGATCGCACAATGGTTTGATCCACCACTTGCGATGCCTGATCATCAATCGTTTTCCGAGATAGAAATCAACCAGCAACTGCACCAGATCATTGGACGTCTGTTTGAAAAGAACATCGTTCTGGTGCACACTGACCACCTATCGGATCGACAACTTTATTGCTTAATCGCCCGTGACATCCTACCAGCCCAGGAAAAGAAAGTTGTTCTCTCTGGGAAGGTCTTAAAATGGCAATGCCTCGACATTGTTGAGGATGAAGAGTCGTGGCTTCGTTTTTACGCCTCCAAAGAAGAACGCTTCATTTGGGCAGAGGACACCGGTCGACGATTGCCGCCACGGGAACGAATTCCTTTTCCCCGGAAACTACCGCAACACGCATAGTCTCCAAACGCGATGAGTCCGACAAAGTCGAAAAGCATTAGTTCAATCTAGCCTAGTAGGTGAGCTAATCGAGCCCGAGTATCTCAAAAAACGCGCGACGATCTCCCAGAGATTTCAGAACCGAATCGGGAGCGGCGGCTACCAATTCCGACATCGAGGCACCACCGGTTTCCACTGCAACGACCTTGGCCTTGATTGCCCGGGCGCAAACGATATCGTTAACGGTATCTCCAACGACCCACAATCTCGACGCATCAAAACATTCTCCAAGGAAACCACGAGCCGATGCTAGGGCTAGTCTTGCAACGTCGTTTCTATCCGAGTGAAAATCTCCGAACCCTCCAAATTTAAAAAGGTGATCCAAATTAAAGTGCCGCAGTTTTACTTCCGCTGCACGCTCGGAGTTTCCGGTTAATACTCCTAACGCCACATCGTCTCTCAAAGCCAAATGCTCGAGTAGTCCCGGGACTCCGGGTAACAGGTAGCTCGGGCTATCGCCCAGCGTCTCAGTTAGTTTCGCCCAGTATTTGTGATTAAATTCATCCCGGTGATCATCAAAAACAAGCGACGACTGTTCGAACAAGTCATTTAATATTCCTTCATCCGTGCGACCGTGAACGGGAACTTTCTCCAACTCCTCAACTCCAAACATCTGCCCCATCACGTGACCGATCGCCCTTAAACCAGCACCACCGCATCTCAACAGTGTGCCATCAATATCAAACAAAATCGTGTGCATCTAAATCACATCCTATAACTCGCTCGCGAAAATTTGAGTTTAACGCTCCCGGCTGCTTGGACCAGTCCGTAGGCTTTCAAATTCGATCACCCGCGGTCTTTTTTAAGATACAACCTTAACTCTCCACACCCCGCAACAGAAAAACTCATCGGAGAGTAATAAATCTCAGCCAAAGAAACTGATTCTGGCTCTCTAAACGATCGCGTCTTCGTCAATCAATTCTAACATTACCGCAAGTTTCCGATTTGTTCTTATGCAAAACGCCCCCGTTATGCGAAACGCCCCCGTTTGGTTGTAACTTGTTTCGAAACCCAACTGCCCTCACTGTAGCTCCCAGTCGACCCGTTCAACTTTTGCGGTGGCTTTTCTCACCCTAGAGGGCCTGTTTTTTTAAAACCCTGGATGAAACTACAAAAACAGACCAGCAATCCATAATCTCAACAGTAAAACTGCCTTAAAAATATTGGACTTGGCGGATCTACTTAAAATGGGTCGCATAGTGGAAATATTAACAGCCGATTCTCAGAGGTTTTATTTTATTTCTGAGGGAGTTTCGCTTAAACTGGGGAAGTCAAA
>CALKNI010000127.1 GCA_938091115.1 uncultured Pirellulaceae bacterium | reverse complement strand
GGAAGTAGCATTGCTCAAGAAGCTGATGGAGGGATCTATTTGCACGCTGGTCCGGAGATAGGTGTTGCCTCAACTAAAGCCTATACCTCGCAGTGCATGGCGCTCGTGATGTTGGCACTTTATCTCGGTCGTTTGCGTCATTTAAGTTACAACCGTGGACGTAAGATGATTAGCAGAATTCAAGAAATTCCTGATAAGGTTGAACTGGCTTTACAGCAAAATGATCATATTGCATCGATTGCTAGAAAGTATCAGGATTGCAATAACTTTCTCTATCTGGGCCGGCACTATAATTTCCCCACCGCTTTGGAGGGGGCGCTGAAATTAAAGGAAATCAGTTATATTCACGCTGAAGGCTATCCAGCGGCTGAAATGAAACATGGGCCGATTGCTTTGGTCGATGAGCAGACTCCTAGCGTCTTTGTAATGCCGCAGGGTTTTATCTATGAAAAGGTAATGTCGAATCTTGAGGAGATTAAAGCTCGCGGAGGGCCTGTGATTGCTGTTGCGGCCGAGGGAGATGAGCGGATTGCGGAAGTTGCAGATGACGTAATATATATTCCGCAAACGGTGGAATACCTCCAGCCGATTGTGTCCGCTATTCCCCTTCAATTGCTCTCCTATCACATTGCGTTGTTAATGGGCTGTGATGTGGATAAGCCTCGGAACTTAGCCAAAAGCGTGACCGTTGAATAAAGGATGCTTGGCGACTGAGTTCGTTGGCGTCGATTTCGAGCGAAAAATTAGTTCAGGGGAATTCGATACAAGAATTAAATATTCCTGCCGATTGAACCGATTTCAAACATCTATTAGGCTTTAGACCATAAGAGGGGCTGTAGCTCAGTTGGTTAGAGCAGGGGACTCATAATCCCTTTGTCGCGGGTTCGAGTCCTGCCAGCCCTACTCTTTTCTATGTATCGATAAACGATTGCTAATGTTTTGTTGATTGCGAATCTAAGATAGGTGGTAGCAATTTTTTTCGATCGCTATCTTGGTCGATCTGGGTAGAGCTAAAATTCGTATCCGAATTTGGTGAGAATTGACTCAAATCGCTGATTGAGCGCATCAATGGTCCCCGGTTTTAACTTTCTTCGATGGTCGCCTGGCGTGATGCAGCGTTTGTGCGTCATTGTCTCTTGTTTCGTTTTGAATTCGTTGCGATACCGCCATGCCAATTGCAGTACTGCTAGTTTTGAATAGCGAATGCCAAAAAGAGGAACGACTCGGGACAGCCATTTAGGAAAGTCTGTAACCATGGTCTCATAGGTGACGACGATTTCACGCTCAGGATCAAGTGCTCTCTCAATTAAGGACGAATATCTTTTGTCCAAAGGGTATTCTCGCTGGGTGCAATGGTGGAGGACATAATCGTCAATGGACATCTTTTGTAGTGATTTTCGAACTTGGTCCAACTCTGAGTTTTCCGTTGGATGAATCCAGCCAAATGAAAAATACTCAGAAACTAAGATGTCGCGGGGATCACGAATGTGAAAAATGCGATGGCTTTTTATAGGGTGATCAAATGGCGACTCAATTGGCTCAAAATTTCGAATAGGGCAGCGGCAAAAGTTTTCTTGATTGCTGGCGAGTAATTTTCCATCATTCGCCGGTTTGTTGTTTTCAGAGAAATATTGAAAGCCGTGTTGTTCCGAAAGTTGCTTAAAAAAATGATACAAAAACATCGTTGCGCTTTTGTGAACTGCATGAACGTCGACTCCAAGGATTTCGGTCGACTTAGATTGGCGAAGTAGCGGTGGCAAAGTTGCAGGCATGTTTGACTCACATTCGGCGAAAATGACTCCGTTGAATTGAGCAGTTTTTGAATTTTTCAACAAGATGGATTGTTTCAAACGTTGAACAGGAAGTGGCAAATGTCACCATCCTGTACGACGTAATTTTTCCCTTCGACTCTTAATTTACCGTTCTGTCGAATGGCGACTTCAGTTTTGTAAGTTTCAAGGTCATCAAGGGAATAGACCTCCACGCGAATAAAGCCGCGTTCAAAGTCCGTATGAATGACGCCAGCGGCCTGCGGTCCGGTAAATCCTTTGTGAATGGTCCACGCACGCACTTCTTTTTCACCAGCAGTAAAATAGCTTTGCAGGCCGAGTGTGCGGTAGGTTTCCCGGGCGACATTGTCGAGTGCTGGTTCCTGAAGGCCAACTGCTTCCAGCATTTCAGATCGATCTTCTACTTCTAGTTCCGCAATTTCTGCTTCGATCTTTGCACAAACGATTGCCAATCCAGCATTTACTTTTTCCGCGTATTCACGTACTTTCTGAACCAGCGGTGATTGACCTTCCAGGTCATCTTCGGCGACGTTGGCAATGTATAGGATTGGTTTGGCCGTGAGCAAGCCGTAGGCTTTGATTGCCTTCGCTTCGGGGTCAGGCAGCGAAAGGCTGCGGAGAGGGTTTTCTGATTCAAGGTGCTTCAGGGATTTTTCGATCACGCTGAGTAATAGTTTGGCTTCCTTGTCACCGGACCTCGCATTTCTTGCTGCCTTCGATTCTGCATTCTGGAGCGTTTCAATATCCGCCAGCATCAACTCCATTTCAATGGTTTCGATATCTGCTAAGGGGTCAACTGTTCCACTAACGTGGATCACGTCATCGTCTTCGAAACAACGGACGACCTGAAGGATTGCATCGACCTGTCGGATATGACTGAGGAATTTATTACCTAGCCCCTCACCCTCGCTTGCACCTTTGACGATTCCTGCGATGTCGACCAGCTTGAGAGTCGCTGGTATGACCTTTTGTGGGGTAATGAAGGTCGTGATTTTTTGAAGTCGGTCATCTGGAACGCTTACCATCCCTTCGTTGGGCTCAATCGTACAAAAAGGGTAGTTTTCACTCGCTGCGGCTTTGGAGAGAGTGAGAGCGTTGAATAAGGTGCTTTTTCCTACGTTGGGCAATCCAACAATTCCGGCTTCCATAGACCGATCTACCTGAAAATATATTTGCTAACTAAGAGTAATTTTAATGGCAGGAAATGGTTGAGGACCCTCGTTCGGTCGAAATTGACCTTAGTGTTTTGAGGGAGACGAAATAACCTACCAAACAAGGCTCCCATCGTACCTGTAATTCAATTTTTGCACTACGCCCGATCTTGGCATCTTGTATTGCTAGACTAAAATTTGAGGGTGCCAACTGAGGGGACGCTGCAGAGAGACGGGCTTTAGATTGGCCAGCCTCTTTGGAAAACAAAGCGAGGGAGCAATTGGGAGCTAACTAATGGCAGCGTTTACGGGGCGATTTCCGATTGATCGGTCGCTTTGGGTTTTAGGAATTTACTTCGTGAGCCAAAAGTATCTGCCCAGGCATGACTGAATGAGGCTCCGAAAAAGACTATCAAACCGGTGATATAGACCCAGATTAGAATGACGACGAGTGAGCCCATCGCACCATAGACCTCGCTTGTAGTCGAAAATTTAAGATAGAAACCAATTAGGTAACGACTGCCCGCGATCAAAGCTGCCGTCAAAATGCCGGCTGGCCAAACGTCTTTCCAATGGATTTTTGTGGCAGGGAAAAACCAAAACATAAGAGTGAATACGAGAGGCATCAGTAGGTAGGAGAGGCTTCGGTCGAATAGGCTCAGCCATGTGACCAATTGCGGGTAGCCCTCTACCATCGTACTTATATAGGCCATGATCGAGTCAGTAATTAGTGCTCCGATAAGCATGATGCCAACGACGAGCACCATGCCAACCCCAATCAATCGTTTTCGAATGGTAAACAAAAGTCCCTCAAGCCCTTGATAGGAGACTCCCCAGATGCGATTGAACGTGTCATAAAGCTGGGTGAATACTCCAGAGGCAGCAAAGACTAGAACGCAAACACTGATGGTGCCCGCTACGATGCCGGATCTTGGTTGAGAGGCTCGTTGAATCAACCCTTTGACAGTCTCTGCAATTTCAGGTGTTGAGATCAGTTCGACTTGTCGAATGATTTCATTTTCGACAACGGAGTCCTCGTAAATGTAGCCGGCAATGGCAATCGCCATCATCAGGCAAGGCGCAAGCGAAAGCATCGTATAGTAAGACAACGCGGCTGCCATTCGGGATGCATTCGATTCTCCCCAGATCGAAAACGTCATCTTAATTAGTTGCCAGATTCGCTTTAGCATATTGAGGTTCAGAAGACTTGCATTGCTGGTAAGGACATCATTGTAACAAGTCCCGTTGGGAACCCAACTTGTATTCAGGATTGAGCTCAAAAATATTGACCGTTGCTTTCGATACTGACACCAAGTCATTCCCCATGTCCAATTTAAAAATCAAGATCCTTTAAAAAAAGTTTGGTGCAGTTGATTGAAGGCAATTCTTGAGCCACGAAGTTGTTCGGTGAGTTTTTTTTTCAATCCACTCACCTCCAAGCATCCGCTGTTGGATTGGACACCCTGTGTTGAGGAAAATAAATCGATCCAGTATTCGGTATTTTAATACGTTAGAAATCGTAGGATAAAATTAAAAGATCAGCGTGGTAGCCTACAGCGAGTCTTCCTGTCTTGATCCCGATGGCTCGCCCGCCACTGTCCGCTGATCAGTCTTTGGCCATATTCGACCCAGCGCAATTCTTCTTTTAGGTTTACTGAGCAGCGACTGTCGTTTCCGATCGAAATTTGCCCTCCATGCTTTAAAAACTTAATAGGGGGAAACCCGGCACTAAGATTCGCTTCGGTCCGGGGGCGAATTCCAGCGACAGCCCCCAAGTTTAAAAGTCCCTAAATTTCCTCAGGATTCATGTGGTTCTCGTAAATTAAGCACCAGGGATTCATCGATTGGGATTGAATCAAGGAGATACTGGATGGGGGTTAGCCCATGGCTTCGCGAATTTTTTCGGCAATCTGACTTTCGATTGCGCCACGAAAGGGAAGTGCTGCAAATGGGATTGTGCCCGCAACGGTCACATTTTCCTCGCAGACCGCCATCTTGCCTGAGATGCTCATTCCCATCGCTTTGAAGGAAAATTCAAGGTTTCCATTTTCGTCCCAAGTCTCTTGAACGTCTGTTACTTCGATTGCAGAACTGTCTCGGATTTGATCAGCAAAACTTCTTAGTTTCGTAACTGCAGTTTGCCTCGGTGCGCCGTGCGGCACAGCAACGTTAAATTTTGCCATTCGTCTCTCATTACAATTGTTGGCCACTTATGACTTGTTCGACACATAGATAGACGACTTCAGGTCATTTTCGCAGATTCAATAGAAAATAGATTCCGTGGATCGAGTTTTAACGAGTTAAGCTTGGTTAAGGAAGTCGAGAACGAAGTTTCCTCAAATTCTCATATCGAACCGACTAATTCTTTCGGTTGATTTTAGAATTCAACCCAGCGGATCTACAGGGACGCTATTTGAAAGCGTCTTCAGAGTCATCGAAGCTTCGTCGGTCAGCCGGGTGCCATAGAGGTAATCCCTCTTCGGCTCGTGCCGCGAGCGCAGTTATTTTTTCAGTCGAACCTGGAAGAGCGGCAGTGCAGTTGTACTCTTCCACATTGACTTCACTTGGCTCAAAGTCCCATTGTCCGTGTCTGATTGCTTCTAATACCGATTCTGGCACAACAAATTCCTTTCTAGATCAATCGTTACGAATTGTGGCATTTCTGCCTCTAAAGCCATCCATGAATAAGTTGTTTTGTGCTGTCGGGTTGTAATTACACTGCAAATCCTTGGAAATCCAACGCCGGCAGTCGACGAAACCGAATCCCTTTCACCGAAGTTGCAGCGGATTCAAATTTCGAAAAACGGAGGCACGCCTTGCCTCACACTTGTTGGAGTCCAATATGAGGCTGTTGGTTACAATGTCAACAATTTTTTCTGCGAACGCCGTTTTTTTTCAAAATCCGCTTCAATTTGAATTTTGCTATTTCGAAGTGCGATTCCGATTCGCTTGTTGTAAAACGCGGACGAATTCGCTAAGCCGCTCGGGAGCTATTGAGCCAGTTCTTTGAGAGTCGCAAACGGCTCCGCGGACACCAATTAAGTCTGGTTGGGCAGTTAAAGCGTCAGCCAAGCAATCTGATGTAATCGAGCCGGCTAAAACCGTGGTGAGTGCATGGGATTTTGCTTTTGCGATAAGTTCTTTAAGGCCGGCCAAACTTTGGATGGTCAGTGAATCTTTTGATTTATCGAACGTGTCAAACAGGATTGTTGAGCACGGATCCAGCGAGTTTGCGAATTCAATTAAGTCAGTTGGGCTGGGGGATTGGCTGGATTTGAAATCAAGATAGGAGACCACGACCGGTTTCGTTTTGCTGTTTTTCGGAATCTCGTCAAAAAACAGCTTTAATTGTACTTTCCAGTCATATTTGCTTTGAGCTGTTCCAGCTAAACCGAGCTTGATGAAATCGAATGTGTTCCAGAGGTTCTTGAAATAACTTCCGGGAGACGGGCTGAAAGACTGGCCACAAGGCGACATCCATTCCGAAAGTTCGCCTGCCGCAAAGCTAAGGGATTGGGGTTGCGTAATGATACGCGAAATCGCTTTGAGCATGTTTGGAGTCGCCGCTCCAAGCGAGCCGCGATCCGGTTCCTTGACGTCAACAATTGCGATGTTGCAGTTATTAATTAATTCCGCTTCAGCGGTGTCGCGAATGCTAACCAGTAGCTTTGCCAAAATAGAACTCCGTACAGTAAGTGTCCGTCTTTGAGGGGAAGGGACTTGGTTGAATCACATGCCCCAATTCGCGTTGGGCGGGTCGTCAACGAGCAAAAGTATCCACGGGCTTACTCTGCTTACTGGGTTCCCCGCGACAGGAGTGGTCAAGATTTGCTTGAGACGATAGGTTATAAGCATGGCGTTCACTCCCAAAGCCTTTGCTCTTCAACGCCATCATAACTCATTTCTCCAATTAGCTTGAGAAAAAATGCAAAACGGAATTGAATTCGAGCACATCACAACGGATCAGGGATTGGTCGATTTTTGCGAAGCGGTTCGTGGTTGCGAATTCATTGGATTTGACACTGAGTTTGTTTCGGAAAGTCGTTACCGACCACAGTTGTGTCTAGTGCAGGTCGTTGCCGATGGGCGGTACGCGATTATTGATACGCTGGCCGTCAAAGATATCTCAGTTTTTTGGGAACTTCTAGTTGAGGGTGACCATGTGACCGTCGTCCATGCCGCCCGTGAGGAGTTCATGTTTTGCTATCGAGCCTGTGGGCGTCGTCCAAAAAAGTTATTCGATGTGCAGCTAGGCGCCGGCATGACCGGATTAGAGTATCCCGCGTCCTATGGCAATTTGGTATCGCGATTGTTGGGATCGAGGGTTGATAAAGGGGAAACACGTACCGATTGGGGTAGGCGGCCTTTGTCGAAGCGGCAGATCGATTATGCATTGTCTGACGTGACCCATTTAAAAGGGCTGTTTGAGGTCGTGTCGGACAACCTGGAAAAACTCAAACGGATGGCGTGGTTTGAAGAGGAAATGGACATTTGGCAGAATTTACTTGAAAAAACTGAGAATGAGCCACAGTGGCAACGTGTGGCGGGAATTTCAAATCTAAATCGTCGAGCACTCGCGATCGTTAGGGAGTTGTGGATTGCTCGAGATAAAGAAGCTGAGAAAAAGAATCGGGCGGCAAAGCGTATCCTTCCGGACGATTTGTTAGTCGAATTGGCCAAACGCGGCACACCTGAAATTAGCCGCATGAAAGCGATTCGAGGGTTCGATCATCGCGTTTCCAAAAATATGGTCGAACCCATTTCAAAAGCGATTGAAGAAGCGAACCAGATTTCTGATCGCGATTGCCCTAAGAGGATGCCGAGGGGAAAGACGATGAATCTCGGGTTGTTGGGGCAGTTTTTAACGACGGCCTTGGCAGTTGTTTGTAAGACCGAGAGTATCGCGCCCAATATTGTCGGAACCTCGCAGGATGTTCGTACGATGGCGGCTTGGCGATTAGGCATGATCGAACTCAGTTCTCCGCCTTCGCTTGCAGAGGGGTGGCGGGCTGAAATTGTTGGGCAGTTGATCGATCGGGTGCTCGATGGTTCAGTCGGGATCCGAGTCGGGAACCCAAAATCAGACCAACCGCTTTCCCTCGAGTATCTTGACGGGGCAAAATAACAATAAAAAACACGCGATGGGAAGTCGCGTGTTCACGTGGCTAAATTGTTATTAGCCGTTAATTTGGTAAGCCAAGACATTGATCGGTTGGTCAACGTGCAATTCTATTGCTGAGGCTTTAAACCATGATTAGGCTCTCGAGTAAAAGTCTCAACTTTCGAAGCTCGCCGTCATGATCTAACTCTGGGTCAGGCTGGATATCAACGCATAAGGCTCGATCGTACCCAGCTTTACGGAGTATATTTATTAATTTTCCGTATTCGATGATCCCTTGTCCAACACGAACTTGAAGATTGTCCGGGGTCGAGTCCCGGAGGTAAACATTGTGGACGTAGTCCATCAGTTTTTCATAGGTGGCAACTTCTGGGGGATGTCCAAAATGGTAATGGCTAGGGTCAAGTGACAGTCCCAACCCTTTGACATGGCCGCAGATGACCGAGACGGTATCTGGATCTGCGGAGATATTTCCTACTTTTGAACGCATCGCCACTCGCACACCGTGTTGCTCGGCAATTTTCACCAACCGTTTGTAGCGCTCGACTTCCTCGTTAAAAGGAGTGCCGTGTTCCCCGGAAGGAACCGTGAGCGTTACGATTTTTGAGAGTTTTGCTAACTCACAGCATTTGATGAATGTTTGAAAATAATCTTCGCCTTCCGCGGCAATGTCCAGGCTGAGTCCTGTAACGGTCAGACGACGAGTTGAATTAATCTTGTCGTAGCAAGCTGCCATATCCGAAACGACTTCGGACGGCTTGATATGCTCACTGTCTTCATGGATGCCAATCTCGATGTGTGAAAATTCAAGATCTGCCAGCTTTTCTATGGCGCTATCCAATGGGCGATTTGGAAAGCACTGGGTGGTAGCGGCGACGAACACACGCAACTCCTTCGCGCGAATGATTCAATGGAAAAAACAGGTCTCCCTGAGGTTTGATTGCGTAGCTTAGATGGGCTGCGGGATTTGATCAACACCAGTCGAAATGGCGGTTTGGGAAATAGGATACCAAGGGAAGATTGGCCTGCAGATTGCAGATTGTCCTGCCCGTTTTGGGTTAAGATTCCAGCTATCCCATGACATTTTTGCTTTCTCGCACTAAGATGAAGCGATTAAAAGTCTACCAGCGAGATCACCAGTTGTCGTGTTTTGACAGCGAAGAACACCGTTATTGGAGTGGAATGATGATATTTGGTAAGTGCGAGCCGGGGTTTCTTTACTCATTTCTAGGCCAGTTTGCCTTTTGTTGGTTTACGCCTGTTTTGATTTTGAATATTCCGGCCGAAAGTTGGGGACAAGAAGGAGCTCCTCAGGGTGATTCAAGCTCGGTCGCCGTTTCGCAGGATTCTACTAATTCTGAGAAAACCAGAGCTCTTCATGATAAATTGGCAAAATACCTGACAGGGACTCGTTGGGAAGGGCAGTTTTCGATGACAGGAGTTGAAGGGAATCAGACTGAAACTTATGAAATCATTAAGGCAGAGAAGGGAGCCAAGGGCGATTATTGGAATCTGATCGCTCGAATTAAGTACGGTGGGAAGGATGCGACGCTTCCTCTGCCTCCGATTGAAATAAAATTTGCTGGAGGAACGCCTGTAATCACCGTCGATCGCGTCACGTTTCCAGGGTTTGGAACTTTTGATGCACGTGTACTAATTCGGCAGGGGCAGTATGCAGGAACGTGGGCTCACCTGGGGCAGGGGGGAGGTGTCGGCGGTCACCTATTTGGCAAAATAAAAAAGATGGACGAGAGTGACTTGAATCAAAAGTCAGGTCGGTTGCCGAGGAACCAGAACCCCAAAGGAAATTAGATCATTGCGGCGATTTCCATTCGCTGAGTGGTCTTTTTAATTGTTATGACTGAGCGAGTTTTGAGATTGTTTTGAAAGCTTGATTTTTTGAGTCCATGCACAATTCGAAGATCGCCGCTTCTACGGATGTGATGACGGCGCCACTACTCTCCATTCGATTTATGCCGAGTTGGTGATCCAATTCGTTTCGGGACCCGATCGCATCTGCACAAATATAAGTCCGAAATCCAAGTGACATTAGATCCAGCGCCGATTGTGCAATGCAGATGTGGGTTTCGATCCCGCAGAGTAATAAATTCTGAACCCCTGAATTTGCTAGTTTTGTTAGTAGTTCTTTGCACTGGCGACAGCTGAACATTGTTTTTTCAGCGATAGGGGAAAATTCAAGGGGCTCCAGTTCGTTTCGAATTGGCTCAACGGTCGTTCCGAGACCGCGGGGGTATTGTTCCGTAGCCACACAGGTAACGCCAAGTGCTTTTGCTCCTTGGAGAAGTTTGATGATATTACGTTGAATTTGACCATGGTTCTGAATCAAAGGCATTAGTTTTTCTTGTGCATCAATGACAAGAATTGCTGTGTCGTCACCATTCATCAACAGCGGGCTTCTAAACGAAGAAAAACTGGCATCATCGTGTGATTTCATTGTTCGGCTTAGATTTTGAGGGATTGTCGATTTGACCGATTCTTAATTATGGGAAGCTTGAGCGTGTTGAAGCAAGTGCCAGCTTAATAAAGTCAGTTAAAAAGTACCTCTGCAATTGTATGGGGCAGTGCTTCGGCTTGAGTTTTTCGTTGCACCGTGCTGGAGGATATTTTTGAATGCAGTAAACTGGAGAATCTGCAGAGCCGCTTTGAAACGAGACAACCGATGACTGATGCAATGAAAATACATGCGACTACAATTTTAACTGTCCACCATGATGAGATGGTTGCGATGGGAGGGGATGGCCAGGTCACTCTTGGAACAGCCGTCATGAAAGCCGATGCCATGAAGATTCGGAAATTAATGGACGGTCGGGTATTGTGCGGTTTCGCTGGAAGCAGTGCTGACGCGTTTGCGTTAATGGAAAGGTTTGAGTCGCAGTTAAAGGATTCTCCCAACAATATTGTCCGGGCGGCTACGGAACTCGCGAAGCAGTGGCGGATGGACAAGATGTTGCGGCAATTGGAAGCCCTATTAACGGTTACCGATGGCAAACACACATTGCTTATTAGTGGAACTGGCGATGTGATTCAGCCAACTGACGGGATTGTTGGAATCGGTTCGGGTGGGAATTATGCGATCGCGGCCGCAAGGGCTCTTAAGGCACACAGCGATTTAACTGCATCTGAGATTGTCCGTGAGGCATTGACGATTGCCGGCGGAATTGACATTTATACCAACACGAACATCGTTGTCGAAGAAATTAATTGCCCATCCTAGCTGGGAGGAGAATGGATCGGCGGGGTGGATGTTTGGTTCAGTTTGGTGTTGAGCACTCCCGTTCAATTCGATGTCTCGATTGTGATTAGGCGATATTACTTACTACAGAATTGAAATTGAGTGACCTTTCAGGTTATTTGTATTATGAACCCAATGACCCCTAAAGAAATTGTCTCAGCACTCGACCGTCATATTGTTGGTCAGGCTGAGGCAAAGCGTGCTGTTTCCATTGCGATTCGAAATCGTTGGCGTCGACAGCAGTTGTCCGACGAAATGCGTCACGAAGTTTCGCCAAAAAATATTTTGATGATTGGTTCGACGGGTGTTGGAAAAACGGAAATTGCGAGGCGTCTGGCAAAGCTCACAGGTGCGCCGTTCATTAAAGTAGAAGCAACTAAATATACTGAAGTTGGGTATTACGGGCGCGATGTTGAAAGTATGGTTCGTGAGTTGGTTGATAATTCGATCGCCCTGGTGCGAGCGTCGCAGCGAGAAAATGTCAAACAGGCGGCAGAGGAAAGGACTAATAAGCGGCTCATTGAGTTGTTGTGTCCGGCGCCCGTTAAGTACGAGTTCTCCGCGACGATCGATGAGTCAGATCCCGCCACTGAAGAAGATGGATCGTTTGAGCGAACCAAATCAAAAATGAAAAAGATGTTGATCGACGGAGACTTGGAAGACCGCACAGTGGAAATTACGATCGAGCAAAAAGCCTCACCCGTCATGATGGGCGGGATGGGGGTCGAGCAAATGGATATGGATTTTCAGGGGATGCTCGAAAAAATTATGCCGACGAACCGGTCAAAAAAAGAGATGAGTGTCACGGCGGCTCGGAAGGTGATTTTTGAGCAAGAGTGCGATGCGTTGCTTGACTCAGATAAAATTAACGCGAATGCGATTGACTTGGCTGAAAATGCAGGGATTATCTTCCTCGATGAAATTGATAAAGTAATTGCCGCGGAAGGAAAGTCTTCTGATGTTTCCCGGCAGGGAGTTCAGAGAGATTTGCTTCCAATCGTAGAGGGAACCTCGGTTCAAACTAAGCACGGCTACATCAATACAGATCATATTTTGTTTATTGCTGCGGGTGCGTTTCATCGTAATCAGCCAAGCGAACTGATGCCGGAATTGCAGGGGCGCTTTCCTATTCGAGTTGAGTTGAACGACCTTACGAAAGAAGATTTTGTCAGGATTTTGACAGAGCCAAAAAGTTCGTTGACGCGTCAATACCAAGCGCTGCTGAAGACCGAATCGGTCGATCTTGATTTTACCGAAGATGGCATTGATGAGTTGGCAACGATCGCCTACCAGGTTAATCAATCCACCTTGAACATCGGCGCTAGGCGGTTGTACACGATTCTCGAACGGTTACTCGAAGAGTTGAGTTTTGAAGCGCCCGGCCAAAAAATTGGCAAAGTTTCAATTAATGCTGCCTACGTTCAAGAGCGTTTGGGCAAAGTCGCCGAGGATGAAGATCTAAGCCGTTATATTCTTTGAGCGTAAATTTTGCTGGGTGATCCTTAACGCGGTCGACTGGAGTTTCTTTAATCGGCAGTGGTTGCTGTGGAAAGTCCAGCCAGCCAACCGGTGCTGAACGCAGATTGGAAATTGAATCCGCCAATGGGGCCATCCAAATCGAGTACTTCCCCTGCGAAGAAAAGCCCTGGGGTTGTCTTTGACTGCATTGTCTTGCTGTCGATTTCTTTTAAATTTACCCCGCCTGCGGTGACCTCTGCTTTTTCAAACCCAAGGGTGCCGTTGATTGAAAACCGGCAACGTTTCACTTGATTAATTAGCGCGCTAAATTGGATTTTAGAAAGTTCAGCGTTTCGCGATTGAAGTTTTATGTTCGCAGATTGAATCAGCGATTCGGCAAGTCGTTTGGGAAAGAGTTCGTTAAGTAAATTGCCAGTTTGTTGTTTTCCGTTTTTCGTCTTTTTGTTGCGAAGGGAGTCCTCCAGTTGACCAATCGAGAGTTGGGGGTAGAAGTCGCAGATCAGCTCAAGTGAGCGGCGGTTGGGGTGTCTGGCGACTGCCCGGCTGACATCGAGAATGGCAGGTCCGGAAAACCCCCAGTGAGTAAATAAAAACGAGCCCTTTCGGTTGACGAGTGATTGTGAATTGCGAGATTTTCGCTCCGACTTGGTGAGTGATTCGTCATCGTTGGTGTCCTGTTCGGGTTGCCAGACATCGACGGAGGTGTGTTCGATCGTGATTCCTTTAAGGTCGTTTGCCCACTCGCAGTCGTTGAGAATGGGGACCAGCGCTGGGACGGTGTCGACGATTGAATGTCCGAATTGTTGACTCCAATGGTAGCCATCCCCAGTTGTGCCACAGCCGGGGTATGATTTTCCACCCGTCGTGATAATCACTTGATTGCATTCGAATTGATCGGTTTGTGTTTTGATTTGAAATTTGTCACCCAGCTTGCGTATTTCCAGAACCGTCTGCTCAGGTTTGATTTCTGTTCCGGCGGTCAAAGCAAGGTTTACTAAAGCATCTCGGACATCGATTGCTTTGTTGCTGACAGGAAAGATCTTTCCGGTTGATTCGACTTTGGTCTCGACGCCTTGGCTCTCGATTTTTTGAATGACTTCTTTTGGGGGGAGTGCAGAAAGGGCTGAGTGGAGGAATTTTCCTTGGCGGCCAAAGGCAGAAACGATAGCCTTGATGTCACAGTTGTGAGTGATGTTGCATCGAGTACCCCCCGACATGAGGATTTTAACGCCAAGCTTTTTATTCTTTTCTAAGAGAAGCACTCGCTGGCCACGCGCAGCGGCGCTCGCGGCAGCCATCAGTCCGGCTGCTCCAGCTCCAATGATGATTACATTCCAGTTGTTCAAGCGTATCGGTAGTTTCTTGGATTAAAGAACAAATAGTCGGTAGGAGGTGGGTAGCTTAATTGAAACTTGGTCGTAGGCGGGGCAAAAAAAGCGCCAACCGTCGCGTGAAGCAACGGCGTGACGCCTGTGAAGGTTTGTTATTCAGGTGGGATATCGTTCAGACCGTCCCTTAGGCTCGGCTGGAGCCGCGACCGTTAGGGAGTTCTGGGTGGTTTCTCGCACTCTTGTTGCGAATTTTAGCTTTATTGTCTGCCGCGACTTACTGGCCAAATCGGAAGGGTTGTCCGGGGTTGGTCGGAGGCGTGTAGGTGGACCGGAAATTTGGACTTGGCGTCGTAGGGGTTGGCTGGGTTGCCAGTGGTGACGGGGTCGGCTTGGGCACCGGGTTGGCGGGGAGAGCAGAGGGGCGCGGGACTGGTGGGTTTTTCGCTGCCTTTTCATTTTCAACGAGTACCTGCAAGAGCTTTGAGATACAAAGTTTGTTCATGCTGGTATTGTGATCGCTTGCCTCAGCTTTAAGTGCTTCGTGGAGGCTCTCTGGTAGTCGGACGGTGATCACGCGGGTTGCTTCGTTCTTGCTGCCACCTGCTTTTCTGGTTCTCAGACTAGCAACCATCTTCTGGATCTCGGCAAATTCAGCCGACTGTTCGAAAAGGACGTATTCCTCTTGAGATGGAAAAACGGCCCTGGCGGCTCCTTTGACTCCCAGGGTTTCCCGGAAAAAAGTGACCCAATCCGGCTTCTCGTGGAAGAGTGGCTTGGCGACTTGCAATACTTTTTGACAACGTCCTGTAAAACCTTCTTTTTGCATCATGAGGTCGTTCATAATGGACTCCTTTCGCTGTGCGATATCTGGGGGTTTCTGAATAACATCTGCCCGACAGAGCCCTTTGGCTCCGACTGAGCATCTCTTCAGCCCCATAATCACTCGATGGCAAGCAGTCGAACTAATGTCATTAAACTGCTTGCACTTACGGCGAAACGGCGGTTTTGCAAATAAAACATGCACGCGTGCTTGTTTGTTGTGCAGCTTGAGGTTGCTTAAAAAGTGTGCATGCAGCCGAGTTGCATATCCAAGGTGTCCTCTTTAGCTTTTTTTTGGAAATGAGTCGTGAAACATTAAAAAAGTCCAGCGGGTTGGCCGCTGGACTAGGGTTCGGTTTGGTTTGGGAGGTGTTGGTAGTTTAGGTTGTTGGCTTCTGGGGCACCTCGTTCAGCCGCTTGAATTAAGCTTCGCTGAGTTGTTGTCGGCAGGACTCTAGCAATTTCTTGGTTGCCTTGATTCCATCGGCTTCGCTCAATTTACCGCCTTCGTATTCGATACCAACCCACCCGTGATAGCCGGAGTCCATGACCATTTGCATCACTTTGAGATAGTCTGTTGCGGTTTCATTTCCATCGGCATCGAAGTCGTGGCTTTTCGCGCTGACCGCTTTGGCGAAGGGCAGTAAAGCCGACATTCCCATATAGCGGTCGTACCAGTCCTGCTTTCCGGTTTTCTTGTTTTTGCCGATGCGGAAGTTGCCAAAATCGGGAAGGGTTCCGCAATTGTCCATATTGACCTTTCTGATAACTTGGGCAAGCCATTGGCCATTTGACGAAAGACCACCGTGGTTTTCAACAATCACGTTGATCCCCATTTTATCTGCGTATTGAGATAGCCTTCCGAGGCCATCGGCAGCAAGCGAGACTTGGTCTTGGTAGGAGCCTTGGGACTTTGCATTGACGCGGATTGAGTGGCAACCGAGGAATTTTGCAGCGGAGACCCATTTGTGGTGATTCTCGATCGCTTTTTTCCGCGCTGCATCATTCGCGTCCCCCAGTGCACCTTCGCCGTCAATCATGATTAAGACTGATTCGACACCGTGATCGGCGGCTCGTTTTTTCATTTCGCCTAAGTATTTTTCGTCCACAGCCTTATCTTTGAAGAACTGGTTTACGTATTCGATGCCGGAAATGCCAAATTCTTCTTTGGCGGTCTTCGCAAAATCGAGGTTATCCAGTTTACCACTTCGAAGTGTTCGGTGGAGCGACCATTGAGCCAAAGAGATTTCGAATAATTCGTCTTTGGCGGGGGTGTTATTAAGTAAGTTAGCTTGAGCTAGATTTCCTGTGGCTCCAATTACAGCGGCGGCTCCGCTTGCTGCCAGAAATTGGCGACGATTAAATCCAGTGTTCATCGGGTGCTCCATGGGTTGTATCGCGGTATCAATGAATGCCTCGTTTTACTTACGAGGCTGTTTAGAACGAAGTATAGTTTTCGCTACCGGAGGTGGCAAACCGAATGCGTTTTTTCGTGCAGGATTCGGAAAAGCAGCCTTTAATTGGGGCGTGTAGACCGATTTCTTAATCTGATTAGTTCGTTGCCGAGTGAGTTTCCGTTGGGAGCCGGTAGGTTTTGGTATAGTATTGCACGCGACAACTGCTGAGATTGGCAGGTGATTAGGGCTGGATGGTTTAGGGGAACTCTTGGGTGCATTGATTGGCTGGCCTCGTAGGTGCTTTTGGCAAGGGTGTTCTTTTTGTTCAAGAAAGTCTTAAGCAGCGGATGTTGATTTTGGTCGAGCCGGGTAATGAGTTTGTTGAAAAGGCAATAAATTGGGGTCTATGAATAGCTGTAAGGAAATTAAGCCTGTATTTTCGCCGGTTGCGTCGTCCATTCGGCCTCCCGGATCGAAAAGCCTCACTAATCGTGCACTTCCCATTGCAGCAATGGCTTCAGGGCGATCGGTGCTCCAAGGGTTTCTTGATAGCGACGATACGCGGGTGATGATTGAGTCTTTAAATCGGTTGGGAATCTTTGTCTCTCATGACGCTACTTCCTCAAGTGCCGTCGTTGAGGGGGTGGGCGGTTTGGTTCCCAATCAGAAAGCAGACTTGTTTATTGGAAACAGTGGCACCACCATTCGATTTTTAACGGCTTTATTGGCTGTTGCCGGTGGCGACTACAGGCTTGATGGGATCCCGCGAATGCGGCAGCGGCCGATTGGGCCGTTAGTGGAGGCACTTCAGATGCTTCATCTTAAGGTAGATACAGGCTCGCCCGGTGGTTGTCCACCGGTTCGAATTTCAACTCAGCGTTCTCAGGGTGGGACGGTTAGGATCAAAGGGAGTTTGTCCAGTCAGTATTTAAGTGGGTTGATGATGGCAGCCCCTTTGGCTGTTCACGATACGGTGATTGAGATAGAAGGCGTGTTGATATCTCGGCCCTATGTTGAAATGACGAAGCGCGTGATGGGGGCGTTTGGCGTAGGGATTGAAGTCGACCAGCAATTTAGGCGATTTGAAATTGGTGGTGGGCAAACGTACCGAGCGACAGACTATCAAATCGAGCCCGATGCTTCTTCTGCCAGTTACTTTTGGGCGGTTGCCGCTATTTGCGGAGGATCGGCGACTGTTCTGGGGCTCGACAAGGGATCGCTTCAAGGGGATGTCGGTTTTGTGAATTGCCTTGAACAGATGGGGTGTGAAGTGGAGTGGGGGGCGGGGCAGATAACTGTCCGCGGACCTGCGAAGCACGGAATCGATATCGATATGTCTAATGTTAGTGATACTGTGCAAACACTCGCTGCGGTTGCCTTGTTTGTTGAGGGGACGACGAACGTTCGAAATATCGCCCATAATCGCGTTAAAGAGACGGATCGAATTGGAAATCTCGCGATTGAGTTACGGAAACTTGGCGCAACGGTGGAGGAACGCGAGGACGGTCTGGCGATCCACCCTCGGCCAACGCGACCTGCAGAAATCGAGACTTATGATGACCACCGGATGGCGATGAGTTTAGCGTTGGTCGGTTTAAGGCAAGCTGGAGTTAAGATTTTGGATCATAAATGTGTCTCCAAGACCTACCCAGATTTCTTTGAAGATCTAGAGGTTTTTTTGAAAAATTAGCTGCGCGACCGACTGGAAAAACTCCCTTTCTGTGTTCAAAATCACCTGTCCTGCGTCTCCGGATTCGTTAGGTGCGATAGCATTAACTTGCCGTTGTCGGGTTTTTGTCTTCAATTTAAACTGCCTTGATTGCTGTTTGTATATTCCGGTTACCTAGGTTTCCATTCATGCGTGAAACTTCTTGGCACGTCATTATCTTGCTGGGTGTTGCTACGGTTGTCTATTTTTTCAACCTTGGTGAGACACAGTTATGGGATCGAGACGAACCCCGTAATGCAGGGTGTGCTGCCGAGATGTTGGCTCAAGGGCAGTGGGTTGTGCCTATCTTTAATGACGAGCTAAGGCATCAAAAGCCAGTTTTGTTGTATTGGCTAATTATGTCTGCCTATTCGATGTTTGGGGTTAATGAATTTGCGGCGAGATTTTGGTCAGCTGCTTTGGCAACTGGAACAACACTAGCTACCTATACTCTAGCCCGAAGATTGCTGGGTTCCAAGATTGCGCTGTACGCGGCGATCGCACTGTCGACCAGTCTTATGTTCGATGTCGCAGCAAGAGCCGCAACGCCTGATTCCGTTTTAATTTTTTGCGGGACAATGGCGTTAATGATCTATGTCATTGGGACTTTTGCGAGGCAGAATGGCGAGCTTCGATTAGTTCGAGTGGGTGCTTGGTTTCCAGCTAGTCAGTGGTATGTCGTTGGCATATATCTGATGCTTGGTTTGGGTGTTTTGGCAAAAGGCCCAGTCGGGTTTTTGTTACCAATGGCCATGATGGGCTTGTTTATGTTGATTCAGACCTTGCCCAGACTCGATAATGATTCATCGATGCGTGGGCGGGGGCCTGTTCTGGGATTCCTTGTTAAGTGTTTGCGGATTTTTCATCCCGCGCATTTCTTGAAAACTTTGTGGGCGATGCGGCCTCTCACCGGAGCGTTTCTCGTTTTAGCCATCGCTTTGCCTTGGTATATCATGGTGGATCAGCGTACGGGGGGAGATTTTACACGCATGTTTTTCTTGGGGGAGCATTTCGGACGCGCCACCGAGTCGCTGGAGAATCACTCCGGTGGAATTTGGTTTTATCCGGTTGCAATTTTAATTGGTTTTTTCCCTTGGTCAGTATTTTGGGGGCCGGTCGCCATTGGTCTACTGAAGAATGGTAGATCAACTCAGGACAGACCTCGTAATAAAATATCGGGTGCAAGAGTTTCGGCTTGTTTGATGTTGTGCTGGGTTGGTGTTCAGGTGGTTGCCTTTACGATTGCCCAAACGAAGTTGCCAAGTTATGTGACGCCCTGTTATCCAGCATTGGCTGTGTTGACCGCAACTTATCTGTGTCAATTTGCGCAATGTCGATCGAAAGTTGATCAAAAGTGGTTTGCCGCGGCTTTAGGAGGTTTGCTGTTGGCGGGTTTGTTAATTGTGATTGGCGGTAGTTTGGCAACGGCTCGATATTTACCTGGTCAAACTTGGCTGGCAATGCTCGGCATGATTCCAATTCTGGGCGGGGTTGGCTTGATTTATGCGATTGCTAAGAGTCGACACCATTGGATTGCACCTGTCTTTTCCGTGATGGCGTTATTGTTTTGCGTGGGGCTGTTTGGTTATGGAACGGTATCGGTTGGGAAGGAGCAGACCAGTCGGGTTGTGTTGGATCTAATCGAGAAAGACGTCGCGGTCGCTTCCTTTGGCACCCTCGAATCAAGTTGGGTGTTTTACGCGGGCCAACCGATCTACGAGTTATCACAAGAGCCTTCAGGTAAATCAGAATTCAAGGATCGTTCTTGGTTAGAGCGAGGCGGTTTTTGGAAAGTGAAACATCGGCCTTCTTTAGAGCAGTTCCTTTCGCGTTACCCCACTGGCGGAATTTTAACCACGGAGAACTATCAAGACGAATTAGAAAAACGCTTGCCAGACGATTACGCGGTGATAAAATCGACAGGCTACTTTCTAAAAGATAGCCGTATTGTGTTGATGGGGCCTTCACCTCGAAGGGTGGCACGGGTGGCCAGTGAAAATTCAGAGCACTGAACAGGTTGTGCTTTGAATCGAAGCGGTTGCCACTGAATAACCCTGTATTCTTATGGAGATAATCGCATCGTCGTCCATCCCTCGTTGTTTTTGTAAAGGATTCGATCGTGCATTCTGTCTAACCTTCCCTGCCAGAATTCAATTTCAGTGGGAGTGATGTTGTAGCCGCCCCAGTTGTCGGGTAACGGAATCTCTTGGTCACCGTACTTTTCTTGTATTGTACTTTTGCGCGCATCAAGTTCTTGTCTCGATGAGACGATCGAGGATTGAAGCGAGGCGGATGCACCGATTTGGGAACCACGTGGCCGAGAGTGGAAGTAGGTTTCAGAAATTGCCCGGCTGGTACGTGCTACGCTTCCGCGAATTCGAATTTGTCGCCCGAGGTATGGCCAATTAAAGACGGCGGAAGCTTGGGGGTTTT
Organism: uncultured Pirellulaceae bacterium; assembly: GCA_938091115.1. Lineage (GTDB taxonomy): Bacteria > Planctomycetota > Planctomycetia > Pirellulales > Pirellulaceae > Mariniblastus. The sequence continues at coordinate 5,835 of CALKNI010000127.1, read as the reverse complement.
CACTTAATTGGCGGCCTTTCTCGGAATCGTAATTGGTGAAAAAACTAATGGTGTCGTCTTCGACCTGCTTGAGAAGCACAATGCGGTTAGTCACATTGCCATTGAGATCCGCTGTGGCAAGGGACATCGCATTGGGCTCAAACCATGGCCCGGGACACTTTTCAACAGCCAGTTCGTACCATTGTCGAAAGAGGGGCATGGGAGTTGGGGTAAGTTCGGATTCGAGGATACCATGGTTTTCGTATTCTTTGCGGATTGCCTGAAAGTCCATGTAATTGGCCTTGGTTGGAAGTGATAGCGTTCGAGTCTAAATAGAATCGGTAATTTGGCCCCTTAAAACCACAAACGAAGGTAGAAAATCAAAACCGAGGTTCAACGAGTTTGTGAAATCGATATGATAGTGGAAATCCAGAGCAATTCGTGGTGGGACGCGGCAAATTTTAATTTTGCACAACGAGTAGTGCTCGTAAGTTTAAGGTCCCCAGTGATCTTTCAAAATCACCATGGCTATATAGTACCGCGAATTTTTAAAAATATTAATGCGACATTGAGAAAGACCACATCATGGCGGACGATTTAAGGGCTGAGCAAGATTCCATGGGAACCATCATGGTTCCTGCTCAAGCCTATTATGGAGCTCAGACCCAGCGAGCGGTAGAAAATTTTCCAGTTTCCGGATGGCGTTTACCACCAGCAATGATCCACGCGATGGGACGAGTTAAGTCTGCTTGCGGGATTGCGAACCGAGACCTTAATAAATTGACAGGAACCGGTAAAAATCCGCTTAGTGACGACCAAGTTGCGGCGATGTTATCCGCTTGCCAGGACGTCGTTTCTGGTAAGCTGGATGATCAGTTTCCAGTCGATGTGTTTCAAACCGGTTCTGGCACCTCTAGCAATATGAATATTAACGAAGTTATTTCAAATCGGGCGATTGAGATTGCTGGGGGGGATCGATTTGCGTCTGAAAAGCCAATTCACCCAAACGACCACGTTAATATGGGGCAGAGCACAAACGATACGTTTCCAACTGCGATCCATGTGGCGGTTGCGATGGAAATCACTCGATCCTTGATTCCAGCTTTAGAGTATTTTAAGAAGACTCTCGAAGAAAAATCGGTACAGTGGGATCAAATCATCAAAATTGGCCGCACGCATCTAATGGATGCAACGCCGCTTCGCCTAGGCCAAGAGATAGGTGGCATGGCTCGACAGATAGAGTTGTCAATCCGTCGGGCGCGGAAGGCCGTTGAAGCTGTGTGTGAATTGCCTGTGGGTGGAACTGCGGTCGGATCGGGGATTAATACTCATCCTGAATTTGGACATCGGGTTGCCGCCGAGTTGGCATCGACAACGGGTATTGAATTCGTTGAAGCAGTCAACCATTTCGAAGCAAACGCACAGCGGGATGGTCTTGTGGATTGCCACGGTCATCTAAAGACAATTGCTTCGACTTTGTTCAATGTGGCAAATAATATTCGCTGGCTGGGATCTGGGCCACGATGCGGTTTTTATGAATTAGCGTTGCCAACAAGACAGCCGGGAAGTTCGATCATGCCGGGTAAGGTAAATCCGGTTTTGTGTGAGAGCATGATGCAGGTTGCAGCTCGTGTAATGGGGAACGATCAGACAATTACTATTAGTGGCGCGGGCGGTGGCCAGTTTCAATTGAATATCATGATGCCCGTAATGTGTCAGACGACGTTGGAGAGTATTCATTTGTTATCGCAAGGGGTTAACGCGTTTGTGGAGTTCTGCGCCGCGGATATGGAAGCGAATATTGAGGCATGTGAGTCTTTCGTTGAGAAAAGCCTGTCCATGTGTACAAGTCTCAACCCGCATATCGGCTACGAACGAGCTGCTAAGCTTGCGAAAGAGGCTTTTAAAACTGGTAAGACTATTCGAGAGTTATGTATCGAGCAGGAGATTCTTCCACTGGATACGTTGGAAGAGGCGCTTGACGCAATGAGAATGACGGAGCCTCAGGCGTAGTTTTTGAAATTCAAAACAAAGAGTTGAAGCGAGCGGATTGGGCGATTCTTTTGCCCCGAACAATATACTTGTCAAACATTCCACGGAGGGATCAAGATGTCGATTCAGCAGCACAGCACAAATGAAATATTACGAATGTTTTTCGCGGTGTTTTGCACTTTAGGCATCGCTTTTTCTTCGGTGTGTTCCGGGGTCGCACAAGAAAATAACGCCGCTGATCCAATCGATCAGAATAAATTGGTGCGGGCGATTTACGATGCGACCAAGACGGTCAAAACCACCAAAGATCTCACAGCTTTTCTAGTTCAGTGTGAGAACGCATTGGAGGAGGAATTGTCGCCTGAAAACAGGGAATACGTTGTTTCTCTGACTGGTTGGGGGTTAAATCGGCGAGGGGAGCGGCACTATGAAATGGCTGCTCAGTTGAAACGCATTGGCAATCAGCAACATCAATCTGCAATGGGTAAAGCCATGAAAGATTTTGATGCGGCGATTGTGGCTGCGCCTGAGAGATATCGATCCTGGATGTCCCGGGGAATCGCTTACGTTGCCAATGAGGAATACGGCAATGCGCTCGCTGATTTTACGAGCGTGATCAAGCTTAAACCCGATGCTGCAAACGGATGGTTTAACCGTGCTGAGGTTTTGTATCAGACAGGGAAATTTGATTATGCAATAGAAGATTATAATGTCGCGATCCGTTTGAATTCAGACGATACGCAAGCAATCACTGGTCGTGGATTGTCACTTCATTCGTTAGGGGAATATTCAAAGGCCCTTGCCGACTTTGAGACTGTAATCAAGTTACAGCCGCAATGTGTTGAAGCGTTGGTCAATCGCGGTGATTTATTTCAAGCAATGGAGAGATGGCAGGATAGCGTTGATGACTATCGAGCGGCTAGTGAATTAGAAGAATCGGCGATTGCCTGTCAGCGACTTGCCTGGGTTCTTGCGACTTGCCCGGTAAAGGAAATGCGGGAATTCGACGATGCATTAACAATGGCCAAAAAAGCTGTTGCACTGAGTGGAGACACTGCCATTAACCTAGATACTTTGGCGGCGTGTGAGGCAGCCAAAGGTGACTTTAATGCGGCGATGGCTACACAGCAGAAGGTGATCGGGTTGGTCGGGGCGGAGGAGGAGCTTACCGCTAGTCCATTTCAAGCAAGGTTGATGCTGTACGAGAAAAGTGAGCCTTACCTGCAGACGGGGATGGTGGAAAAAAAATCGATCCAGGATGCCAAGAATAATTCGAGTGATTTGAACGGTCAGTGAACCGAGAAATAGTTTAACGGTTGCAAGACCAGTCTACCATTTTACCCACTTGGATTTGTCTTGAACCCAGTCCGGTAATTCGGCGAGTTCCTCGTCGTTGGGTGGTCCCGTTAAACGCACGGGGCCAGTTTTGGTGATGGCAATGGTGTGTTCAAAATGAGCACTGTTTTTTCGATTTTCAGTGACAACGGTCCATCCGTCTGAGAGGGTCTCTAGTTCTTGCGTTCCAATATTTACCATGGGTTCAACCGCAATGACGGCCCCCGGTTTTAGTTCAAAGTCTTGCGCCTTCATAATGGATTCGTTGTAATAGTTGGGGACTTGCGGCGACTCGTGAAGTTCTTTGCCAATGCCGTGCCCGACCATGTCTTCCACGACGAAAAAACCAGCATCGCGGACATATTCCTCCATTGGTTTGCAGATTTCACTCCAAAGCGTTTTCTGCGCCATCAGCTCAATTGCTAAATTCAAAACGCCATTGGTGGTTTTCAGAAGACGTTGCGACTCATTGGAAATGTTCCCAATGGCATGGGTCACCGCGGCATCACCGCACCAACCAGCGATTCGGCAGCCGGTGTCGACCGAGACAATGTCACCTTCGACGATAATACGATTTCCGGGGATTCCATGAACAACCTCATCGTTAACAGAAATGCATGATTCTGCAGGGAATGCCTCGATTCCTTGTCGTGCGCCGTAGCCCAGAAACAGCGGTTCGGCGCTGTATTCCATGAATACTGTTCGATAGGCTTCATTTACCGTTGCCGTGCTAACGCCCGGTTGTAGAGTTCGGGCGGCTTTTTGGTGAGCTAGCCAGACAACCAGTCCCGCTTTTCTCATTTTTTTGATTTCACGAGGTGAGCGGAGTTCGCGTTTGATTGAGTTCATGACCAGTAGATATTGAGAAAATAGTTGTTCGCTTGGCTAGTAAATCATATTATTGCTGAAGCGAACCGCAATCGGTTCACACCTGCAATTTTTTTTAATTTGGGTGAACGGTATAAATAGCTTAGTGTCCTGAATAGATTATACGATGACTTTAAAAAGAGAAGCAGGTGACCAGGAGCCGGAATGCTCCAACGCAATTGAAAATGAGACGACGAAGCGAGTTGTTGAACCTGCATTTGATCAAGTTTATCGTTATTTGATGTTTGGCGCATCGCTTCCAGAAAGAGCCGTTCGCAGTACGGCAGCAATGTTGGGTGGGGCCATTCATGAATCGGCTTCTCTCCTGGTGCCTCAGGCATTTAAGGATTCCAAGACGTACGATGCGTTTGTCCAACAGATGTTAGACATGCTTGCCCAAGATATTGGGGGCGTTAAAAAAGACGCGAATGCTGAGGGTGACCCGGTCATTGAAAATTATGTCGCTAAGAAAACAGTGGCTACTTTTGTAGATTTTGCAGGTATGGCTACCCTTCATGTTTCGCCGCTTACCGTGCTTGCAATTGTGAGCGATGTTGCCTACGGATCGAAGGTCTATTTGAATCAGTTGACAGATGAATTAAAGCGGGAAGGGATCATTTCAAAAGACTCTGTCATTGGAAATGCTGCTGAGCTTCTCGAGGCTGTTAGTGTAGCAACTGGAGATTCAGCAGATGTTTTAGATGCGCCGCCGCTAAGCGTTGAAGGTCTTAAGGAGACGATTGACAAGACAACCGAAAATATTTCGAAAATTGATCCATCAGTGTTGGTGCCGCAGTCTGAAATAGCAAAAATGTGGGAAGACATGCAGGCGATGGCAGCACGTGAGGAAGTGAATCTGTTTGAGGTGTCGAGCGCAATGACGCTCTACGCGTTAGGTCATGTTTCCACTGTAAGCAAAGGTGCGTTGACGACCATTCGAGTGACAGGAGGAGTCCTCGAAGAACATTTGATAGACCATTACCGCGAAGGCTTGGACGAAATCATGAAGCGCGGCATCTATGTCATGCTTTCCGATTCTTGCCGTCCCTACGTGGATGCTGTTTGGTACAACTTTTCGTCGAATCGACCGACCGTGACCGAAGATATATTTTCTGGGAAAATGGCAGGCCGTGTTTGGAAAGGTATGAGAGTCTGGTTTGATCCAGACCAGATCAAGGATAGCCGTTAACTATCCCAGTCTTGAATACTATTCTCGCTGGTGATTTCACAGAAAATGGAAATCGCGATACGTGCCATGAAGGCTGCGATAGCGGAAGCGAGACAAATCGCTTTCCAACCGGTACCAATTTTCCCGCGCGTCATCAGATTGTAAATCAGCAAGATGGATGCGGGCAGTAAAGCTGCAGTAACCAGCAATACTGAGCAATCGGTTAAATCAAATTCAGTGTTCGAAAGTTGCGGAGCGAGTTGATCGGTTTTTACGACGATCGAAGTTGCCGGTCGAGCATTTTTATCGACGGAATTTCCAGCAAGACAAGCCGTTGAATTAATTATGATGATTGCCGTCGAGGCAACGATAATTGCCATTAGTTTTCGGATGGATCCCAAGCGAAACCCGCCCATTAGCCGCACATTTTTGCTTGCTTGGTTTGGCAGTTCGATTTTATTTTTTTTCTTTTCCATGTTGCCCTAATATTCGCT
>CALKNI010000126.1 GCA_938091115.1 uncultured Pirellulaceae bacterium | reverse complement strand
GGTACGTTACGCGGACACGGTTGGTTATCACGGCGATCAAAATATGAGTATCTCACCTTACCGAGATTATGTGATCGAAGCGTTCAACGCGAACATGCCGTTTGATCAGTTCACTAGAGAGCAGCTGGCGGGTGATCTTCTTGAAAATCCGACTCAGAAGCAACTAATTGCTTCGGGATACAACCGACTAGGAATGATGTCGGCCGAGGGTGGGGTTCAACCGGAGGAGTATCTAAACAAGTACGCATCGGATCGGGTTCGGACAACCGCGTCGGTTTGGCTTGGGATAACTCTCGGATGTGCGGAGTGTCACGATCACAAATTTGACCCGTTCACCTCGAAGGAGTTTTATGAGTTTTCGGCATTCTTCGCGGATATTAAAGAAAAGGGGCTCTACGCTGGGGCACACAACACTGGCCTGTGGGGGCCTTCGATTAATGTCTCGGATGATGAATTGCCTCGCCTCTTGATTCCGATCGACAAAGCTATTTCGGATGCGAAAAACAAACTGGTTCAATCGCCGATCGCAATGAAAAGTCGCTTGGAATGGGAAAGATCGCTTCAGGAATCCTCGCGAATTTGGAATCCGCTGTCTCCGACTGCAGTTAAGGTTCCCGTCGGTGTTAACGCAGTTACGGAGCCGGATCATTCTATTTTGATCTCGGGAAAGAATGTGGCTCAAGCCGTTTATGGGGTTACGGTTAATGTAGGGGAGGGACTCGAAGCGATTAGATTAGAAGCTTTGCCTGATAAATCACTCCCTCACAACGGGCCGGGAAGGGCCTCGAACGGAAATTTTGTAGTATCTGAATTAATCCTTATGCGTGGTGATCAGCTTCAATCCTATGATTGGTTTGATAAGGACTTTTCGGAATGGCCGGCGGAATTGAAGGCTGCATTAGTGGAATTGAGCGATGCTAGTGCGACGGTTGAACAGGCCCAGTCGGCGAATCAGCATCCCGATAAGAAGTGGTCGGCAGCAAGTGCGATTGATCGTGACTCCAGCGGGAGCACGTGGGGGTGGGCCGTACTTCCAGAGGTTGGCAAATCTCATGAACTAGTCGTCCGAGCAAAGTCAGCGCCGCTTGAAACAGGGAAGTTCACAATCGTTGTTCGGCAACAACACGGGAACGCTACCCATACGCTTGGGCATTTTCGATTATCAGAAACTGGTAAAAAAGGGGCGGTGGCGAACCCACTCGGGGCGTTGCCTCATAATATCCAGGAAGTTTTGATGGTTTCAGAATTGGATCGAACCAATGAACAGAAACAAGTGATCCACGATTATTACGTTTCGGTGTCTCCAAAATATGAAGAGTCGAGGAATCGAATTAAAGCATTGGAAGCCGAGCGGAGTAAAGTCGTCAAAGAACATACACGGATAACGCTGGTAACGACATCGGTTGAGCCTCGCGAAATAAGAGTTTTGGCGCGAGGGAATTGGATGGACAAATCGGGCGAACTGGTAGCCCCGTCGGTTCCGGCTGTTTTGGGTGGTCCGGACTGGGCAGTTGATGGCGAGGTGGCGCAACCTGCGACCCGACTCGACCTGGCTAACTGGATGGTCAGTCAAAAGAACCCACTTACTGCTCGAGTTTTTGTGAATCGTATTTGGCGTTTACTATTTGGGGCAGGAATCACGAACGTCCTTGATGATTTTGGCTCGCAGGGGGAGCCGCCGACGCACCCTGAAATCTTAGACCAACTCGCCGTGGAGTTCATGAATTCGGGTTGGGATATAAAGCAATTGATTCGAGAAATTGTTATGACCAAAACCTATCGTCAATCTTCGGGAGTTCGGACTGATCTACGAGAGTTGGATCCCGAAAACAGAATGTTGGCACGGCAGTCCCGTTTTCGTTTGGATGCCGAGTTTATTCGGGATCAGGCACTTGCGGTGAGCGGTTTATTAGTGAGGGATCAGGGAGGCAAGAGTGTAATGCCATACCAGCCGGAAGGCCTGTACCGGCATCTTAATTTTCCTAAGCGAAAATACAAAGCAAGTAGTGGAGATGATCAATATCGTCGCGGCCTGTATACGCATTGGCAGCGGCAATTTTTACATCCTGCAATGAAAACTTTCGACGCCCCCTCGCGTGAGGAGTGTACTGCGGCTAGACCCCGTTCAAGTACACCTCTGGCGGCATTGGTTTTGCTCAACGATCCTTCGTATGTGGAGGCTGCGAGGTCTTTGGCCTCACTTGTGTTGCGACAGCGAGACTCTACCGGAGAACGAATTAATCTGATTTTCGAGAGAGCCTTTTCACGTGAGGTACTAGAGAGTGAAAGGAAAGTGATCGAAGCACTCTTGGAATCCCAACAGGAGTTTTATCAAGCAAATGTAGAGAAAGCGAGTGAGTTGATTGCGATTGGGCAAGCTCCGGAGCTTACAAACCAAGAGTCTCAAGTTACCAGCGTAGAGTTGGCCGCTTGGACATCCGTTTGCAGAGCAGTCATGAATATGCATGAATTTGTATTGAGAAAGTAACATGAAATTTGAGAGTTCAGGCGAAGCAGATTTTAAACGGGCTGCGCAACTGTCTCGACGTACGTTTTTAAAACGAACGTCGACGGGGGTTGGGGGAGTAGCGTTGACCTCGATGCTATCCGGGGCAGCAACTGCGAGCGCCGGTGGCCATTTGGTAATTCCGCCTCGGTGCAAACGGGTGATCCACCTTTGTATGGCAGGGGGACCGTCCCATTTGGAGACTTTGGATTACAAACCGAAATTAGCAGCGATGGACGGTAAGTCTATGCCTAAATCGTACACCGAAGGACAGCAAATTGCGCAGTTACAGGGGCAGCGGGACAAACTTAAGGTGCTAGGCCCCCAGCATGGCTTTAAAAAGTGTGGGCAGTCAGGGAATCAAATTGGAAACGTTCTGCCCCATATTCAGAGCATTGCAGACGAAATGTGCATTATTAACTCCATGCACACTGATCAGATTAATCACGATCCGGCACACAGTTTGATCAACACGGGGACGAGTATCCCCGGTCGGCCATCAATGGGGTCATGGCTGTTATATGGTCTTGGTTCAGAAACTGATAATCTACCTGGCTATGTTGTGTTGACCTCGGTTGGTGGTGGTCAGTCGCAGCCAATTGCGTCCCGACAGTGGCATAGTGGATTTTTGCCAAGTAAATTTCAAGGTGTTGAATTCCGCTCACAAGGTGAACCTGTACTCTACGTTAAGAACCCGTCCGGAGTCGATCGTCCGCGACAAAAAGAGATCGTCGATGCCGTGGAGCGACTAAATCGTATTGCGATGGTTGAAGATTACGACCCGGAAATTGAGACCAAAATATCACAGTATGAATTGGCATTCAAAATGCAAATGTCGGTTCCTGAGTTGGCAGATATTTCGGATGAGCCTCAGAGTATTTTAGACCTTTACGGTACACAGGGGGCGGACGGCAGTTTTGCGGCTAATTGTTTGCTGGCGCGAAGGCTGGCGGAGCGAGGAGTGCGGTTCATTCAACTTTACCATCGTGGTTGGGATCATCACGGTCGGATCAAGGACGGTATTGAAGTAACTTCAAAATTGGTAGATCAAGGATCGGCGGCGCTGGTTAAAGACCTTAAGCAGCGCGGAATGCTGGATGATACGTTAATTATCTGGGGAGGCGAATTTGGCCGAACACCGATGGCTCAGGGGAATGGACGCGATCACCATATCAAAGGTTTTTCGTGTTGGATGGCGGGTGGGGGTATCAAGCCGGGAATTACCTATGGTTCTACGGATGAACTTGGTTATGCAGCGGAAGAGAATCCATTCCACGTTCATGACTTACATGCCACGATGTTGCATCAGTTTGGTTTGGATCACACGCGGTTGACGTATCGTTACCGAGGACGGGACTTTAGGCTCACGGACGTTGCCGGAAATGTGGTCCGGGACATTCTGGCCTAAATCCCGCCCAATTACTGCGATTCATAATCCGGCAGTTTGGATTATCGGGACCGCCGACAAAGTTCTTTGCGGAAGCTACTTGCCCGTTTCTTCCCACCAGCCCTGAGGGGGCTTGAAGTCGGGTTTTAAGAATTGGGAATGCTGGCGTTCAAGGGACGGTTTTTGTCTGTCTCGAATGTTGATTCTTTCTTTGTTTTGTTTTTCGAGGTCGAAATTTGGATTTGGCGTAGGTTGCCTTGCATCCATTTCGGCGATCCAACTTTTTAATTCTCGCTTGAGGCTTTCCTCGATTTCTGGGTGTTGGTTAATGACGTTATGGGTTTCTGAAATATCGCCTTCGATATCGTAAAGTTCGTAACGCTGGTCTTCCAGATAGTGAATTAATTTCCATTTACCACGCTTAATGATTGAGGAAGGCTCGCCACCCTGATTCCCGTAGTGAGGGTAATGCCAAAACAGTGGTCGCGGCGGGAGCATTTGCCCCTTTAGTAGCGGAACTAAACTAAGGCCATCAAGATGTTGATTGGGCCGGAGGGGGAGTCCAGCCAACTCTAAAAGAGTCGGATAGAAGTCGGTTCCGATTACTGGCGTGTCGCATTGTTGGCCCATGTTAGTCGCCCCTGGCCATTTAATATAGAACGGTTCGCGTATGCCACCTTCCCACTGGCGTCCCTTTCCGCCACGGAGTGGTAAATTGGAAGTCGCTTTTCCATCACCCGCGGAAACTCCTCCATTGTCTGATGTGAAAACTACGATCGTATTTTCCGCTAGGTTTAGGCGGTCAAGTGTCGAGAGAACCATCCCCACCGCGTCATCCATTGATTCGACCATCCCTGCATAAAGTGGATTATCTTGGACTTGCCTTACTGGAGTCGTTCGGTCAATCAAGAAACGAGAATCCACAGCTATGTTTTGCTGGGAAGCTTTGTCGCGGTATTTTTTCCAAAGTTGTTCAGTTGTTTGAATAGGTCCATGAACTGAATAAAAGGAGAGATAGGCAAGAAACGGTTCGTCTTTATGCAGTTCGATAAATTTCACCGTTTCCCGCCCTAGTCGAAGGGGAAGCAGTTCGCCTTTGGGGCCGCTCTCCATTTCTGGATTACTGTACGGGGAAAAATATCCTCCCGGCGGTGAACCACGGTGGTGCCCTCCAATATTAAATTCAAACCCATGGTCAGTCGGGAGTGATCCCTCGGCGCCGAGATGCCATTTGCCGGCAAAAAAGGTTCGGTATCCCGCAGCCTGAAAAGCCTCAGCAAGCGTTTCATCGTCTGCTGGTAACTGGTGGTTGTATGTTGCTGGAAGGAGTTTCGTATTCCGTTTCCATTGCGCACCCTCCGCAGCGCCGATCCAGTCAGTAATACCAAGACGCGCAGGGTACTTTCCGGTCATTAAACTCGCACGAGATGGACTACACACCTGGCAGGTTGCATAGCCTCGGGTAAACTTCATGCCTTCATTAGCGATTCGGTCAATGTGAGGACTCTCATAAAATGTACTTCCTTCATTGCTTAAATCTCGCCAGCCTAAATCGTCAGCCAGAATAAAAACGACATTCGGTGGATTGTTTTCAGCTCCATCGCAAAAACCGTCTAGCGGTTTGATTTCAATTGCTAAAGCAAGAAATATAATTGCGGCAATCTTCGATTTGTTTCGGAAGTTCATTTTGAGAAGCCTGAGTTTTTGAATAAAACGGGTGACCAAAATTTCGTATCCTCAAAGAGCCGAGCGGCGTTGGTCACGCGAAATATTTATAAACGTTGAAGCATTGAAAATCCATTAACTCCGTCAGACACCCCAGACTAAAATAAATTTGCCGCCCCAAAGTATTCGTGGCAGCCGCTGGATTTTAGTGACAGTCGACCGAAGGGACCCCATTGTTGCTGTCTTGGATGATGGGCGGGGTGTTCTTTGAAGATAAGGAAGAAAGATCTGCTTGCAAAAAAAAAGCCCATCGGTGCGCGATGAGCTTTGAATCTTTCAATTGTCTTGCCATCTTGCCAACTAAACGTCGACTTCATCTTTCGATGGGCTTACAACACGACCCATGTAATAACCACATGTGGGGCAAACGACGTGAGTCGGTGTCGTTGTGCTGCATTTGGGGCACAATGTAAGCGGGCGAGGTTTGATTCCATCGTTCGCTCGGCGCTTGCCCGACCGGGAATTCGAATGTTTTCTCTTTGGAACAGCCATGATCTCTACCTGACGGAGGGTCTTGTGTGCGACGTTGATCAGAGATTTTAGCGACCGATTTATTTTCGCTCAACGCCTGATTTCGGTTTTGTCGATGAAAAACGCCGCTTTTTCTTCGGCGAGGCAGTTTCAAGCAGAACCGGTTTCCGCTTGAAAGATACTAGGTTGGTATCGTTAGAACATGGTTTTTACCGTGTAAATTAGGTTCCAACGCTGTATCCACCTAAATAAATCGACTAACAAAGGCTTTCAATCCAAAATACGTTGCCATTTTTAGCTGAATAAAGGGGCGTTTGCGACATATCACTGCTAAAAAATTCCAAGTTACGATGGCCAGCTTTAACTTGGCGGCACGGGTGCTAGCTTCAACAGTGGGGGCCTGCTTTCTTGGGGTGCAGTTGACTCGGTATTAAACCGCTGGAAACAAACCGCTGGAAAACACTTAGAAAATTGCCCATATTTTGGTTTCGGGGCAAGAGGAACTGGTTTGAGAGTTAAGTGAATGAATAGTTTGGCAAACTTTGAGGATTATCGCAAGTTTGCGGGTTGTGACGACGATAAACACTTTTGTTGGTTCCGAGATGATTCAACTGCGCCTTTTGTGCGGCGGATCATCAAAGGACAGAACCGGGGGGTTCGGTGGCAGACCGAAGTAGTTTGCCAAAAGCGTATTTGTGGCTTGCTGCGAGCCACGAAGCGTTTTTTTTCGAACAAACATCAGGATCGTTCCGATGAGTTTCAGCCCCTCGAAAATCTTATTCTGCTCCCTTTTGGTTGCGATTGTTGGCTCAGGATGCACGCCAACCAAGCCCATCTATTTCAATGATGTTGGTAATCTTTCGCATTACGTTGAGCAGGCAACGTCAGTTGAGTATCCCGACGTGGCGGTCCCAACGCTCGATGAGGTGGCTCAGGCTCACCGTCCAATCACGGTAATGGATCCGGATTTTGATTCCTATGAAGATATTTCTCTTGAAGATGCGGTCGCTTATTCACTGGCCAATTCTAAAGTCGTCAGAGGTTATGGTACGCCGGCATTGCAATCGACACGAGTTTTACCAGGTCAGGATAGCTTGGCGGTGAACCCGGGAGTCGCAGCCACCTCCTACGATATTGCGATTCGCGAAACAGAGCCCGGTTTCATTGGTCAGCCTGGGCAAATTGGTAATCCGTCGAGTCTATCAACCAACGGCGGTTTAGATGTTAATCAGGGCGTCGAGGCTGCACTCGCTGATTTTGATGCACAGCTAACCAGCAGTATCAATTACGCTAAGTCAGATATACCTAGAAATAGCATTCCTTCGAGTCCTCTAAATAGTCCAATTTTCCAGCAAGATCAGGTTTCATGGCAGTCTGAAATTGGCAAAAAAACGGCTGGCGGAACGCAAGTCTTTTTCCGTAACGTCAATCAATATACCGCGAATAACAACCCTCTCCTGGCAACGGGTGGTCTGCAGGTTCTCGACAGTTTTTATCAGACCAGTTTTGAAGCAGAGATTCGTCAGCCATTGCTTCGTGGACGAGGTACATTCATCAATCGTATGCCGATTGTGATTTCTCGAATTGGGACTGATCAACAGATTGCCAATATGGAGTCAACACTCCAGAACAAGGTCACGAATATCGAAATTCGTTATTGGGAGCTGTATTGTGCCTATCGGCGATTCGAAGCTGCGAAGACCGGTCGCAAGGCTGCCTTGGAGACATGGAGGATCGTTAAAGATCAGTTTGACGAAGGTTCAGAAGTAAATATTCAGCAGGTGGCCCAGGCGAGTGGACAGTACCACTTGTTTGATTCGCAGGTCATCGACAGTTTTAACAATCTTCTCAATGTTGAAGGTCAACTGAGATATTTACTTGGCTGGGCATCGACAGACGGTCGATTTCTACGACCCACGGATGAACCTGTGATGGCTCCGATCGAGTTCGATTGGGAGTCTTCACTGGCTGAGGCGTTGACCTATCGACCGGAACTACGTCAAGAAAGATGGGAAGTTAAAAAGAAAGAGCTGGCATTAGCCTACTCAAAGAACAGTTTACTACCTGAGCTTAATGTATCGATGGTTTATCGGTGGTTAGGTTTGGGAAATCAATTTGGTGTTAACTCAAATAATAGCCAGCCTTTCCCGAGTGCCGACAGCGGAGCTCTGAACGAGCTCTACGGTGGTAATTTTCAAGAGGTGCAATTTGGAGGAACCTTTGCGATGCCTGTTGGTTATCGCAGAGAACTGGCTAATGTTCGCAACGCACAACTAAAATTGGCACGGGAGATCGCCCGTGTCGAAGACATGGAATTAGATGTTACAAAAGAGCTTAGCGAGGCGATGCGAGCTCTGGCGGCAAATCAGATGGTAATGCAAGCGTCCTTCAATCAGTGGAAGGATACCACGGTTGAAGAGGCTCACTTTATTCGGCTGCAAGACGCGGGTGTGGAAACACTCGATGTTGCCTTGGAAGCTCAACGTCGACGAGCTCAAGCTGAAGACACTTTTTACACTGCACTTTGTGAATACAATAAAGTGATTGCCCTGATTCATCGTCGCAAAGGTACGATTCTCGCCTACAGCGGGATTAGCTTTAGCGAAGGTCCATGGCCAGGAAAGGCTTACAGCGACTCCGACGAGCATGCTCGAAGACGAGGGGCAAGTCGCGAAATCGACTATGGATGGACACGACCTCAGGTCATCAGTCGGGGAGAAGATTGGCCGACAGGGGAAAACGTCGGAGGAGCTCCGCAGGTTGGAACTGACAATAAAAGCAGCGAAGAAGGCGGGATGCAAGGTACCGCTGGAGTAAGGTCGTTCAATGAACCAGCATTCGATGAAGTAGATTTCGATGAAGTGAATTTTGAGAGTGAGTTCCCCTTGTTTGAGCAATCTGAACCACGTTACCGAATTCCTGATCAGGGGTCAAAGTCAGGGTCTAAACAGAACAGGCAAGCATCTGATGCGTCGCAGGTAAAGGAAGCGGTTGCGGAGACTCAAACTGTAAAACAGGTGGGGTATCAAGAGGTGGTTCCGATTGTCCAGGTGAACAATTGGAGAAAAGAGTTGGGAGCGATTGGAATGAAGAGGCTTCGGTCGGACAATTCGGGTGAAAGTCAGCCATTGGTTGACACTACACCTCGTCCTTCCAAACGGTTGGTGAAGCCGGCTTCGATCCCGTTGAAGCTAAATGCCTCAACGGAATCGGCAGCAAATAGCAACCAGTTGAGTTGGGAGAAGTTTGGCTTAGATGGCCCGGAGACAATGTCTCAGCGGTCGACGGCCAAGATCAAGTTAAATTGAATTGTTGAACTGATCCGAGTTTTGAGTTTCGTTTAAATTTTTGGTTTTCCTTAATTGAAAATTGAACATCCGACAAATAGATACAGAGTCATTTTATGAAACGCTCAATTTTGATAATCTTTGTGACCACATTGAGTGTGGGTAGCCTGGGCTGCAGTATGTGTTGCGGGCCCTTCGATTACGATTATCCCGTCTATGGTGGGAAATTTGAGCGAGTTGATTCAAGTTATGGACGAGTCGGTTCGATAATTTCTGATCTAAATGCACCTGACGAAGGCCCCAGTCCGGATTCGAATCTCGAACCACAGCCGACTAGTGGCAAAGGTGGCCGTTTCGAAGAGTTGCCCCCTCCAAAAGAAGTGATTGATTCATTTCGGGAAAAACAAACAAGTGCGGAGATGGGCGACCTGGATGTCGAAGAGTTTTGGGTTTCTGAGCCCGTGCGAATCGAAAAGTGATTCGCTAAACTTCGTGACTGTTAACAGCGATGTCTTTAATCGCGCGTTGGGTTATTCCCAAAGGAAGTTCGTTGCGATGTCTTGGGATGGGGCAGAATCAATCGTTGCCTCGGGAATCGGAACGTTGAAATTCTAGGCATGAACATTCTCTTGACGTCTCGTTGGTTTCTTTTAACGAGAATCTTTTCATCGCAGAATATTTAGATGGCTTCTAAATGAGTAACCAGATTCCGGTCATGGTGCGTTTAGAACAAGTTCTCCGTCTTTCATTCGGTTGCTTGAATTTGTTGTAACTCTTTCATTGAGAGCTTATGATGCTGGTTACTATCGAAGGTGCCCGATTGAAATTGCAGTGGAGCTTGGGGAATAAATGTTTGGACGTAAATATTGTTTGGTAGTGTTGGTTATCACAGCGGCGTTGTTGGGTAGCGATGTTTCTTTAGGTGCGGCATGCGTGCAAGTTTCAAAGCAAATAAAAACGAGACCCAACATTCTTTTTATAGCGATCGACGACCAAAATGATTGGATTGGCTGTTTGGAAGGACATCCTCAGGTAAAAACTCCAAATATTGATCGATTGGCGCAGCAGGGAACTTTGTTTTCCAATGCACATTGCCAGTCTCCTCTATGTAATCCGTCTCGAACGAGTTTGATGACCGGGCTTCGTCCGTCTTCGACAGGAATCTATGGCTTGGCACCTTGGATCAAGAGCGTGCCCGAATTTAAAGATTGTGAAACGCTGCCGCAGTATTTTTCGAACCGGGGATATACGACCTACACGACTGGGAAGATTTATCACGGAAGAAATGGTAGGAAAAAGACGGACGCTGAATTTGATGTTATTGGTACTGCGTCTAGTGTGGGTGCACGGCCGAAGGCCAAGCTGGTAGATACTCCCTCTGGTCATAGCTTGGTCGACTGGGGTGTGTTCCCACATGAAGACGAGGACAAAGGAGATTGGAAGGTAGCGGACTGGGCTATTAAGACTCTGGAGGGGCCGCTGGCGGAAAACAAAGACGACGCATTCTTTCTCTCAGTCGGATTTTTTCTGCCGCATGTTCCCTGTTATGCAACCCAAAAGTGGTTTGACCTGTATCCAGAAAATGAGTTGGTTTTGCCCCCAATTCAGTTAGGTGATCGTCAGGATACTCCGGATTTTTCATGGTATCTCCACTGGAAACTGCCCGAGCCAAGATTGAAATTTTTAACAGAGTCCAATCAACTCGCGAATATTACCCGCTCCTATCTGGCGAGCACAAGTTTTGTCGATAGTCAGATCGGACGTGTGTTGTCTGCCCTCCAGAAGAGTGGACGAGCTGAAAATACAATTGTGGTTTTGTGGTCGGATCACGGATTTCATCTAGGTGAAAAAGAGATTACCGGTAAAAACACTCTGTGGGAGGAATCGACGAGAGTCCCTTTGATTTTCGCCGGGCCGGGGATTGCCAAAGGGGCGAACTGTCGAGAGCCAGTGGAGTTGCTCGATATCTACCCTACCCTGTTGGAACTTTGTGAGTTTCCTGCCAAGCGAACGCTCGAAGGGCATAGCCTCGCTCCGCAGCTTGTCGATTCGAATCATAAGCGAGACTTTCCTGCGATCACCACGCACAACCACGATAACCACTCGGTAAGAACTGTACGTTACCGCTTGATTCAATATGCTGATGGTTCTGAAGAGTTTTATGATCTTCAAACCGACCCAAATGAATGGGTCAACTTAGCGGGTCGTAGTGAGTTGAATTCATTGATTGAGAGTCATCGGAAATTCCTCCCAGAGGAGAATCGCCGTCCCGCTCCCGGTAGTGCAAAACGTATTCTCGAACGAATCAATGGTAAAGTCATTTGGGAAGGTGAGGAAATTAAACCGGGAGATCCCATTCCCGAGCTTTAAGGGCTCTTCGGTGCCTCAGAATTATATCACTCGTTGATAAGCAGGTTGACGATTCGGCAGGCGTGGCCTTTGCTGCGAGGGTCTTTCGTAGGAGCGACACGCACGACCAGTTGATGTGCACCGGTCGGCAGTTCACTTTCTAGAACGTGCACCCAGGGGATATGGAGGCCACCACTCCATCGGGTAAATAGATTCAGCGGTTTGAATTCCGAGTTGTCGATTGAGTATTCGATGGTTCCTGCATCGGGTCCGGCGGCAAGGAATAGCCCGACGGCGCGACCCCGGAAGTCCAGAGAAAATTGATCGCCTGGTTGGGTGCCGACCAGCATGGGGACATTGTGGAATCCAGATCTTACACCGCCACCGAGATTGTCAGCGCGGGGATCACAGGAATCGTCGATTTTAAATCCCTCCATTTCCTTTGCGGCTTTTAGGCTGATCATTCTGCCCCGATCGTAGCTGTACTGATTGAGTGGATCAGGAAGTGAATGAGGGGTAGGCTGATGATCGGCAGGTCGCGGTTCAGCCCACGCCGTATTCAATAGCCGCCGAATCGAAGATGCATAAACGGTGTGTCCAAACTTAGAGGGATGGCAGTTTTTGAAATCGTTTTTCCAGTCAAATTGCTGGCTGTCCATACGCTCCGTTATTTCACGAGCTAAATCGAGCGTTGGAATGTTGTAATGTTTGGCGACTTGTTCGTGTTGTCGGATTACTTGAGGAACGACGCCACGACGATAATCCGCTACATGCCGGGGATCCACGAAGTGCATCATCACGATGTCGATGTTAGGGTTTTGGGTCCTGGCGTGACGGACAATCCCCTCCATTCCACGAGTCATCTCAATCGGCTTTCTTGAGTTATGCAAGTCGTTTACGGCGGCTTCCTCAAATAACAGATCGACGTCTCCCTTGGCAAACACGTCCCGGAGCAAGCGGAACGAACCCGGGACGGATCCCGTCGAGGAGATCCCCGCATCGATGAATTCAAACTTCGTTTCGGGAAATTTCTGTTGAAGATAATCACAGACCAAAGCGCGCCAACCGTTCATCGTGGTGATGGAGCCACCGAGGAAAACGACTCGGCCCGTTTTTTGACTTTTAAATTTTTCGCGGCAATTATTGAGTGATCCGCGAATTTCGAAATAGTCATTATTCTTTGGTAACGTAATTCCAAATTGCTCCATGAAATCTGCGGCACGAATAGGATCGGGATGGTTGAAATGGTGTCCTCCCGATTTTGCCGTGCCCTCTTCAACTTTGATAATCTCGATTGTCCCTCCAAGTTTTCGATACCTCTCTGCCAACACAAAAGTATTCTCACTTGGTGGAACGATGACGTCATTCATTGAAACAATGTGTAGAATTGGGATTCCGTTTTTGGCGAGGGGGGAAAGGATGTCAATTGGGTTTCGTTTAAAGTCCTTTGCGGTTTTTTCTGTCAGTCCATATGCTTTCAAACAGGTTTGCCAGGTTGACGCGTGCCCCCGGCCAATTCCTTTCCCGCCCGGCCAGCTCGAAATATCGCCAACCGGCGTGTCGCAGTAAATGCAGGCGGTGCGTTCAGGCCAACGAGAGGCAAATTGATAAACAAAAAGACCTCCTCTGCTGACACCTTCGAGAACGCATTTTTTAGCTAACCCGTTGGTCGTTAAATGTTGATAGAAATTGTTCCAAACTTTCATCGATTCGGGATTGCCAAGCATTCCATTGGTGTTGACATAGGCGATATGAAAGCCGCGAGTGAGAAGAATTAGGTCAGCTTCGGCATGAAACCCTGGGAACCTCGCTCGCCAGACCCAAGGATTTCCTGGGGCGGGTGTTTGGGGTGCGACTACATAGGCGTCACGATCCTCGAACTTAAAATCGGTTTTATTGAAACCTTTCCAGTCGGTGACGTCGCCTTTCCAGGTGGGAGCTACGAGGCGTTTTTCTTCCACTTGTGCAGAACAGGCGGAATGAAACATCTGCCCCCCAAACAGAATAAGAGAAACCGCAAGAGTGGTGCTTTTGATTAAACTCGATTTCATTTTTACTAACTCGATCTCTGCTGTTTGACGAAGAGAGGATTGTCCTTGGTCCGGGCGGAACTCCATTTTAGTTGAATCAATTGTAGGCGTGCAATGGAAGCATTCCTGTGATGCTATTATTCAAAATTTAGTCGTCCAGAATTTTTCTGGCTTCTTTCAGAAATTCGATATCTCGTTTGAGCCCGTGCTTCCGAGAAAAGTTTATTAAATTGTCGATTCTCTGGATTGGGTCTGATTGCGTGGCGAAAATGACTTTTGCGTGGCACTCCGGGCACAGATGGACCGGTTGGCTGTCAGATTCCTGAAGGCTGTTGCTGCCCTGCATATTGCAGGCGTATCGAGTGCAATGCTTAATTGAGAACATGTGCCCCGTTTCGTGAGTGGCTAGTTTGCAGGTGCGTTCAAGGCAACGACGGAATGACTCGGGGTCGTTGGCTGGGTCACCAAAGCGGGATAGGGACCAGACTCCGACTCGCTCTCGAAATGATGCGTATCCAAAAACAAAATTCCAGCCATCTCCGGGCCATAAATCTGACGCTGTAAAGGCGATGAGGGCAAACGCATCTGCGGGAAGTTGTGGGGCAAGTTGTTTCTCAAGCAGGTAAGAAGTCAATAACTGGTGGTTGCCCTGGGCAGGGTGAATCCGCTTCGCGGTCGCGGGGATGTTATCTTCAGATTGAGAATCGAGTACCTTTACCGGGCAGCAAAAGTAGATGGATAAGTATTCCGAACTTAGTTTGATGATCTCTTGTTGGCTGGGATTGAATTTGCCAATTGGCTGAACGTAGAGCGTATGCCTGCTGGGTGTGAGGGTGAGTGGGCGACTGCGAAGGTACTCTGAAAATGACTGGCCGGTTTCTTTTTGTTGTGCCAGCCATTGGCCTGGTTGAGGAGCTCCGAGCAGCTTATTAATTGGCTTAAGCTGTTTCGTTGTCTTTTTAAGCGCTGGAATGCTGAGCGGGCGAAACGTTTGTCGCCGCTCTTGCTGGAATGCATCTGCAGAATTTGGAGAGCATGCAACCCAGACCAACAAAACGGAGGATAATTGAATCTTAAAACTGAGTTGGGGGAGGAAGTGCTGCATGTTTTCTCGATTGCTAAAATCAGAAAATAAGCGATTCTCAGTTTGAACCAGTGGTTGCTGAATTCAAGCTCGTTCTATGTTAGCAAATCAATCGACTGGGGGGAAAGATGTACTCCCTTCTCCGCGTTGCGCAAAAAAAAACACCGCCGGCGGATTCCGGCAGTGTTTGTAGTTTTAATTCGCGAAGAATTAAGCGTTTTGCAACGCTTCTTTCATTTTTCGACGTTCGTCGATGATATCTTCCTGAACGTTGCGTGGCACCGGTCGATAACCTCGCAGTTCCATCGTGAAGGTTGCCTGACCCTGTGACATGGACCGAAGATCCGTTGCGTACCCAAAGGTCTCGCTAAGGGGGATTTCGCAACAGATCAAGACCGAGCCGTCAGGTTTGATATCAGTGGATTCCATGATGCCTCGTCTTGACGTCAGGTCACCGACAATGGAGCCTTGTGCGGGCTCGGGGCACTCAATCTCGCAAAACATAACCGGTTCCAAAATCTGCGGCTTGGTCTTGGTCATGTATTCGCGGAACATGCCACGTGCAGCAGCTTGGAAGGCCATTTCCGAACTATCAACATCGTGATAGGAGCCATCTGCGAGCATCATTCGCATTCCGACGACTGGGTACTCGGCGAGAACGCCTTTGACGATTGACTGACGCATTCCTTTTTCCACAGCCGGAATAAATTGTTTTGGGATTCGACCGCTGACGATCTTTTCTTCGAATAGGAAGTTGTCAACGACTTCAGGATTGCTTTCGTCTTTGGCGAACTCTTCTTCATCAAGTGGTTCGATCCAGCCCTTGATGTGAGCGAACTGTCCGGATCCACCAGATTGTTTCTTGTGTTTGTAATCAAATTCAGCCTTAAGGGTCGGTTGTTCTCTGTAGCTAACTTTCGGTGCACCGACTTCGACTTCAAGGCCGTATTCACGTCGAATTCGCTCAACGTAAACGTCGAGATGAAGTTCACCCATTCCAGAAATGATGACTTCGGCGGTTTCTTCATCGGTTGAAACGCGGAAGGTTGGGTCTTCCTTTCTAAACCGCTGAAGTGCCTTGCCGAGTTTTTCGCTTGCTCCCCGGTCAGCAGGTGCGATCGCAACCGAAATAACGGGGTCTGGAACAAACATGTTTTCTAGCGAGCAATACTTGGGTGCTTCAGAGTAGGTATCACCTGAAGCACAGTCGATTCCCATAACCGCAACAATATCACCGGCGAATGCCTGCTCGATTTCTTCTCGCTTGTCCGAGTGCATACGAACAATTCGGCTGAATCGTTCCTTGCGACTGGTTCGCTGGTTAAAGTATGTTCCGCCTTTTTTAACAGTACCTTGATAGATCCTCATAAAGGTAAGCTGACCGAACGGATCTTCTACGATTTTGAAAGCCATGCCGACAAGTGGCTTGGTCTTATCCGGCTCAAGCGGAAAGTCTTCGTCTGGATTGTCCCACTGCTTCGCAGAGATCTTTCTCTCCAATGGATTGGGCAGGTAGCGAACGATCGCGTCAACAAGGGGTTGGACAGCTTTGTTCTTGAACGCAGTTCCCATGAATAGGGGCGTAAAGCTTTGAGCTTTGATTGCTGCTGCGGCGACTTTGTAGATCAATTCTTTGGATACTTCTTCTTCGGATAGAAGTAATTCCATCATCTCATCGCTGTACATCGACAGGCCTTCCAAAAGTTCCTGCCGATACTTTTTCGCATCGTCGACCATGTCCTCTGGAATGTCTTCTACGAGAACGGTCTCACCTTTTTCTCCATCGTTTCGGTAAGCCTTCATCTCAATCAGATCGACAACGCCATCAAAGTTCTCACCAAGACCGATTGGTAGTTGGAAAAGAATAACTTCGACGCCGAGTTTTTCTCGCATCTGATCGGCGACTTTGAACGGGTCGGCACCCGTTCGATCCATTTTGTTGACAAAGGCCAGCCGAGGAATTCCGTAACGCTTCATCTGACGGTCAACGGTCAGCGATTGAGCTTGTACGCCACCAACGGCACATAAAACGAGTACCGCTCCGTCCAAAACGCGAAGGGATCGCTCCACTTCGACTGTAAAGTCAACGTGTCCTGGCGTATCGATCAAGTTAATTGTGTGATCATTCCAGGTCACTTGAGTCGCGGCACTGGTAATGGTGATACCGCGTTCCTTTTCAAGTTCCATGTGATCCATCGTCGCGCCGTCACCACCGCCACGTACGTCTTCAATTTTGTGAATTCGTCCGCAATAAAAAAGGATCCGCTCACTGAGAGTCGTTTTTCCCGAATCAATGTGGGCTGAAATTCCGATGTTCCGATAGTTCTTCAGGTTCATCAATGCACCGTCAACAATTAACTTTATTCTTCGAATGAAACAGTTTTGGCCGCTTCCGATAATCGGACTTTCCAGCCAGTCTGAGGCAACGCACCTCGGTGTCGTGTGTAGAGCAAAACGCAGTTTTGCGAATAAGCTGTACAAAAATCTAGTTGGTGGGGTATAGGTTTAATCGACCTAATCCACCGAAAACTCCAACTAGACCGGCACACAGTTGATCTTCTGTGAAACAATCCGATTGGATGATTGGCGTTCAATCCAGCGTGCAACATTTTGCAGAGATTCCATAAAACACTCGGCATTTTGAATGCCGCCTGTCCTCATGGCTCAACGGCAGAAATTCTGCCAGCGCGTAATCTTAGTTAATCCAGTTTTGTCGGAAAGCCCAGTTTACGGTTTTTTGCGGTTAAATTTGGGAGAGAAACACCGCTTGCGTGGCTGATAACTAATTCTTATCGAACGTAATGGGTTGCGGGTTTGATAGCTCTTTTAAGGATAGGATTTTATCAAGGTGGTTTTATGTTTCATTATTGTGGCCTTAGTGGTAGCTTAGGCTGGGTTAAGCTAATGCTTGATTTGCTGGCATCATTCATTAATACGGACTCTCCATGAGGGCCTGATTTTTGAAGATCGTGGAACGATTTTAATTCAAGTTAACAAGGCTCGGCTATCGAGTTGGTCTCGTTTTGGTTTCTGGGCAGACAAAAAACGGTCTCGGAACAATTTAATTCATTGGGCTGTCCGGGTGACGATTGATTTTTTCAGTCGTTTTAATTCTGTCGAGAACGGAATCGTTGGGTTTTAATGCTGCAAAATTTTTGAGTGAGATTTAGAATCCAAGTATGTTATTGCCACCATATCGGAAATTTTTTTGATAAATACAGTGCATACCCGTGCTTCGATGGTCAGGTTCGCTTGGCTACAGTGTCGCCATCTAGCTTGGATTGAATCAGCTGTTTACTGAGTTAAGAGTTAGCGGTTCCAAAGGTGTGCTTTGAGATTCCGCTGAAGTGTTTTTCAAATTGGGTTTGCCAATTCGGAACGCTTCGCGACAATCAATCCCTTCATTTCGTCCAGTTTGTGGAAATGAATGATGTTTGAGCGGCAGCTTGGCTGGTTCTCACAGTTGAACTGAGGTTCTCAACGGTAACGTATTATTGGGTAGCATTGTGCAACAGATTAAATTAGATAAGTCACGACGATTCGGGCAGGTTCGGTACATCATTGCAGTAGTTATGCTGCTGTTCGTCCTTGGTTTTTCTTCGGTTTCAAGGGGGCAGTCTGAGCAGACTCCGGTTCCTGAAGCACCGGTCATTGAACCGGCAAGCGAAGAAGGCCAAACTGCGATCTCGCAGTTTAAGTTTCCGGCCAAGTTAAAATGTGAGATTATTGCGGCCGAACCAGATGTTGCCAATATCGTTGCTTTCCACCGTGACTATCAAGGAAACATTTACGTTTGCGAGACGTTCCGTCAGGGTAAAGGTGTTGAGGACAATCGCAATCACGGTAACTGGATGGATGAAGAGTTGGCGGCGCAGACCGTGCAGGACAGAATCGACTATGTCAGGAAGTATATTCCGGATGCGGATCAGACCTACACCGCTAAAGACGATCGGATACGTTTGTTGAAGGATACCGACGGTAATGGAAAGCCAGATTCGATATCGGTATTTTCCGATCGTTATAACAAATTAGAAATGGGGACTGGAGCTGGTGTCCTTTCCTATCGGGGCAAGGTTTATTACACGTGCATCCCTGATTTGTTTGAATTGCAAGATGCCGATGGTGACGGTGTGGCTGAGATTCGAAAATCGTTGCACACCGGATACGGTGTCCGTTACGCGTTTCGCGGCCATGACATGCACGGCTTGATTGTGGGGCCAGATGGCAGGCTTTATTTTAGCATTGGGGATCGGGGTTATAACCTTTCCCCCACAATTAAAGATCCAGCCTCAGGTGCAGTGTTCAGGTGCGAACTGGATGGTAGTCAGTTAGAGGTCGTGGCAACTGGGCTTCGCAATCCTCAAGAGTTAGCGTTTGACGATTTTGGAAATCTGTTCTCTGGCGATAACAATTCAGACAGCGGTGACAAGGCTCGATGGGTTGAAATTATTGAGGGTGGTGATACGGGTTGGAGAATGTACTACCAGTATCAACAAGACCGCGGCCCGTTTAATCGCGAAAAGATTTGGTATCCCTACAACGAGGACACGCCAGCTTATATTATCCCACCAATTGCTAATATCTCGGATGGCCCTTCCGGGTTGGAATATTACCCGGGGACGGGTTTCGGAGAGGATTTTCGCGGTCGGTTTTTCCTCTGTGATTTTCGGGGAGATGCCGCTCGAAGTGGCATTCGTTCGTGGCGTAACAAAGCCAAAGGGGCTTACTGGGAAGTTGTCGAAGATGAACAACCGTTTTGGAACATGTTGGTCACAGATCTCGATTTTGGTTCGGACGGTAAGTTATACACCTCGGATTGGGTTTTTGGTTGGAATGGAGAAAACAAGGGACGGATCTATTCGTTCGCTGACCCGGAAGTTCAAAAGTCAGCCATCGTCAAGCAGGTCGAGTCTTTGTTGAAGCAGGGGTTACAGAATCAATCCTTGGAAAACCTTAGGATTTTAATTTCGCATCCGGACCAACGTGTGCGGATGGAGTCGCAGTTTGAGCTTGTCGAGCGGGGCGATTTGGCAACGCTGGAGTCGATCGCGCTGGATGCAAAAGCTGGCACTTTTGGCCGGTTGCACGCGGTTTGGGGTGTTGGCCAATTAGCACGGTCTACTGCTGCCAACCCGCCGGCAATATCGGGTCGTTTCCTTGAAACGCTGCTCGACGACCCAGATGCTGAGATTGTGGGTGCAGCCTGCGGAATTGTCTCCGATTGTGGGTATACCCAAAACTCCGTTATCACACGTTTGCTGACCCACGATAATCTGCGAGTCAGGTATCGGGCGGCGATGGCGTTATCCAAAATTGGGAATTGTAGTGATCTCGACGCTGTCGCGAAAATGTTAATTGATAACGCCGACTCGGATCCAATCGTACGGCATGGCGGAATCATGGCGTTTTACGGAATTTATCTTCGGGCAGCCGGCAGTCGGTTTGCTGGCCGAATTGCTGATTTGGTTGTAAATGACTCGTCAAGTGTCCGTGTTGCGTTGTGTGTGGCAATGAGAAAGTTGCTCCTCTCAAACGACCCTCAATCAGCCGAAGGAAAGCCACAAGCCGCGGAAATCGTTGGCCGTTTGCTAGAGGATCGTGACTTGAAAATCGTACTCGAGGCCGCACGGGTCGTGCATGATGTTGACGTCCAGTCGCAGATGAACAAGCTGGCCGGTTTGGCGGCTAGAATTGATGAATTTGTTAGCTCGGATGCGTTGATAAGGCGTATCGTAAGTGCCAATGTGCGTGTCGGTGGACCCGTAAATGCAAAAATGCTGGTTGGGATTGCTCGCAATGAGGGGCTCGAGGAGGCCCGCCGGATCGAAGCGATCCAGGCATTGGGTGATTGGGCGGAACCGCCTTCGCGCGATTTGGTACTGCATGACTGGCGGCCCTTGGATCTTAGTCAGCGAAACGTGCTCGATGCAAAAAATGCGTTTGAGCCAGAATTTGTTTATTTTGCCAGCGGCTCGGGTGGAGTGCCCAGTGCCGCGATTACCGCTGCTGGCAACCTCAAGCTTTCTTCCATTGGCCAGGCTTTAGAAAAAGTTGCGCTCAATCGAGAAAGTCGCGTTGAAGAACGCGTTGCGTCGCTGCTGAGCTTGGCAAAATTAAAATACGATCGACTGGGTGAAGTGCTAACAGAATTAGAATCTGATTTTAATGAACTGCCTGCTGACCTCGGAGGTCCCTTGATTCGATTGCTTGCAGAGGTCGATGAGGATCGAACCATCGATTTGATCAAAGCGACGCTTGCCCGTGGACAGCAGGTGACTCAACAGGATGCTATTTCGACGTTGGGGAAAATGAAATCGAAACGTGCTTCGGATATGATCGCAGAACTCTTAGCCAAGATGAACAAAAATGATTTTCAAGCAAATCTCCGGCTGGATGTTAGCTTGGCGGCGGCCAAGCGAAGCGAGGAGAATGTGAAAAAGCAGTTGGCTGCGTACGTTGCTTCGACTGTCGATCCGGCCGAATTGACGACCTCTTACATCGACGCGAAAGTTGGCGGCAATGATACAAAAGGGGCGGAAGTGTTTTATGGCAAAACGGAAGTTTCCTGCGTTCGTTGTCATCGAATCGATGGAACAGGTGGTCAAGTTGGGCCAGAGCTTTCGGCGATTGGGAAAACGAAGGATCGTCAGTATTTGCTGGAGTCGATTGTGCATCCGAATAAAGTGGTTGCCGAAGGGTACACCCAAATCAAAGTCACGACCGACGAAGGCGAGCTGTTTGTTGGAATCGTAAAACAGGAAACGGATGAATCGCTGGTTTTGTTAGATGCAGATGGCAAGGAAATCGTCATTGATCAGGAAGCAATTGACGATCGACGCCCCGGAAAATCATCGATGCCGGCTGATTTAATTAACCAGTTGACGAAAAAAGAAGTTCGGGATTTAGTTGAATTTCTATCCAATCGTAAGTCACAGCCGAGCGGTGGCGAGCACGAGTAAAGGCTGCTGCGATTCAAATTTTATCAGTTTTTGTGTCCGTATTCGTCTCAGTGAACAGTTGATCAACTGTTTGAATCGCGGTTTATCGGCTAAACTTGAGTCACGCGGATGATACTGCCCTGGATCTCAATGACGCGGACGGCAACTCCTGCCTCGACAAATGCTCCATCGCTAACGACATCGATGGATCGGTCATTAAATTTAGCTCGCCCTGCCGGTCGGAGGAGCGATTCTGATTCGCCCCAGTCTCCCACGGAGACGAGCGGGTGAGCTGTTTGGGTCGGTTTGCCCGAGGCATCGTGAGAAGCTTTTTGGGAAGC
The DNA here is from genome assembly GCA_938091115.1 of uncultured Pirellulaceae bacterium. Taxonomy (GTDB): domain Bacteria; phylum Planctomycetota; class Planctomycetia; order Pirellulales; family Pirellulaceae; genus Mariniblastus. The sequence goes on along the minus strand of CALKNI010000126.1, from coordinate 2,581 downwards.
GGGCGGATCAGTGGATAAAATCATCTTGTTGAGGATTGGAATGGAGCCCATCTTTCTGGTGATGAATATTGCAGCAAGTACAAAAGCAACACACGAAATCATCACTGTAAAGCTCGAAGCAATTGACTGATCCCACTGTTCGGGAGTTTCGGGAAGTACAAAGTTTTGTCCGGCCAAAATGACGCTTGCAAATAGCAGGGCGATTCCCGTGAGTCCTGAGACTCCGAACCCAGGAATGATAAACAACTCTGCGAAGATAAACGCGACACCAGCGAGGAAGAGGATTACCTCGAGCCAACCAGAGGTTCCTGCGAGGAATCTGCTCCAGAAAAATAGAACCGCTGCCAGTCCGCTCAAGAGTCCCCCGACGCCCAGTCCCGGTGCGCTGAACTCAATGTAAAGCGCAACCATTCCGAATAGAATCAGCAGCACTGTAACGATCGGATTGTTCAAAAAGTGCGCGACTTTGTCTGTTAATTTGAGTGAGTAGACCCGGGTCGAATCTACTGGGAAATTAAATTCAGTCGCCAATGCCGCTGGCGTTGTAGCCATCCCTTGAGCAAGGCCTAGCTGGAGCGTTCGTTGCCCACTCAGGGTTAAAAACCGTTCAGGCCCCGATTCAGGAATTAGTTCCCAGGGAGCGGTTGGTTTCTTGGCTGAGTCGGTTCGAACAGATTGGAAGAGTGGAGTACCTGCTGGATTTTCAGGGTCTGGCTTTTGGTATACCAGAACGTCTTTATCAATCAACGCCTCGGCAAGATCCGGCGAACGTCCTTTAGATTCAGCCAAGTCACGTGCATCTCGGGATAAGTAGGATTCGAGCTTCGGCTCGATAAGCCGGAAAGCCCCTTCTTCTAGGTCGAAACCAATTTCGCCAATGTCACCAAATTTTGCATTTGGATCGATCAGGATTTCATCACAGCCCAACGCGACCAGTGCCCCTCCGGAGATGGCTTCGTCAGAGATGACGGCAACCGTGTAAGCCCATTGGCAGTCTCTCAGCTTTCTAGCCATTTCGAGGCTCTCTTGTTTCAATCCTCCAGGGCTGTCAATTTCGATGATCAAAAGGTCAGCGCCATCGCGGCGCGCCATTTCAAATCGATTGTCGAAATACATTTTCAGTTGGGGTTGGATCTCCCCTTTAAATTCAATGACTGCCGGCTTCTTAAATTGCGGTGGACGCGGCCGTGTCGCATCTGGAACAGACGATGCTTGGTAACTCATTGCTGAGGCGTTGGCGGTGACGGCAAGCCAGAATGCTATCGCGAAAAATTTACACAGCTTAATTCTTAGTTTTGTATTCTTTTCAACCATCATTGGTAGAGTCCTGACACGCTTGCACTTAATTTGCCACTCTTGCTAGCTATCTTATAGCAACGAATTGCCAATGAAATAATTCGAGCTTGGAGCGTTTCGGCAATTACATTCTAATGCTTTAGCGGTTTGGCACAAAAGGTGCAAAAAAATCGGATAATGGCGAGTTTCAACTACATTGAAATTCAGTCTATGTCTTGATTAATTTGGGCAAGTTGCTTTAAGGACGGAGTAGTTGCGAGATTAATCAAGGTTGATTTTAGCTAGAGACCTAATCTTTTAATCTACCATTCCACGGAGGGAACGGATGAGAATTAAATCTTCAATAAAGCTGGCGCTGGTTTTCGTGCTTATCAATGGCGTGTTTTTCTTGCCAACGAATGCAAGTGGTCAATCCTTTCAAAATTCGTCTTCCGCCTGTCTGTATTTTGTCACTCAGCAGAACTGTCCCCCATGCCGGCAAATGGATCCGGTGATTGAAGGCTTGGTTGGTCAGGGGTATCCGGTTAAGACGGTGCATCTTGAGAGTAATGGAGCCTGGGCTCAGTGGGCGAATATTCGCAGAACTCCGACTGTGGTCATGTTGGACGGCAACGACCGGATCGTGAAGCGTTTTTCTGGAGTTATCGGTAGCGATGTTTTACAGGGTTGGTTTGCCAATGTAGGGGTAAGGCCAGCGGTTCAGAAGTCGAGTCGGTTGCCAGAGAACTTGGCTCGGCATTTTGATGAACCCATTACATCACAGCAGGCTGAAACTGACGGAATCACTTCACGTGATCTCAATCAGGGAACGTCGATTCCTCAAAATTCATACGAAAAACTAGCGCTTGGTTCCACGGTTAAAATCGGCTTGAATGTCGCCTCTCAGTCTTATGTTGATTTTGCGAGTGGAACGTCGATTTACAGTAACGGTGAAACAAGCCTGATTTTGACGTGTGGTCATTTGTTCCGCGATTCGAATGGTGACGGTCAAATATCCGTGATTGTCAGCACTGAGAATGGAACAATTGGTGAGTTTGCTGGAACTCTGCTGGAATGGGATGCTACGAATCGAGATGTCGCTCTGGTGAGTGTTCATCATCCGGGTGTTAAATTTCCCGTTAATCCCATCGCTCCGCGATCCACGCGAGAATTTGAGTCTGAAAATTTGTTCACGGTCGGTTGCGATTTGAGCAATCGCTCAACTCTTGGAGAAACTTACGTTGGTGTTCGTGAAACAGGCCCAACTATTAGACAAACTAAAATTTTGAGACGTTCGAAATATGAC
>CALKNI010000125.1 GCA_938091115.1 uncultured Pirellulaceae bacterium | reverse complement strand
GACAAACTCTCAAAAATTGGCACCAAAATTGGCTACCCCGATGTTTGGCGTGATTACTCGGCGTTAACTGTTTCCGCTGACGATCTTTTTGGAAATGTTTATCGGTCAAATATTGTTGAACACCAGCGAAACATTAACCACCTTGGTCAACCAATTGATCGAGAGGAGTGGGGAATGACACCGCAGACCGTCAACGCATATTACAGCCCAACTAAAAATGAAATCGTTTTTCCAGCTGCAATTTTACAGGCTCCCTTTTTCAGCATGGACGCTCCCGACGCCTTGAATTATGGAGGCATTGGTGCGGTGATTGGACATGAAATCAGCCATGCCTTTGATGATCAAGGCAGTCGCTATGATGGCGATGGAAATCTCAACAATTGGTGGTCGGAAAAGGATCAAGAGGCGTTTAGCAAGTTAACACAACAGCTGATAAACCAATACGCCGCCTACGAGCCGCTAAAAGGTAAAAATGTAAACGGCAAATTGACTTTGGGTGAGAACATTGCTGATCTATCCGGTCTAACAATTGCTTACAAGGCATTTAGTATTGCGAATCAGGGAAAGCCAGAAGTACTTGTTGCCGGTTGGAATGGCGATCAATTATTTTTCGTGGGCTGGAGCCGAGTGTGGCAGCGGAAATACCGCGATAAAGAGATGATTAAACGATTGTTAACGGATTCGCATTCACCATCCAAGTACCGTGCCAACGGCCCCGTTACGAATATCGATGCGTTTTATAAAGCATTCGGGGTCAAACCAGGCGATGGGCTTTTCAAACCTGAATCCGAGCGTATTACGATTTGGTAGTCTGAGACTCCGGTTCGGGGCTGCTTCGTGGCTCCAAGACGGCCTGTTGTGCTATCGTTCGCAACTGGCTTGTCGGCAAGGAGGGCTTTCTTGATTGCCGGCGCGGTCGGTCCAACATGTCCTTTATATACTGCAATTTCGTTGCGAATTGAGCCGCAGAACCGACGCTCCAATAGCAAGCCATTCAGTAATTTTTCGATTTGCTTGATTTGGCTATTTTTCATTCTGAACCAATAATGTCCGTTGGTAATTGAGTTCTGTTAAACTGGAAGAGTCACGCTCGCAAATAGCGCATCTGAGTCAACTTTGAACCACGAACTACCTATTCTAAAAACGGGATTCCCCAAACAACTCCGGCTTGCTAGATGGCGGTCTCTTTTTGTGCACGCCAGTCGAGTTGGACTGTTCATCGGAATTCTGCTGCTGATTCGGTACCAGCATAAAGCATTAATAGAAAATCAAACGGACGCTTCCGCCCTTAACGTGATCAGCGTAGAGGAAATTCGAGCGTTAATTCCCGATGCGGCGGTGATTAAACCATGGGAACGTTTCCCTATGCTTCGGAAGGTTATGTCCGTGCGGGAAGAGCAAGTTGGTACGCTGCTTCAAACCGCACCCATTGGAAATAATGCAATTGGATATTTAGGTCCTACCAATTTGATGGTCGTCCTTTCGGCTGACGAAAGAATTTTGGACATTCAAATTTTGAATAGCGCGGATACTGCCGAGCACGTCAGAGCTGTCGCTGATTCTAGTGAATTCTTAAATTCATATCGAGGCTTATGGTGGAACTTCCCGGGTCTCTGGCCAGAGATTGATGCAGTCTCCGGTGCAACTCTCACGAGTTACGCGGTCAAACAAGCAATTCAAGCAAGAGCAGGCTTTCGGACCAATCTTTCAAAATTTCCAGACCAAATACAAGGTTCCGAATTAACGACGTTTTATTCGGACAAGCTGAAATTAAGAATCGAGAATACTTCCGACGACCCAAACTTAGTATTCGGCTCAGTCTACGACAGTGGCAACGCGACCGTTGGATATTATCTTCGTTCATCGCCAACCGGCAATTCACTATCAGGTTATCAAGGCCCGACAGACACGCTGATTGCGTTTGATTTAGAGTTTCGTTTCCTCGGATCACTGATTCGCTCTAGCTACGATAATGAACCTTATGTTCGGTATGTAAAAGAAGATTCCTATCTTGACGAACTTCTCGTTGGAAAAAAAATCGATGAGATTGTCGGATTCAGTGAAAGCGAATACGAAGGCGTTTCTGGCGCTACCATGACCAGTCTAAACGTTTTATCTGCAATAAAAATTACAGCAAAACACCTTCAAAAATATGAATCTCGAGCTGCAGAGAATCAAAATTGGATTTGGATTACAACAGAGTGCGTTACTGCGTTGCTTTGTTTGGGTGGCATTTATTTTTCTTTTGGTGGTGTAAACCGTCGTGGTAAATGGCGTTTAGTTTTTCAAGCAGTTTTGATTATTTATGTTGGATTCATTGCCGGTGAACTGTTATCTCAAGCAGTCATTGTTGGATGGGCTCAAAATGGCTTACCTTTAACGAACGCGCCCGGAATGGTTTTTCTCTGTCTTTCCGCTCTGGCAGTTCCCGTCATTTCAAAGAAGAATTCCTACTGCGATCAAATTTGCCCTTTTGGCGCTCTCCAGCAGTTATCGATGAAATCGGGGATTAGGAGGGTTAAGCTAAACCGAAGAGTTCGGCGAGGATTAAAGCTGATACCTGCCCTATTACTCATTATTGTTTTGTTCGCAGCATCTGGACATCTCAAACTGAATCTTGCATCAATTGAGCCTTTTGACGCATTTTCCTTCCGAATAGCAGGTTGGCTCACCATTGCAGTAGCTTTGACGGGAATGATGGTGTCGTTGTTCGTACCGATGGCTTATTGCCGCTATGGATGTCCTACGGGAGCAGTTTTGAATTTTCTAAGATTTAATGGTCAAAGCGGAAAAATAAGTCTACGTGACGGTTTCGCGATTGCCATGCTAGTATTTGCTTTACTACTAACCAAATAAATTGGTTTTGCAGGACAAGGCGTTAGATCAGCTGATTGCTAAACGTTTGGCAGGCTGTGATTGGTCTAAACCAATGCGTTTAAATATTGGTTGCACGCGTCAGCTGCTTGCCTGCCTTCACGTATAGCCCACACCACAAGACTTTGCCCACGACGACAATCGCCAGCTGCGAACACACCTGGCTGGCTTGTTTCGTAGTCTGACGTATTGGCGAGGATGTTTGATCTTGGTCCTGTTTCCAAGCTGAATGCCTCAGAAATACCAGGTTCGGGACCGGTAAAACCGAGTGCTAGGAAGACTAAGTCGGCGTCGATCAGTTTTTCGCTGCCCTCGATTGGTGAGAATGGAGCCACTCCGGTCCGTTCAACGCTCCAATCCACTTCTACCGTTCTAAGTGCTCTGAGATTCCAGTCAGCGTCTGAAAGGAATTCCACAGTTTCAATGTTAAACGAACGTGGGTCTTTTCCGTAAATTGCTTTCGCTTCCGTGTGTCCATAATCGGTCCGAAAAATCAACGGCCACTGCGGCCACGGATTTGAATCTGCTCGCGCTTCGGGCGGCCGATCAACAATTTCTAAATTAACGACGCTTTTACAGCCCTGTCGAATTGCGGTTCCAATGCAATCAGTACCTGTGTCTCCGCCACCGATCACAACCACATTTTTGTCTTTTGCTGAAATGTTCGATTCGGTTCCATCGAGTAACGATGCCGTAGAACCCCGGAGATAGTCCATTGCAAAGTGAATTCCATTAGCAGAGCGACCAGGAATCTTTAGGTCACGTGGCGCGGTCGAGCCAACACAGATGACTATGGCATCAAATTGCTTGCGGATGTCTTCGGCAGAAATTGTCACTCCAACTTCAACATTGGTTTGGAATTTAATTCCCTCTTGTCGTAACAACTCCAATCGTCTGTCAACAACATCCTTCCCAAGCTTCATGTTGGGAATTCCGTACATCAGCAACCCGCCAATTCGGTCATCTCTTTCAAAAACCGTTATTTGGTGACCTAGTTGATTCAAATTGTCCGCCGCTGCGAGCCCAGCAGGACCAGAGCCGATGACCGCAATACTCTTGCCAGTCCGCTCCTGGGGAACACGGGGGGCAACCCACCCCTCTGAGAAGCCGCGATCAATGATATTGCGTTCGATGCTTTTGATCGTCACAGCGGGTTCGCTGATTCCCAGCACGCAGGAGCCCTCGCACGGCGCAGGGCATACTCTTCCCGTGAATTCGGGAAAGTTATTAGTTGAATGGAGGCAATCTAGGGCTTCTCTCCATTTTCCGTGATAGACAAGATCGTTCCACTCGGGAATCAAATTATTAACTGGGCACCCGGTTGCTAATCGGTCAATGGTTTGTCCGGTATGGCAAAAGGGAACGCCGCAATCCATGCAACGTGCCCCTTGGGTTTGCAAATCCTTTTCATCAATCTGTACAAGAAATTCGTTCCAGTCGCCGATGCGCGTGGCGGGATCGCGCCGGCTTTCGTCCATGCGATCAAATTCCATGAATCCCGTTGGCTTGCCCATATTCTTGTTGATCCTTCTCCGTAATTTAAACGATTAAAAAACCTAGTCTCACCGTTCTAAAGATTCAGCCGACTTTTGCTCCAGAATCTTTCGGTATAAACCGGGAATAATCTTTTTGAATGCATTTACCTCGGAATCCCAGTTTTTGAGTATATCCGCGGCAACGGTCGAGTCGGTAAATCGAGCATGATTTTCAATCAAACCGTGAAGTTCATTCCGATCGTCTTGACTCTCAACTGGGCCAAGCTCTACCAACTCGAGATTAAGATGGTTCAATAATTGATCGTTGGGGTCGTAAATATAAGCGATGCCTCCCGACATGCCAGCTGCAAAATTACGGCCGGTTGGACCAAGAACAACAACCCGTCCACCGGTCATGTACTCGCAACCATGGTCACCGACACCCTCGACCACTGCAACTGCGCCGGAATTTCGAACAGCAAAACGCTCGGCCGCTACGCCACGAAAATAGGCCTCGCCCGCAGTTGCTCCGTAGAGTGCAACGTTACCAATTATGATATTTTTTTCCGCAGCGAACCTAGCTGTTCTAGGTGGACGAACAACGATTCGGCCACCGGACATTCCTTTACCTACGTAATCGTTTGCGTCACCTTCGACCTGAAGAGAAATCCCACCTGACAGAAACGCCCCAAGACTTTGGCCGGCCGAGCCCACGAAATTAATACCAATGGTGTTTTCCGGAAGGCCATCCGGCCCGTGAGTTTTAACAACATGGTGGCTTAAAATTGCACCAACCGATCTATCTGTGTTCTTAATTTCAGAATCGATTTCGACGCGTTGACGGGTTTGAATTGAATTTTTGGCCTGTTCCAGAAGCCTCCAATCAAGTACGTCGTCAAGTGCGTGGTCTTGATCCACAGTGCAATAGACTTGCACTCCGTCATGAAATCCAACCGCGGGTGCAAGCAATTTTGACAGGTCAATTCCTTTTGCTTTCCAATGATCCACGGCATGATCAATATCAAGGGCATCCACTCTTCCGACCATTTCATTGATCGAGCGAAAACCGAGTTCCGCCATAATTTGACGTGCTTCTTCGGCGACCATGAATAAATAATTTACTACATGCTCAGGCTTCCCTTTGAATTTCTTACGAAGTTCTGTGTCTTGGGTCGCAATTCCGACCGGGCAAGTATTCAGATGGCATTTCCGCATCATGATGCACCCCATCGTAATTAACGGAGCTGTAGCGAATCCATATTCTTCCGCACCCAGCAGGGTGGCGATCACAACGTCCCGACCGGTTTTTAATTGCCCGTCGGTTTGTAGTCGGGTTCGACTGCGAAGGTCGTTCATTACGAGGGTTTGGTGAGTTTCCGCGATCCCCAGTTCCCATGGCATTCCAGCATGTTTAATGCTGGTTAACGGTGAAGCGCCCGTGCCGCCTCCGCTACCGGAGATCAGAATATTGTCAGCATGAGCTTTTGCAACTCCGGCAGCGATCGTTCCTACACCGACTTCCGACACCAACTTAACACTTATTCTGGCTGTGGGATTTGCATTTTTAAGATCGAAAATGAGTTGAGCGAGGTCCTCAATCGAATAAATATCGTGATGGGGTGGTGGACTGATTAAAGTGACTCCCGGTGTGGAGCGTCGCGTGTCGGCGATCGTTTGATTCACCTTATGACCTGGTAGTTCGCCCCCCTCACCCGGTTTCGCCCCTTGAGCCATTTTGATCTGGATCTCGTCGGCGTTACTAAGGTAATAGGCAGTTACTCCAAATCTTCCAGAAGCAACTTGCTTAATTGCGGACCGCCGTAAGTCACCATTCGCGTCTGCTTCAAAGCGGTCGTAATTCTCTCCACCCTCACCGGTATTACTTTTGCCTTCTAATCGATTCATCGCGATCGCAAGAGTTTCATGGGCTTCACCTGAAATTGAGCCGTAACTCATCGCGCCGGTGCAAAACCGTTTGACAATCTCTTTTGCCGATTCCACTTGCTGAATCGGAATGGAAGATCTTGATCGAAATTTTAGTAGTCCGCGTAGATGGCATTCACGAGCTGTTTGTTGATTGATCGCGGTCGAAAATCGTTTGTAGGCATCAGGATCTCCCGCGCGCGCGGCCTGTTGGATATTCGCTATGTTTAACGGTGTCCAAGCATGTTTTTCTCCATCCTGTCTCCAATGGACGGTTCCTTCTGTT
>CALKNI010000124.1 GCA_938091115.1 uncultured Pirellulaceae bacterium | reverse complement strand
TCGGTAAAGCGATCGACGACAATGGATTTCGTGACAACACGCTGTTTATTTTTACCAACGACAACGGGCCGGTTCTGGAAGAGTTTAGTAAACCGTTTCGGGGGACTAAGAATACGACGTTTGAAGGTGGTGTTCGGCAACCCGCGATTTTGCGCTGGCCGGGACACACTAAGCCCGGGACGACAAAAGATGGCCTAATGTTTGTATCCGATTTTTATCCGACCTTCATTACGCTCGCCGGTGGAAATCACAAACAGGAGAAGCCAATCGACGGTATTGATATGACGTCCATGTTGTTTGAGGGAGCAGCAAGTAAGCGAAACGAAATCGTCTTTGACGTTGCCGGCAGTGTAAGACTTCCGACGATTAGAAGTGGCGATTTTAAACTGATGGGCGACGTGCTTTACAACCTTAAGCAAGACCCATCCGAGCAAACCGACGTCGCTGCCAAACATCCTAAACTTGTGAAAGAACTGAAGGCACGCGTCAATGCAGTCGGCAATGAGCGTCCTCCCCTTGGAGACAAGCCGCTGTTGATGGATCCGCCTTTGCCTTATGTTTATGGACAGCAAGAGCAAGCGAATATTCCTGAGTGGCTAATCACCGCCGTGAATAAAGTTCGCGCAAAACAGCCAACCGAGTGGGAGCCGGGCGAGACGCCTTGGCCCAAGGCACCCAAAGGTGCGGTCGCCAGTAAAATGGATGGTCTTAAAGATGAGGTCGGTAAGTAAAACCGTGTTTGCCAGTAGGGTTTTACTATTTAGTGAATCCACCGCGTCGGATCATTATTGGATCTGGCAGTCGCTCATCTTTTTTATTGAAAACAAATTAGTCATCGTAATTCATGGTAAGTGGTTAATCCTATGCACCGATCTTTCGCCTTTGTCCTCTTAGTTTTTCTTTTCTCCACTACCGTTGGCTACGCTCAGAAGATGCCGAAGGAAGATGTGATTGATGTTCCCGCGGTTGGCGAAGGCTTGTGCCTCCATAATTTGTTTCAAACCAATATGGTGATCCAGCGGGATAAACCGATTGTGATTTGGGGTTGGGCGAAGCCAAGCGAAAAGGTGACGGTTTTATTTGCGGGGCAAAATCAAACTACCACTGCAGATTCAAAACGAAAGTGGAAGGTCACTCTCTCCGCGATGCCGGCAAACGCTCAACCGCAATCACTCGTTGTCAAAGGTAGCTCAGGCACTTTGACTCTGGATAATATTTTGATTGGCGATGTTTGGGTACTTGGTGGTCAAAGCAACATGGAGCATCCAATTGACCGGGTGGACAACGGCCAGCTCGAAATCGTCTCGGCTAATTTTCCCAACATCAGGATTCTGACAGTTCCCGCTCAAAATGGTCCGACTGAAAAAGCTGGATTTCCTCGTCTGCACGAATGGAGTTCCTGGTTTGGTCGCCATTTTCGGAAAGGTGATTGGGATGTTTGCTCTCCTGAAACCGTTCGAGACCTTTCGGCAATTGGATATACGTTCGCTCGTCGTATACACATGGCTTCTCAAGTTCCAATTGGTGTGATCGATGCCTCACGGGGAGGTACGACCGTAGAAACTTGGACGCCAATGGAAGTGCTTAAGCAAATTGACACGCCAGAAGTGAACAACCTTCTCTCTGAATGGGATCAGAAGATTTCCGACTGGGATTCTGAAAAGGATTTAGAGAATCGCGTGAAGAATCATTACAGCTGGGTCAAGAATATGGAGAAGCAGGGTAGGGAGGTTCCAAAGGATCGAACGGTTCCCACCGATCTTCGCCCAGGTCCCGCAATGGATCACAACCGTCCATCAACTTGCTTCAATAGCATGATCTATCCGATTTCTGGATTAAATGTAAAAGGAGTAATTTTCCATCAGGGTTTCAATAACGCACTTGGCTCTGGATCAGCGGGTGCAGCGATGTACTCTCAGATTTTTGGTGAGATGATTGCCGCGTGGCGTAAGGCATTTGATGATAATGATTTGCCTTTTGGAATCATCTCGCTCTGCACCGAGGGCTTTCCGCAAAACCGCGACAATTATCTTGAGAAGACCTTTAACGATGGAATCTATATACGCGAAGCCCAGTACAAAACCTTTCTCGATCTTTATGAGTCAGGCGATAAGAACATTGGATTTGCGAGTAGTTTCGATAAGCGGCGATCTTGGTATCACCCACAATTAAAGATTCCAGTCGGTGAGCGAATTGCTCGCTGGGCGCTGGCGACTCAGTACGGGATGGATCGAGCCATCAAATGGAAGCCGCCGATGCTGGTCGAGATGACAGTGGATGACGATCAGATTGTGCTCAAGATGGATACTCAGGTGAAAGCAGTGGACGATGGTGACATCGTTGGATTCTCAATCGCCGGAGAAGATCGTAAGTTCCAGCCCGCCGAAGCGAACTGGTTAGTGACAGGAAAAGACAAAAACAATCGCCCTCAAACGGATCGAAAGACAATTGTGTTGACCAGTCCGCACGTGCCAAAACCGATTCACTATCGCTATGCGTGGGGACGAAATCCGATGGGCAATCTCCAAACGACCGATCACGACGATCTTCCTTTTGCGACTCAGCGGAGTGACAGTTGGAAGATGGAAGAGGTGCCGGCAGTGTTCGTTGGAAGCCTTGATGGAAAGGCGATGGAAAACAAACGTCGGTTCCGCGGCCAGGTTCAAAAGGCTTTACGGCTGGACGATACAAAACGGCGGCTGGATGAAGCACGAGCGTTCATCGAGCAAAATCAAGAGAAGTACGAAAAAGAGCGTGCCGCACTCGAGGCTGAATTAGCAAAAGAAAAATAGGGCGTGGGGGGATCTCTGCGAGATACCGCACGAAACGTTCGATTTTGAACCTGACGTGTCGGTTGTGGTAAACTGAATGGTGGTACTTGTCGTGGTAAATTTTTACACGCCGATGCGGCTGCTTTGCAAGCTATCCAGAGTGGCCTGAGATAAAATAGCCGTAAGATGCAATCTTGATGACTCAGTGGAATCGAAGGCAGATGCGAAACAAACCGCCCACAAACGATTGTCGTTTTCCAGAATTAAAATCATTTCAAAAGATAGCGAGATCCTTCGCTGTCTCTGGTTTTGTCGTGTTGCTCGTCATGTTGTTGGTCGGTTACGCGCACGCGCTTGACGACCCCCAAGATGCCAAAGCTGCGACGCCAATTTCTTACAATCGAGACATACGTCCGATACTTTCTGAAAACTGTTTCGCTTGTCATGGTACCGATGCTGGTAATCGAGAAGCGGATTTGCGACTCGATCTGTCGGAGACGGCGGTGGGTCAAGAGGCGGATGGTGCTGCTATCGTCGCTGGCCAGCCAGATGAGAGTCTGATGTGGCAGCGGATTATCGAAACTGATCCAGATGTGGTCATGCCGCCACCGGAATCCAAGAAGAAGTTGACCGACGACCAAAAGCAGATGCTCCGTCGCTGGATTGAACAAGGAGCCGAGTATCAAAAACATTGGGCGTTCGAACGACCAATCAAACCAGCAGGAGACGGGATTGATACTTTCGTTGGAAAAGCGTTGCAGCGAGACGGTTTGGCTTTTTCTCCCGAAGCGGATCGATCGACTTTGATACGGCGCGTGAGTATGGCGTTGACGGGTCTCCCCCCAACCATTGAAGAGGTCGATCAATTCCTAAGTGATCAATCATCGGGAGCTTATGAGGCGATGGTCGATCGATACCTTGCTTCGCCTCGGTATGGTGAGGAGATGGCTCGTTACTGGCTGGATGTTGCTCGCTACGGTGATACCCATGGAATGCATTTGGATAACGAACGTCAAACCTGGGCCTATCGAGATTGGGTGGTTTCCGCATTCAACCGAAACTTGTCTTATGATCAATTCACGATTGACCAACTGGCCGGTGATCTAAGAGAGAACCCAACACAAGATCAGATGATTGCTACGGGATTCAATCGTTGTAACGTGACGACCGGTGAAGGCGGCAGTATTCAGAAAGAGTTCATCTTTCGTTATGCCGTCGATCGAGCGAGCACGACCGCTCAGGCTTGGCTTGGTCTCTCGGCAGAGTGCGCGGTTTGCCACGATCACAAATACGATCCGATCTCACAAAAAGAGTTTTATTCGCTGTACGCATTTTTTAATTCGAATGCGGACCCCGCGATGGATGGTAATGCACTGCTGACGCAACCGGTCGTGAAGGTGAAGCCAAAAGATTACGACGCGAAGCTGAAAGAATTTACCGCTCGAGAATTGGCGCTGCAAAAAGCCATCGACGAAAAAGCTGCTACCGTGGCTTATTCTGATCCGGCGGATCTCGAGCCTAGGCCAGAGGTTCAAGTAACGACCCATGTTTGGTTCGAAGATGCGTTCCCTGCTGGCGCCGCGGTGAATGCCCCTGGGGCTGCACTCGTTGATGAACCGGTCAACAGTGGCAGTAAGGCATTGAAGGTGGTGGGTGCCGGTCTCGCGCAAACTTTTTACGATAAAGGAGCCCAACCTCTTACGGCGCCTGACGGTGGTAGGTTCTTTCTTAATGTTTTTCTTGATCCTAATGACCCGCCCGAAGAGATCATGATTCAGTTTTTGACGAAGAACTGGAACCAACGAGCAATTTGGGGTGCAGATCTAATCAACTGGGGTGCACAAAATACATCCCAACGATTTCCAGCCGGTGGTATTCCCGAACCGGGTAAGTGGGTGAAGTTAGAATTTGATGCCGCCGATGTTGGCTTAACTGCTGCTAGTAAAGTAAACGGTTTTGCGTTTACGGTTCATGGCGGTACAGCCTATTTCGACAACATGGGAGTCATAGGGCGATTGGATCCCGTTACCGACCCGACCCTATCCCTGACTGCCTGGCGAAAAGCTCAAACAGGTAAGAACACTCCGGGAGCTCCGGCAGATATAAATCAGTGGCTTAAAGAGGGGCCCGATAAAGAGCGCAAGCCAGAAGAGTTGAAACGCATTCGAGATTTTTATGTCGCAAATGTGTGTTCGACAACCAGCGAGCCGTTCACGGCAATGAAGGCGGAATTGGCGGCGGTAAAAAAACAACGCACTGATTATGACAATTCCGTTCCCTCAACGTTTGTATTCAAAGATCTACCAAAACCTCGTGATAGTTTTGTGATGATTCGGGGTGAGTACGATGCCCCCGGCGAGCCGGTCTTGCCAGGAACTCCCGCTGTTCTTCCGCCTTTGAATCAAGCAGGTGAGCGAGCTAATCGACTTGATTTGGCACGTTGGATTGTCGCTCCGGAAAATCCACTGACTTCCCGGGTTGCTGTCAATCGTTTTTGGCAGCAGGTGTTTGGCGTCGGCTTGGTTAAAACGAGCCATGATTTTGGAACGCAGGGCACGTTACCGACGCATCCGGAATTGATGGATTGGCTGGCGGTTACGTTTCAGGAGTCTGGCTGGGATGTGAAACAATTAATGCGTCTGATGGTAACCAGTCAAACCTTTCGTCAGCAGAGTATTGCCCCACCGTCGAGATGGTCTGAGGATCCGGAAAATCAGCAACTCGCACGCGGCCCGAGATTTCGTCTCGATGCCGAGCAACTTCGCGATCAAACCTTATTTGTTAGCGGGCTCATGGTTCATGATATGGGAGGGAAGGGAGTGAACCCTTACCAACCGCCAAACATTTGGGAGCCAATTGGGTTTGGAGGATCTAATACTCGTTTCTACAAGCGAGGCAATGGCGACGATCTTTACCGGAGAACGCTGTACACGTTCTTCAAGCGAACTGCTCCTCATCCCATGCTTGAGAACTTTGATGCGCCGCCCCGTGAGCAATCTTGTATCCGACGTGACCGAACCAACACGCCGTTACAAGCACTTCAATTATTAAACGATGTGCAGCACTTCGAAGCGGCTCGAGCGTTCGCCGGGCGAATGCTGGTATCAGCTGATACTCCCGATTCGCGAATCGAGTTTGCCTATCGCGCGGCTTTGTCGCGCCGTCCGAGTGCAGAAGAATCTGCGATCGTGCTCGAATTCTTTCAGCGTCAACAAGCAAAATACAAAGCCGCGCCAGAGGAAGCTAAAAAGACAATTCAGGTTGGTGAATCCAAGCCGCCAGCTGGTGTCGATGAGATTGAACTTGCTGCGTGGACGCTGGTTGCTAATTTGATTCTTAACCTCGATGAGGCGATTGTTCGCAATTGAGAAAACCGATGAATAATAAAAACCCGCTTTTTGAACACCAACTGCTGCAAACGCGTCGTCAATTTTTTGGCAATGTTGGATTGCGGATGGGCGGAATCGCCATGGCGTCCCTAATGGGGCCGCAATTGGCTTGCCAAGCGATGGGAGCAGAGGAGGAAGAACGCGTACATCCACCGCTTCCCGGTCTGCCACATTTTCCCGCGAAGGCCAAGTCGGTCATATATTTGCATATGAATGGTGGTCCGTCTCAACTTGATACTTGGGACTACAAGCCAAATCTAGTAAAGGAGTTCGAGAAGGATCTGCCCAAGGATTTTTTGGGTGATCGTATCACGACGATGACCAGCGGGCAGGCAAAATTTCCGGTCGCCCCATCGAAGTACGAATTCAAGCAACACGGAGAATGTGGACGTTGGGTAAGTGCGCTTTTGCCGCACACCGCTAAGATTGTGGATGACATTGCGGTCATTAAAACAGTGCACACCAATGCGATTAATCATGATCCGGCGTGTACTTTTGTGATGACGGGGAGTGAAGTGTCGGGTAAACCGAGCATGGGTTCGTGGGTCTCTTATGGACTTGGCGCGGAGACCAACAATCTCCCTGCGTTTGTCTCTTTGGTTCCCAACTTCCCCGCCGGCTCCAATGCTCAGGCACTCTATAGTCGAATGTGGGGGCCAGGGTTTTTACCGGGTAAGCACAGCGGTGTTGTCCTTAGGGCTGGAGCGGAACCAGTTCTCTATCTTGATAATCCTCCAGGAGTCGACCGAAGTGATCGGCGCGCGATGCTGGATGCACTTGGTAAGCTAAATGCCAAAGGGTTTTCAAAGTTTGGCGACCCAGATATTCAAACTCGCATCGCTCAATATGAAATGGCCTATCGAATGCAAACCAGCGTTCCGGAGCTAACCGATCTCAGCCAGGAAACGCAGGCCACCAAAGAACTGTACGGCGCGAATGTTGATAAGCCCGGATCGTTTACTCAAAGTGCTTTATTGGCGAGGCGCTTGGTGGAACGTGGCGTCCGCATGGTTCAGATCATGCACCGTGGTTGGGATTCACATGGCAACCTCCCCGTTGAACTAGGTAATCAATGCATGGATACGGATCAAGCCTGTGCCGCTTTGATTACCGATCTAAAACAACGTGGAATGCTCAAAGATACGTTGGTGATCTGGGGCGGTGAATTTGGCCGTACGGTTTACTCGCAAGGAGCGCTCACTCGCGAGAGGTATGGCCGTGACCATCATCCACGAAACTTCTGTATGTGGATGGCTGGCGGAGGTATTAAGGGAGGAGTCGAATTGGGCGAGACGGATGAGTACTCCTACAACCCAATTTCAGATCCGGTCCATATCAACGAAATTAACGCAACCGTGTTGCACTGTCTCGGAATTGACCACGAGCGATTCACGCTTCGATACCAAGGGCTTGATCAACGTCTGACGGGTGTCGAGCCAATGAAAGTGATAAAACAGATTCTGGCTTAAACATTCTGTGCCTGCTCTTTGGGATCCTTAGATGTTGAAACACCTTGTGCCTCGAATCGCGTTGGCGGATCTTCCGCCAATGTTTGGGATGGCATTCATCGGCGCAATAATCGCCGGGGCATACGGCATCCTTCATGATCAAATTACTTATTCAATCGGTCCAGAGTATTTCACGAATCTCAAATTCAAACAGTTTCATTATGCTGATTTCGGAATTGGAGAACGAGCTTTTGTTTCGTGCATTGGATTTCTCGCTACATGGTGGGTGGGTTTCATCATGGCTTGGTTTCTTTCGCGGCGATTGATCCCAAACCAACCTCGAACGATTGCCTACCGTGGCATCTTTAAGGGGTTCGCAATTGTCTTCGCCTGCGGGATCCTTGCAGGGATTGGCGGCTATTTTTACGGCGTGCATCGCGGACCCGACTCCGATTATTCGGTTTGGCAGCCGATCATCCGCCGATTTCAAATTACTGACACGTGGGCATTTGTTCGCGTGGCATATATTCATAATGCGAGCTACCTTGGCGGTTTGACAGGGTTTATAATTTCGTTGATCGTCATTCGGCCTAGAAAACTGGACTTGCCCCCAGACAACGGCACATAACAATGCGATGCACGCGAAGCCCGACTTGTGCGTGGAATTGAAATCGAATATCACTCGTTCGGGCTCCGTGATCGCGGACGTTATCATCAGAAAAAATAGACATATGAAGAGAACAACCCGCACGATCGCAGCCTTCGGATTGCTACTCACTTTGGGGTCGGTTTTCGCAGATTCCCTGCACGCACAAATCGAAGAGTTCAGCGTGAACGTCATGTCCTACAACATTCACCGTGGAGGTGTTGTTTACCTTAAACAGCCGTTGTCCCAAACGGCCAAGGTTATTCAGAAGGCAAAGGCTGACATTGTTGGCATTCAGGAACCAAAGAGTCCTAAAGGATTTACCACGGAGAAATTGGCAGAATTACTGGATTGGAATCACTCCAAAAACATTAGAAAGGGAGTGATACTAACGTCGTATGAAATTGTCGAGAACCTCGACAAGGGTGGCATCAAGGTTAAATTACCTACGGGCCAGGAAGCCTATGTCTTCAGCTTGCACCTGCCATCCCACCCTTATCAGCCTTACCAGCTCCTAGGCATCCGTCCGACGTGGCATAAGCACACATTTGATATTGAATTCATCAAGACTGAAGCCGAAGCGATTCAATGGGCCAAGAAGGCACGTGGAGGGGAAGTTTCAGAGATTCTCAATCAGATACGCGATCTCCCCGACAAAGAGGCCCCTGTTTTTTTGGTCGGTGATTTCAATGAACCGTCATATCTCGACTGGACCGAAGCAGCTGCCAAATCCGGTCGCCACCCCATCAAAGTTGAATACCCGAATTCTCTGGCTATGATCAAAGCAGGTTTTACTGATTCGTATCGCAGTATCTATCCCAACGAAATGAAACATCCGGGCTTTACGTGGTCGCCAAAGTACAAGCCTGCTGCCCCAACAACCCACTATGATCGCATTGATTTTGTCTACTTTAAAGGCAAAGGCTTAACCGTGAAGGACGTAAAGATCGTCGGAGAAGACAATGAAAATGCGGATATTGTTGTTACGCCCTATCCCTCTGATCACCGCGCAGTGGTTGCAACGTTCACGGTGCCCAATCAACCAAAGTCGGAGAAGCTAGAGGCTAACAAGCCGGATGCAGGGGACAGCAAATAGCCGCGCCTGATCCGCAGACGTTATCCGGATTGAGTACATGAACTGCTTGACGCAATCAGAAATCGAACAATGGTTGTCGGATCATTCCGTCCCGGCACTGCCATACGGCAAATCGAAACCGCCGACGCATTACCTTCAGTTTGCTGTGCCAAGCCGGCCGCTAACGCGGCCCGATGATTTAAGTGTTATCCCGTTGAAAGGTGATTTGCGTGACGTTGGCTAATTCAATTGGGAATTCACTGATTCGCATCGTGCATTCGATGCCGAAGGGCTGGCCAAATTTTTTCAGTGTTCAACCTGGCATCGAGGATGAATTGCGTCAAATTGCAATGATTGAACCGACCCATTCGGTCGACTTCCTCCGTTTTCTTCTATCTTCCCGCCACCAGTTTTCTGAACAACTTTTTATCGCCACTTTGCCGCTTCATCTGCGACCTTCCATTGCGGGTTTACTCGAAAGTCGATGCGGATTTCGCAATAGGAAAGAAGAGCTGGTCAAGGCAGGGAACTATGAACAGGCTGCCGAATACCGCGACAATGAACGGAAGCTAACAGATGAAATCGAAAATCAATTGGCAGACCAGCAGCTTATTATTACTATCGGCTGCGTCACGGATGCGATAGAACGATTGGGTTGGCCTGAAGGCCAATGTTGATCGGTGGGATAACAATACAATATGATGCGAGCGAAGCCGGACTTGAGCGTTTTTTGAAATATGGATTTACCATTCTGACTCAGAACGGCCTGCCTCTCGATTCAAGATGAAACCAAGCTGTGTTTTGACACCAGGATCTGCCTGCGGATAGACTTGAAAATTTGTGGATAAGTTGGCATCCACAGGTGCGCCTGAGATATAATCAGGCCGACTCGAAAATAGATCTATCCCGAGAGATGAAATGAAATTGTCTATCACAACGTTGTTGATGTTTGTGTTTCTGTTTTGCCCACTTGTCAGTGGACAGAATAAAGCTAACCAAGGTGACCCCTTCAAGCATCCGTATGCCAATCCTGTCGACGATCCTGAGCTACCCCGTGTCTTGTTAATCGGTGATTCGATTTCGATCGGTTATACCGCAAGAGTCCGAAGGTTGTTGGCTGACAAGGCCAACGTCCATCGCCCTAAAACCAATTGTCGTTGGTCTGCCTTTGGTGACGAGAATGTTGAAGAGTGGGTGGGCGACGGCAAGTGGGATGTGATTCATTTTAACTTTGGACTGTGGGATTGGTACGGTTGGAAACAAGAGACCAAAGCGACTCCAGAGTCGTACGCCAAGAATCTAAACAGTATTGTAAACAAGCTGAAAAAATCGAAAGCGAAATTGATCTTTGGAATGACGACGCCTCCATGCATCGGTTCAGAGCGCAGTGCCAATATTGTTGTCAGTGAAGCTCGAGCGAAGCAATTTAATGATGCAGCTCGAAAGGTAATGAAGGCTCAAGGCGTTCAGGTGAATGACCTGTATGCCGCTATCGGTGATGGTCGAACTGAGTATCAGCTCGGCGAAAACGATGTTCATTACAATGATTCTGGGAAAGATTTGCTTGCCGCTCGCGTAGCTGGAACGATAGGAAATGTTCTGGCTGGGAAAAAGAAACGAAAGCGTCCGCCGATTCCAAAGGCAACGAACCAAGAAGGGCTTCCCAATGCACTCATCCTTGGTGACTCCATTTCGATCGCGTACACGCCAATCGTGGTTAAAAAACTCAAAGGCAAAGTCAACGTCACGCGACCGAAAGCAAATTGTGGTGATACCAATCGGTACCGGAGTGCACTAGCTAAATGGCTGGGTGAGCAGAAATGGGACGTGATCCATTTTAATGTTGGTCTGCACGATCTTTGCTATCGCCACCCCGATTCAAAAGTGCAGGGCAATCGAGATAAAGTGAATGGGTCCATTGCCGTCCCTCTCGATGAATACGAACAGAACCTAGAAAAAATTGTCGCCATGCTGAAGGCGACGGGGGCAAAATTAATCTGGGCTTCGACAACGATCGTTCCTGAAGGCGAGGCGGGTCGAATTGTGGGAGATGAGGTTAAGTACAACCTGGTTGCTGATAAAATTATGAAGAAGCATGGAATTGAAATTAATGATCTGCGTGAACTGAGCGGCACATTTCCTGCTTCCTATTTTCGCGGTCCGGGTGATGTGCATTTCACAGCAGAGGGGAGTGGAAAACTGGCTGATCAGGTTGCGGCGTCGATCGAAAGATCAGCCAATGCAGGCAAGTAAGCTTGCTGTATTTCGATCCTCATAATTTAGACACTGAAATCAACATCAGTTATAACCGTGTTGTTAATTAAGTTGTCTAGATTCAACAAATCAATCTGCTGACTTTTGGAGTCTCGATGCGTATCGCCTTTCTCATATTTTTTCTCCTCGGTTCAGTGGGCATTGCCCAGGAATCAGGTAGTAGTTACCCAAAGCTGATTGACCTCGACGATCAGGCCTATCGTCAGGTAGTCGTGGATCACGAGGCGGGTCAATATCTTGGGCATCCAACGACTTGCCTTCTGGAAGATGGCAAGACGATGCTTTGCGTTTACCCCAAAGGTCACGGGCGAGGTTCCATTGTCTACAAGCGGAGTGATGATGGAGGTCTGACGTGGAGTGGTCGGCTGCTGACCCCCGCGAACTGGTCGACATCGAAAGAGGTTCCGACGCTCCACCGAGTCGTTGATGCTGACGGAAAGAAACGGATCATCATGTGGTCTGGTTTGTATCCCGCTAAACTGGCGGTTTCTGAAGACGATGGAAAAAGCTGGGGAGACCTTAAGCCCGTCGGCGATTGGGGCGGGATCGTGGTCATGGGTTTTGTGGAGAAACTAAGCACAGGCCCGGGGCACTATATGGCGATGTTTCACGACGATGGAAGATTCATTGGGAAAACGCCAGCTAAGAATAAGACGCGGACGTTTGATCTTTATAAAACCTTTTCGATTGACGGTGGCCTGACCTGGTCCTTTCCCGAATCCGTATACCGGTCTTCGGATGTTCATCTTTGCGAACCGGGTTGTATTCGCTCACCCGATGGAAAGAAGTTAGCGGTGCTCCTTCGCGAGAATGCGCGCCGCAAAAATTCCCATATCATCTTTTCCGAAGACGAAGGGAAGACGTGGTCTGAACCGCGAGAGCTTCCGTTAGCACTGACAGGTGACCGGCATACCGGTAAGTACGGAGCCGACGGTCGGCTGTTTATCAGTTTTCGCTGTAACTCTCCCACGGATAAGCGAAAGAACCGGCCATTCGAAGGGGATTGGGTTGGTTGGGTTGGGACTTGGGAAGACCTTGAAAATGGCAGTGATGGACAATACTCTGTCCGCCTGAAAGACAATAAAAAAGGGTACGATACGACTTATCCTGGAGTCGAGGTGCTGCCGGATGATACATTTGTGGTGACCACCTATGGGCATTGGTCGCAGGGAGAGCAGCCCTATATTTTAAGTGTGCGATTTAAATTGAGTGAACTCGACACAATCGCAAAATGAACTGATAGACTGTGACATAATACGTCTTTGATCCTGCCCCCAATTTAATGGCTGAGAGGTTTTCATGAGTACTGGCGACCCCTATCACAACCCATACACACCCCAAGGGGAAATGCCCACGAGTACGCTAGGGCTAAAGCATGGTGCAAAAAATGGACCGATTCGCAAGGTTACGGTTCGGCCAATGGAATTGTTGAGTCGCTCCAAGGAATTGATTGGTAATCAATACGGCTTGTTTCTTGGGATCACATTGGTTGGCGTTCTCATTGGCTCGATGGTTCCCTTCGGACTGGTGATGGGGCCAATGTTGATCGGTATCTACTTGTGCTTTTTGCATCGCCAAGCGGGGAGGCAAGTAGAATTCGGAACTCTGTTTAAGGGCTTTGATCAATTTGGCGAAGGACTGATCGCTTATTTGATCATGGTCGGATTTTCTATTCTTGCGTCAATGGTGACGGCAGGACTCTTCTTGGTGGTGGCTTTAGCTATCATGGCCATCATTGCCGGGACGATGGACGGAGAAGCCGCGACAGGTTTAGGAATTCTTGTCGGAATCCTTGCGTACATCCTCTGTTTTGTAGCACTGATGGTAATTAGTGTTTTGATTAACCTTCCGTTTGTTTTTGCGTTTCAGTTAATTGCCGATCGAAAGCTCTCCGGCACCGAAGCGATTAGGCAGAGTTGGGCGGGTGCAAAACTGAACTTTGGTGGAATCGTTTGGTACATGCTAGTCAACTATTTCCTATTGATATTGGCAATGTTTGCATGTTACGTCCCCGCAATCCTGCTGATGCCAGTCTCCATGGGAGGCTTGTTTTTGTTGTACAGCGATATTTATCGAGGCGAGTAAGCATTTGATCGCGATCACGAAACAGAGAGGGGGGAAGTTTTTTTTAACGATTATTTCGAACGTTGTTGAATCAAAGCAATCGATTTTTTCGCAAAACGCTCGCCAAGGATGCGGTATCCCTCCGGATGGTAGTGCAAGTCGTGGATGACTTTCCCATCAACTTTCCGATCGTTGAGGTCGTCCGTATCCACCCATTCGGTCTGGGGTTGAGATTCGGCAAACTCTTTTTGGATGCGACGAATATTCAACCGACCTTCCAATCGCTTTTGCACATCGAGCCCACTGTCGCTGATTCGGCCAATGACCATATTAAGTTCTTTGATTTTTAGATCTGATTCCAGTTGAGCCCGTAACTCTTTCAGATAGGCGTCGTAGGCAGTATTGTTGAGGTCTGATTCACCTTGCATCCAAACAAGCGTGACGGTTTGAATCGTTTGTCCTTCAATCGCCGTTTTGACCTTTGTGATTAGGCGATCGTAAAGTTCGCCCCTGACTTTGGGGACTCGGCCAGTTGTCGGGGGAGGGAATTCGTGATTTGACTTGCACCAACTTCGAATCGACTGACCGCTTGCCGCGTCTTTGACAATAATCACGCCATTTTTACCGAAGGCTTTCGACACCGTTGGAATAAACGATAATTCAGGGTCCATTCCAACCATGTTTGACTGGCCCGAGAGAATAAACAGATGTTTACCCTTGGGTGACACGGGTTCGTCTGCCGGAACGGTAGGGCCAAGAGACACAAATGTGGTCACCGTAGTGATCAGCATGGTAGACAAGGTTCGTTTCGTGAGACTAATCATCAGGCGTCCATTGAGATCATCAATTTCGAAATTACTGAATTGCCAAATCTATTTTTTTGTTGGCTCTTGTTTTGCCCGAATCATTTCAACGAGCTGTTCGGCTTCATCGAGTTCGACTGGCCGCATGCTCATCCAGCCTCCTTTGGAGGTCAAGAAATTGGCGACTTCTTCCGCATCGACCAGCGCGGAGTCCCAATCTTCGAGAGCGACATAGGTTTTGGCACGGGCGCGAATGTGCATGTAATTATAAACGGGTTTTTTAAGCTTTCGTCCTCGTTCGTCGACTGCTTCTGGATCAAATGGGGGAGCGATTTTGAAGATCAGTTCCTTGGCTTGATCGACCTTTCCGCTTTCCAGAAGTGCGACGACCGATTCTTCGTCTTGTCGGTCAATCAGATTCGGGATGAGCTGCGATCGAGTCCGACTCATGGTTAACCCAGAAATTGTGAGCGCGATGCTACCGTCGGGCCGGAAAACGAGTGCGTTAGGTTGTTGGTCCTCATCTAGAATTCCAAGCTGCTGAACCAGAGGATTTTCGAGTCCTCCTTTGACTACCAGAGTCTCGCAGCCGAGCGGTTTTTCTTCGAGATATTTTTCGACGGGGCCAGTATTCTCGTCCAATACGGCCACCATGACCTGGGTGTCGTCGAGTGCTCTCTTGTCGATGTAGGGATTCAAGTATCTGGTGACAGCGCTTGGTAATGGGGATTTTTCATTTTCTACCCAACTGTGGGTGAACAGGACGACCGTCCATTTTCCCTTGCTGTCTTGAGGAATTCGAATTGTTTTCCCATCGAGTGTTTCAAGTTCAGCTTGGAAGCGTCGTTTGAATTGGTCGGGATGTCCTTGTCCAAGAAGCCACTGTTGTCTGCGACCATAAGACCAGCCTGCGACAAATGGCACACGAAAAATCCAATAGCGGTGATAGCGGTCCAGTAGGAATGCTGCATACGTCCACATCGTCGGTTCGTCGATATGCTGGGTGAGAATAAGTTCACGATACTCTTCATGAAGATCCGGGTCAGCAACGTCGAGTGCAAGTAACGATGCGGCTGCCAATGCGAGTCCAGGAGCATTTTTTCCACCCAGGTCTTTGACATAATCGCGAATGATCTCCTGTGGTTCCACTTGAGGGTCGCGGAGGGATTCTTTAGCAAGGCAGAATTGGGGAATGATATCTGCTCCTTTTGGCATTTTAGAATCTAATGCCTCTTTGGATGTTTCAATCGCTTTGAGGTAGTAAGAATGGTTGGCAGTCAGTTTCCAAAGCCCGAGTTGGGCAACGATCAGACGATTCCGCACCATCCAGAGATCGGGGGCGCTGGGATGGTCGGCAATTGCTTTGCTGCAAAGCTTACTTGCTTTTTGGTAAGCAGACTGGACTTCTTTGAATGTTGCTCGGTAGCGAATGGGAGACTTAATAAAACAGTTCTGAATCTCCGTGAGTGTCTTTTCTGGAACCGAAGTATTCGTTCGCTTGAGAGGTTTAGAAATCGACTTTAGCTCAGGAGGGAGTGAGGGATTGAATTTCCCTTCCGTCTCTACAATGAAAAAGTCGCCAGCGAAAAGAGAAGAGAGTTGATTAACGTAGCGTTCTCGACTCCAATCCCTTGCCAAAGAAGATTGAAACCACCGCTCGTGGTCGCGCGTGCCGTCGTCTCCAACTTTTTTTCGTGTCGACCCCGCCATCACCAAGGCAGCGTAACCGGTTGGTGTGAGGGTAACCATTGCGGTGTCTTGCCGCGCGAAAGTTTTATACATCGGGTTTTCACGACCCTCGGTAAGATGCAAGGCCGGCCAGTTGACGCCGTTGTCCCTCAGAATTTTTTCGCCTGCGTCGGGGAGTTGATCGACGTTGAAGCTGATGATCCTGATGCGACCTTCCATGTCTGCTTTATGTGCTTTGCAATGGGCTACGAGGTCGTCAAAGTCTTTTTTACCGTGGGCCTCTTTGGTCCAAAAATAGAGAACGGTGGTTTGCCCCAAGAAATCAGCAGGCAGATGAATCATCTCGCCATCACTACGCTCGAAGGTTCCGCAAAACGGAGCTCCAAAAACTTGGCCACCCAGTTTGTCACGTTGGAAGTTGATCATGTCGAGATCGCCCGCAAACCGATCGGTCATCTGTTCGCGAATGTCTTTGATCATACGCGGGTCGCCCAACTCAAGTGCCATCAGCATGGCTGTGCGGAGCATCCTTGCATCTGCGGGAGTGTCGCGATACCGGTCGATCAACGGTGTGAGGGCGGCTAGACGCGCTTCGGCATCCGCACCTTTCCGGGCTAACTCGGTTTGCGTTAGCAGGATATCGGCTTCGAATCGAAGATCAGCGTACTGGTTGGGAGCTTTCACTAACGCCTTGCAGGTTTCTAAAAGGGCCTCTCGATTGCGCGACGAGTCGTCCATACCAAATAGGCGCTGCTGAGCCTTGAAAACAATCGCAAGAATTTCAAACCGGTTAGGAGCGGTTGGATTGGCTTCGATCAGTTTGCCGGCATCACGAATCAAGCGTTTCACGGCAAGTCGTTGGCGAGCCGAAGAAGCCCCGTCCACTTGTTGATCGGTGAGGTTGGTTTTTAACGCTTCAATTTTTTCCTTGGCAATTGGATTACCGCTGTCTTGCGCAAGTACTGGACTGGAAAACAACAGGTTCACAAAGACCGTGAACATCAAGCATTGAAAAAAGTGTTTTGTCATGTCGTATTTCGTTACTTAGCGGGAACCAATTGGATTTCTTTCATGGTGACGCCGCGATTTGGCGCTCGGCAAGTGAACATGAGTGTGTTTCGGCCTTCTTTGAGATCGATCGTGACAGGATTTGATTTGTCCCACATTCCCTTGGTGTAGGGGAGTGAGATGTCGATCAATGTTCGCCGGTTTAGCCTAAGGATGATTTCTTGTTTTGGCGAAACGGTAGCGACGTCGGCGACCAGGGTATAGGTGCCCGCAGCTGGAGCTTCGACCGAATATCTAATTAATTCTGGACGTTGGCCAAGTCGGCTGTAATGGATTTGAGTACCACCCTCCCAGCTCTTCATGAAGGCAACTTTGTCGGTGCTGTTGGTGGGGCGATCACAAGCGGCCGCTGGAATCGTAATGGTCCCGTCATCGCCTAAGACAATGGTTTTATCTGATTCGGGAATCTCAATTTCTTCCCCCTTCTCGTCGCCAAGCAGTTCATCGGATTCCCCCAGTTTCATACCGCCTGCCAGTTCGAGCGCTTCGACCTCAGCGTCTTCAACGATGGCTCGTTTTTTATAAAAAGCAAGTCCGTCCCAAAATCCACCGCCACTTCCATATTGCCGAATGCTAACATCCTGCTCGCCAAGCGAATCTCCGATCCATTGGGCCCGTAAGACTTGGAGGTAGTCGTCCGTATGTTCCCTTGCCTGAGAGTCGAGAAGGAAGTCGAGGCCTCCTTGTGGACCGCACCAGGCACTCGACCACCAAGCTCCAAGGCACACGACCCAGCCGTCAGGTGTCCAGTGGCACATCGCTCCGTGGCCGGTTTGTGTGGAGGCTCGTGATGGAATTCCAAACGCTCGAGTTGCCAGACGTCCATAGAATGCCCGCCGGCCGCAAATCCCGCCAAGAGCAATATGTTGCTGAGCTGGCGTGCCAAGAGCAGGATCCGTGGTCGGACTGACGTAGGGGACATCACTCTTTACGATTCGCACGTATCGCCATTTGTAATCGGGATTAGTGATATGGTCCGGTCGGTAGGTCTGCATCATCTTGCGAGTCCATGCCAAATCCTCGTTGCTGTAAGGATCATCCGTGATAAAACGACATTCCCAAGTGTTCATATCCTTAAAAGCCGGGTCTAATTCTCCATCAAGAAAGGCCTGTTCGTAATGGAGATAGCGTTCTACCTGATCGACGGTGGTTTGAGTTCGATAAACGATATTGTGGACGCCCCCTTTTTCCTTGCCGAGCATCCATGGCATGTGGATCGCCGTGCCCAGCGCAAGTCTTTGAAAGATACTTCCAACTTCGCGGGCCCGCTGGCTCTTTGCCAAAATTGCCGTATAGACCTGCATTGCTTCGCCGTATTCGCCCCCGTTTGCCCCTCCAGCAATTAGGATCTGCTTCATCAACGCCTCGTCTGCGAAGAGCTGTTCCAAGAGTTTTTCTTCTGCTGGTCCTTGCTGTGCGAATTCCGCGAGCCCCTGTGGGGTCGCGTTTCGGATAATCGCTGCCTTAAGCAGTTTGGAATCGAGTGCGTCAGAGGCGAGGAATTCATTGACGTCATTCAAAATAGATCTAGCTTCCACCAGTGCCTTGGCTTCCGATTGTTCTTTTTGTTTTTCGTAGTTCTTTTGCGCAACAGCATTTTCTGCTTCCGCTGGAGGCTTGATGCCTGCTAGTGCGGAACGTACATCGAGGAAAGCCTGTTTCTTATCGGAATTGATTTTCGGGAGAGCCGCCGCGACTTCGGAATTTAAAGTATTTAGTGCGTCGGTATATTGGGCTAAAAGTTCTTTGCCACGCGAGTTGAGTTGAATTTCAGATTTATTTTTTTGTGCCTGAGCGATCTGGGTTAGCCCCGCACAGCAAATGCAGACGGTGACAATCAAGTTAATCTGTTTTCGTGATCTCATGATTGATTTCCTTTTCAGTTCCTCGTTAGATCTCTCTTAGTGCAGTTACACTCTGGCATTTATCGTTGATACACCGGGATGTATCGATAGGGTGTACCAAGGGTAATGATTGCCATCGGTGTTTTGTGGGGATGTGGTTCTTTTTCCAAGTCGTTCCACGATCCATCGGGCTGTTGAAGTCCGATTAGGGAGTCTCGGATTTTTGGATACCATTTGGCATAGTGATCGCCTCCAGCCTGAACCATTGCCTGGATGGCGTAGTAATGGGCGTAGTAAAAGTGCCCTAGTTCTTTGCGATTGAAAGCTTTGGGGTTGTTTTCTAGATGGCGAATCGCGGCAGCAACCCATTCAGTGTCACGTTTGCCGCAGAGTTGGGCTGCATAGGCGCCACCGGCGGTACAAGCAAGGGTCGTCCCCGTGTTTCCCTGGTATCCAAAGCCGCCGGTTGCTTCATTCCAAACCTGTTCGCGATAGTAATCGACCACTCGATTGATAGTTTCAGTGGGAACGAGGATGCCGGCCTGTCTGGCTGAAGCGAGCGAAACAAAGACGGTGGAAGTTACCGAAGTGTCTTGTCCAGCATCGGGTCGGGCACCATATCTCCATCCACCCAGTGGGCTTTGAGCTCTCAGGATCACCTGGACAGAATGCTCCAAGGCGACTTGAATCCGCTTGTTGTCTTCGACGTCCTTGGTCATTCCCCACAGCTCGGAAAGAGCGAGAGTGAATAGTCCGTGTTCGTACATGCTGCCCATTGCTCCATTGGGCGATTCGTCGGCTCGCTGAAGCAAATAGTTTTTGGCTCGATCGAGGGCGGCACCATGCCTGCCAAATCCCGGGAAGTGCCCTTTCACCATGAAAGCCATCAGAGCGAGAGAAGTCCCACCGATATCGGTCGCTCCGTTTTCGCCAGTCCATGAGCCATTTTTATTTTGTGATTTGAGGAGAAACTGAAGGCCACGTTCGATCGCTTTATCCGCAGCTTCGGTCAACTCAGGTGCGCCGTCTGATTCCTGAACTGCGACTGATCTCGGTTGTGGATCGGGAGGATCCTGAGCTGAAACCGAGAGCGGTGTTAATAGTAACAGCAGGGCGCCTAAAGTTTTTAGATAGATCATCGCATTCATTTAGCGACCCTCTCGTAATAATTCTTAAGCGTTCCACGATACTCTAAAGGCAATTCCCGAGCAAAATTCTGATTTAGAGCGGCACGTTCACGTTCGCCAAGGACCTCCCATTCAGTTTTCTTGTCCTTGGGAGCCTCTCCGCTGACAAAATCTGAAACAAAGTTGGCAACCGACAGGCTTAGGTCAGTAGTCTCAGCCTCCGTAAGAATCGGTTCATCGCTGGATGCCGAGACCCCTTTGGCGGTTTCGAGAATCAGGGCTTGTTCGATGACGAATTGCCTTAAGGCATCGTTGGCTAATTCATGATTGCGACGCGTCCCCTCTGGATTGGAGTCCTGCATGGTTTGGGTCGCTTCGGCAATAGCTGCATTTGCAGCCACCAATTTTGGATCGGGCGTATCACCCGTTATAGCATTTTTGATGTTTGTTATTAATTTGTCTTGTCGACTCGATAAGCTTTTTAGCTCAGCCGGTTCCGCGGATTCCGATTCTCGAGACAGGTCGCGCTGGTCACTGGCAAGTGCAAGGACATCGAGTAGCAAGAGGAGTTCGTCTGCGGAGGCACTGGTCGCTTCAATACCAGGAAGCCCGTGTAGCATTGTGATTATGAGTAGCAATTCCTCGGCATTCGTTTTGAGAGTTTCTTCGGCAAGTTCCATTTGCCCCAGGGCGGCGTCGGCGTTGCCAGATTTCAGCATTTCTGCGGCGGTAAGCATTTGAGTTGCCGGACCTGCGAAAGTGATCATCCCCGTCGCCGTTACTAATTTTCGACCATGGATTTCGGCTTGCTGCTGAAGTGCACGTTGTTGCCCGGTTAGAGCGGTCGAGATGTCTGCTTTTTCTAAGACCAATCTCTTTTTTAGCTGTTCTTGCTGGAATGCCATCGAGGCCGCGTCGGCTTGCGTTGCGTGCAGGAACTCCACAATCTCTGCAACGTATCCAGTCTGCCGCTGGACTGCGTCGACGAGGACTCTGACCTCGGCCAGTGATTCGGCAGCGACTTCCTGAGCGTCGGTAGCGTCGATGAAATCACCATCTTCGACTCCAAGAATGGCGTCTTCCAAGTCAGTGCCGGCGAATAGGAGTGGCGTTCCGGCATCGAGTCGCCCCGCGACTAGGTCGAGTATGGGAGCGATGTCAGTGTAGCATTGTCGAAGATTCATCATGACTGGAATCAGTTTGGAAGCATCTTCGGGTTTGGCTGATCTTGTCGACTCAACTAAGTCAGTTTGCTCATCTACGATATCGGTCATCCAGCCGTTTGCATCTCCGACCGACCGCTGAAATGAATACAGGTCTTGCAGCATCATTAGGCGATCCGATTGAGCGAGAGAGATTTCTAAGGCTAAAGCGAGCGCATCGGCTGCCTCTTCCTGAAGTTCGAGTGCTTCTTCAGGGGTATTGGATTTTAGAGGATCGAGAGAACTCTTGGTGATGTCGGCAGCGACCTTGAGCTGGCTTAGTAGCGGTAACGCGTCTTGATCAGCTCCATCGGTTCCAACCAATTCATTCTTGAATTCGTTGATTTCTTCCATCAGAAATTGCTGTTCTTCGGCGAGCGATTCAGAATTGACTTCATCCAGGGCGGCTTCTTCGGTGCGTTCGAGCAGATCAATTTGCCGTTCCTCAAAGTCCTCGATCCGCGTAACTCGTTCAGTTGCCGTGGAGACAAGTGAATTAAGCCCCTGGGCGCGGAGGCTTAATTCCAGCGAGGCGAATTCGAGGAGTTCAGCGAACTCGATCATTTTCTCTTCGGTCTTTATTTGGTGTTCGACAGCAAGTTTTTGTTCACCCGTTTTTAGCTTTTCAAGAGCACCTGCCATGGTCTGCTCGGTTTCCGATCGAAGTTGTTCGACGGGAAGTGGCTCGGGGAAAGTGGAGTCAAACAGGCGAGCTCGCGGTGTGGGCACTGGAGGTAGCAGCGAAGTTACTAGAGCCGCCTGGATCTCGGACTGAGTCGCAACGATATCAGCTCGCCCACCTGAGAAGTCATTATCGCTCAACGCTTCGCATTGTTTCCGAAGTTTCTGTTGACGTTGAAGTAAGGAATTCAACCGCGAACGGAATTCAATGATCGCCGCGTACTCTGCTCCAGTCCTCATGCTGAACTCGGCGCTGAGAAATGCGGCAATGATTTCTGAAGGCAAGGGAGTTAGTTCGTTCAATTTGCCGTCTCGCATTAGCTTGGCCGCCGTTGCCATTTTTTCTTCTGCACCGCTGGAGCGAAGTTCTTTTATTCGACGTGTTAACCCAAGCACTGAAATTGGACGTTTGTCGTAACGCATTCCCTTTTGCAAAGATTGAATAAGATGGTCGGTCCAAACGGCGAGTTCTTCTTGTCGCTTTACCAGCGAATCGGTTGATGTACCTTGCTTTAATTGGATTGCGAGGAGTCGTAGGGCGGCTTGTTCTTGAGCGAACATTCGTGATTCTCGGGCGAGCACTTCCCGGGCAAAATCAATGCCGCGCTGGAGAACGAGGTCGGCTAGTTCACGAGCGGCTTGGTTGACAACCTGAGTCGCTGGCGTTGGGTCTAACGTACCGTTCTCGGTAGCACCGGTTTGTTCACGCAACAAGGCTGCTGCCCTCGCGACTCGATTTTCTGCAATCGTTGTGAGCCCTTCACGAACTTGAACGAGGGTATCAGATTCAACGGCATCGGAAACATTATTCGCTTTTAAGTCGTCGAGCAGGTCTTGTACGCCAACCGCAATATCATTGAGTTGTTGACGCAGCATCTCCTGGCGAATCGCTTCCAATTGGCATGTTTGCAGATAGGTGTCGCTTTGCGGGTCGAGTTGATTGACCAGTGCGTGGGCGGCACGTTCCTGTCGATAGGAGGTGCGAACACGAGTTAGTAGTCGGTCTGTTTTTCGAGCGATTTGTGTGAGGTATTCTTCCCGGGTCAGGAAGGTGATTCGCCGTGTGTCGGAGATTGCCTTGTGAGGACCATCGGGAGTTGGGTATCGATCGGTGACTTCGATCACGAACGAAACCGTATCACCAACTTTAAGATCAGGTAAAACATCCCGGTAGTCCCAGTTAATGCTCTGCTCCCCCTCGGTGTTCTCGTTGGAGACAGCGAGAGCAACCGATTTGGTCGGTCGCAAATTGACACCGTAGGTGATTTTCATTTCACCAATTCCATGATCATCACGGGCACGAACTGCCAGGTCTAGCTGGCGACCGAGCAGGGCGTTTACGTTGGACTCCGGAGTCGTGAGCTCTACTCTCGGTGGTTGGTCGGCAGCCACCTGAAGATAATACCGGGGGCTGACAAAATCAAAACCATGTTCTTTATCAATCCAGGAAAAACTGTAGCCACGGGAAGCTTCTACCTGTTCATCGATCACTAATTTAAGACCATCGTTGCTGACCTTTAACGGCAACGGTGTTTCACCGTCTCGGTGAAGAATGGGATCGCGAATGGGGCGATCGAGTGTTAGATCCCAGTGAACAGTTGTGCTTTCGGGTACGGTCAAGGTTAACGCTTCGATTGTATCGGTGTCGCGTTGAAGATATTTCGGATATTCGAGCCCAACCTGTACATTTTTAATTCGCGGGGCAGGGATGACGCGAACCTCGTGCCAGTCGCTTCTCGCATCGCCCGCTTGGATGCGGTATCGAAAGTCGCGGGAAGCGGATGCGATTGTGTATTGGCAATTCCCGCTGGTGATCTCGAGTTCTATCTCACGCGGGCGTCCCTGACCGGTGCTAAGAAACAGTTTGGCTTGATTGGGTACAATTCCAGAGACGCCGACTATGATTTCCGCGCTTTCCCCTTCTTTGACGATTAAGTCTTCCTGATCGAATTGGAGGTGCGTGTAGGTTGGATAGGCCGCGACCAACCAAGGTGCAAGAATTCTTTTCACCCCGGCGGTCGCAAAAGGAGTATTTGCGATTGTGAAGAACGCAATCAAAATCCCTAATCCCAAAACCATCAGTGCAGGATATTTGAGTTTGTCGAACGGGACGGCTTTTTGGGGATTCACCGCAGTTGCTGACTCTTCGGCTAATTGAAGCGTCATGTTTCGCATGGCCGAAGATGTGCCATTGCCGCTGTTTGATTTTCGAAGTTGAACTGCCGAGACCAGTAGGCTTTCCATTCCTCCATGATGTTTTTCAAGGAGCAGGGCAGTGTGGGTGGCATTGAATCGACGAAGGTGACGCCACCCAAAATCCCATGCTTTATAAATCCCGACTGCCAACAGTCCGACGAGAACGACGTATCTCGCTGCCGAGGGTAAGGAAGTCATCCAGTCAATCGCAACGGCCAGAACAAAGAGCGGCACTGCCCAGCGGCAAAAGCTTAACACCCCAGAAACGAGTTGCAGCAATTGGTTTCGTCGCCAAGTCGATTTGATTCGGGAATCAAGCTGTTTGAATTGTGCAGCGTTAGAAGGGCCACTCATGGTAAGTCGTATCTCCTTCGCATGATCCATTCAAATCCCAGGAAGGCAACCAAAAGGAAGGCAACGACGCTATTGTCCCACAGCGGACGTTCCGACCGCACGGTCGTTGTGACCTTTTCTGCTTTGATTAGAGTGGTGAGTTTTGGTAGTTCCCGGACGCTAATGTTTTCGCCGCCGGTCAGGTCAGCGATTCGTTGGAGGTGTTCCAATCGAACATCGGTGTCCATCAACTCCTGACGGACATCGGTAACTTGAAATTCAGTCGTGTTGGATTGCTTACGATCATCTTCATTGGCTTGTACGCGGTATCGCCCGGCGGCCGGAGGAGAAAAATAACCTTCGTAGAGTCCCGGTTGAGACTGATCTGGTTGCAAAACGACCCGTTGTTGTAGCGATGTGCCGTCCAGGTTGTTGACGATGACTTCAAAACGAGGCTGTACGATTGGCTCAAAATCTTCGTCGAGGACGTGAGCGTAAAGCCGTCCCTGAGTTCCCGCTGGATAGATCGATCGGTCTGTCTCAAGGCGAATACGTTTGTGCTCACCCATAAGCCTTGAGAGGGTTAAGAACTGAATGCACTGAGACCAGACTCGCCAGTGATATTTGTCACCCGTTTTGAATCGTAGTCGCCAGAGGCGATCAGTGGTGATGGATAAACATTTACCTGTCCCATATCGCTGCCAGGCAACCAGTGGGTATCGACTTTCAGAATTGGAATTGCCATCCGAGAGAGATGCCAGAACGGTGGCACCCTGCTTGGGGCCAATCAGTGGTGGGAGTTGATCCAGTGGTGCCACTCGACTCCAAGTCAAATCGTTGTCCGCTTGTTCGTTCTCCAAAGTCATCACCATGCTGTTCTGGCCTTCGGGCGTCAGCACGGGGAAAATTGACTCGGAAACGTCTTCCCATTTTTCATCGGCGTCAAACCGAACCGGAAGCATTGCTTCGACGGGCGTATCGGTATAGGAAGTGGGTGAATGCATCGGTCCGCAAAGCATTAATAGTGAACCGCCTCGATCTCGAACCAGTTCCTCTAATAATGCCAGTTCGTCTTCGCTGAAAAAGGCAGCGTCGACATCACCTAAGATGACCAGATCGTATTTAAATGCTTCTTCACGTTTGCTCGGAAAGCGTTCGATATGCTCAGGTGAGTTGCGAGCTAATTCCGGACCCATGTTGGAGGCGACAAACGTAGCGTTGATCCGCGGATCACGTTTCAAAATCGCGTGGAGATAGCGATACTCCCATCGAAAATTTCCTTCGATGTAGAGCACGTTGATTTTTTCATTGACAACGCGGATGCTTCGTTCCACCCGATTGTTGGCAATAGAAACTTCATCGTCGAAGGGTTCGATAGCGATTGCGATTTGGGCGGCACCTTTTTCATAAACATCGACGCGGAAATCGATGTCTTCAAATTGCAGGCCACCTTTGAGCCGTACCGTCTGTTGTGAGACTCTTCGGCCATTGAGAAGAACGGACAGGCGCGCAGTTCGTCGCTCGTAGCCTTTGGACTGGATTTGTACGCGAACCGGAACACTGTCGCCCGGAAAGGCAACTTCCTGCATAACAATATTGCGAATCGCAACGTCATCGGGATCGGGAAGACCGATGGGAACGGTGTACACGGGTATGCCACGTACTCCGAGATCCCGAAGGATTGCTTCGGATCGTTGGGAAGTCTCGTTATCGATTCCATCTGATAAAAGGACGATCCCAGCTGGCGGTACACTGCTTGAGTTGGCGACTGCTTCAAGCGAAGTAGCAATCGAGGTGCTCGATTCTACTGCTTTTAAATTTATTAGATCATCACGGGTCAAATTTTTAATGTCACTGATCAGGCGAGGAGTTTGGCCAAATGCATGAAAACGCAAATCCATTGACTCGCCTAAAGAGTCAAGTGTTGGTCGGCCAGATTCGTTGATGACGGCAGTCGCTAAATCGAGGCGTGAAGACGTGTCAATTTTTTGTCGTTGGTCTGAGTTCAGTTGAGTTACGGTTTGGTCAGCGATGGTCTTTTCATCATAAGAAACCATTCCCAGTGCGACTGCAGCGTCGAGCAAATCATCAGGTCGTTTACGTTGATCTGTCATCGACATGCTCTCTGAGACATCGATCAGCACTGGTAAATTTTTTACTTCTATATGGGATTCAGTAATCACAGCCATTGGTTCAAGGAAAGTGGCGAACACCAGAGCGAGAGTCAAAATGCGACTCACTGCGAGGCAAACTTGAAGCCAGTGAGGCAAACCCCAAGGGCGGCGGTAAAGGTAAATGCTGAACAGGACGATTCCGATTAGAATTCCACTGAGCAAGCCATTCGAGAGAGGCCGTGCCCAGAAAACGCTTTCGATTTCGGAGAGCATTTGTAATTCAGTCATCTTGGCCTCCAGTATTGGAGTTGCCGGATGGAAGCGAGCCTTGTCCTTTCGGTTGTTTTTGTTTCCACAGGCGGTCGGCAAAAAGACTCTCGGCGATCAAGAGGATCAACCCGATGAGCATGAACTGTCGCCACGATGACTTGCGGGCACGATTCGCTTTAATGGCGGAGGCTAATTCTATTTCAGAGGGAGCAACGACAATGTTGGTGGAGTCAAGATTTTGTTTCAGCTCGGGCGTGGTCAGTGAGGCCACATTCGATTCTCGAGAATCAATGTTAACTGCGATTGGCAGACCCGGAGCCTGCACGCTTACCCGTGCTTCATAAAATCCAGCCTCGCGGGCATTTTCAAGAAGAGCCACGAATTGTTTTCGATACTCACGCACTGGAACCGTAATCGTTTCGTCCGACGGCGAATCAAACACAGCATCGCTGGCGTCAGGCTGTTCGACGTACGCGAGTGAGAGTGAGTCGCCGACCGTCTGGGATTGCTCAAATTCGCGCCCGGCTAGGTAGGTCACGATTTGCTGCATCAACATTGGAAAGACGGGCGTTAGTGCCATGTTATTCCAAGTGGTCTCGGCCGAAGTTGTGAACATGAAGACATGGCCGCGACCAAGAGTATGTTCGAGTAATATTGGATCACCACTGCCAGCTAATTTTAAGATCGGAAAACTGGACGAGGAAGTTTCTGAATCGAGCCGAGTTAGAAATCGAGTTTCGCTAAACAGGTCTTCAGGAAGGGAGCGAAGTGGAAGGCAAACGGGATGGTCGGGCATGGAAGGATCTAGCGGTCGGCCAGCACCGTTGCCAGTACTGACGTCTACTGGAAGCCCTAACTTGGCCGGTAGCAGCGATTGAATGTCGCTGGCTGATCGTTCGTTCCAGATATTCGCTTTCACGTTTTTACCTGCAAACCAAACTAATCCGTTTCCCTGACGGACGTACTGGGATAATTGTTTGGTTTGTTCTTCGGTGATCTCGGGGACGTCAGCGAGAATGACAACATCGATCTCTTCCAGTGGCTCAGAAGGGAGTGAGAGCCATGGAATTGATTTGACTTGAAAGTTCTCGTCCATTGAGCCGTCACTTCGTGCTAGGAGTGCAGCCATGACGAGTCGGCCAGCGGTCCCGTCGGTTCCATCAACGCAGAGAACCGAAACGCGATCTCTAACAACTGCCACCACGCGTCTGACGTTGTCGGTGGGAAGCAGGTCTCCGGTGATTTCGGCAGTGATGCGCGTTGGGCCTGAATTGTGGAAGGGAACGAAAAGAGACACGGTTTCGGATGCTCCGGCGGCAATCAGCGGAATTGTTTTGGTGTCGATTTGAACGCCTTCGACTCGACATTGGACCTCCACGTTGGTCACTGGATCGGATCCACAGTTTTGAACCGTTGCCTGGTAACGGCCGACGGCACCCTTTCTAAGTACGCCGGAAACAAGGTTGAGCTGGGTCACGGCCAGATTTGCTTCTACTCCTGAAACTGGAACCAGAAAAACTTGTGCGCTTTCATGTAAATTAGTCAGAGCAGATTGAAACTTGGTCGACGATTGTTCCCAATCTCGAGCTTGAACGTCAGTGACAAAGTAGACTTCTTTATTTGGTGCTTCCATGTCATCGGCTAGTTCTTTGAGCTGGCCTGGAACGCGGTCGAGATCTAATCCCGCTTGTACAATTTTGGCACTTTCAAGTAGTTCACGGAATCGATCCCGATCAAACGCCATGTTTCGGGTAAGAACTGTGTTTTCACCTCCGAGCAGGACAAGTGAGACTGGATCACCTGGTTGAATGTTTTCGGCAATGACCTCGACTTGATTAAGAGCGCGGCGAAAACGGGTTTGATCTTTACCACCGTGTGCCATGCTGAACGAGGCATCGAGGCCAATCACAATCCCCGCCCGCGATTCACCGGGAAGCCAGTTGGTAACGCTGCCTTGCCACGCAGGTCTTGCGAGTGCCAACACTAAAAGTATCAGGGCCGTGCAACGCAGGAGAAGGAGTAGTAAATCGCGCAAGCGAATCTGTCTTGAACGGACGCGAACATTGCGATTCAGGAACTGCATCGCTGCCCACGGTGTATGTTTGACCTGATGGCGATTCAGAAGGTGCGCTAGAATTGGAAGTGATATTCCAAGCCCTGCCAGTAAAATTAGAGGATGAAGAAAGGTCACGGGCGAGCTCCCCGAGACGCACCGTTAATCATCGCCTCGCGTTTAAAGAAGAACTCGCTCAATACTTCGTTGGGTGGTAGTGAAGTATTAACAGTCATGTAGTCGACTTGGCTTCCCGCGCATCCATCACGAAGCTTTGTAATGTATTGATTGAAGTTGGCGAGATACTCCTCTCGAATCCGATCGGCTTGAGTCGTGACTGGTTCCTCGAGTTCGAGACCTTCGAAACACCACGCTCCTTGAAAAGGGAATTCGATTTCGTATGGGTCGAGTGTGTGCAAAACAGCTACGCTGTGTCCATCGAATCGGAGGTGGTCGAGTCCGGCAAGGATATCGTCGACATCCGATAACAAGTCCGAGATGACCACAACGACTGAGCGGCGTTTCATCATCATTGCGATATCGTGGAGCTGTTTGGCAATGCTACTTCTTGGGACAGGCTTGATGTTTCGCAGCAGTTGATCGATCTGCAGAATAATGCTCATGGTAGAACGCGGCGGCAGATGGGCGCGAACTTCAGAATCAAAAATTGAGAGTCCGACCGAATCACGTTGCTTGAGCACGATATGGGCGAGTGAGGCGGCGAGGTATTTAGCGTATTCGAGTTTGCTAACCTGCCCGGAAGCGTAATTCATGGAAGAACTTGCATCGACTAAAAGGTAGCAATCAAAATTCGTTTCCGCTTCGTAAAGTTTGGTGTAGTAGCGATCGGATCGCCCATACACCCGCCAATCGATACTGCGAATGGGATCGCCCGGTGCATACTGTCGGTGGTGTGCGAATTCAGTACTGCAGCCGCGGAGTGGACTGCGATGCGTACCAACACGTAGGCCCTCTACTACCTCGCGGGCGATCAACTCGAGGTCGCCGAGCTTTTGTAATAACTCAGGATCTAGATAATTCTTGTCCGGCAAATGTTCAGTCAATTGCTTAACCTGTCGTTTGAGACAGTAGTTTTTCGTCGCTCGGGATTTTCTCCAACAATAATGCAATCAGAGAGTCTGAATTCATCCCTTCTGAGCGGGCGGCAAAACTTGGGATGATTCGATGTCTCAGGATTGGTAAGCAGACTGCTTTGATGTCGTCGACAGAAACATGGCAGCGACCCCGCAAAGCTGCTCTCGCTTTTCCTGCAAGAATGAGGTTGAGAGAGGCTCGCGGACCGGCTCCCCACGACATTAGTTTTTTCACAAACTCGGGAGCTTCCGGTTCGTCCGGGCGAGTCGCACGAACCAACGCCGCAGCGTACTCCAGCACGTGATCTGCAACGGGAATTCGCCGGACTACGTGCTGCAATTCGAGGATACTTGCTCCGTCCACGACTTGATTGGTCACCGGTTCCTCGTCACTGGTCACGCTTCGCATGATGTCTAGTTCCTCACTGCGAGTTGGATATTTGACTGTGATGTTGAACAGGAATCGATCGAGTTGAGCTTCTGGTAGAGGATAGGTTCCCTCTTGTTCGATAGGGTTTTGAGTGGCAAGAACAAAAAAGGGAGCGTCCAGCTTAAAGTCTTCGCCACCGGAAGAGACACGTTTTTCCTGCATCGCTTCCAGAAGGGCTGCCTGTGTTTTGGGAGGGGTCCGATTGATTTCATCGGCCAGTAAAAGATTTGTAAAGACGGGGCCTTTCTGAAACTTAAACCGTCGTTCGTGTGTTTCTGGATCTTCTTGCAGCAGTTCGGTTCCCGTGATGTCCGAGGGCATTAAGTCGGGCGTGAATTGAATCCGCTTGAATGACAGCGACATGGTTTTTGCCAGAGAACTGACGAGCAGAGTTTTTGCCAGACCAGGTACGCCAACCAGCAAGCAGTGTCCGCGGGCAAAGATGGCGATCATCATCTCATCGATAACATCGTCCATTCCCACAATTGTTTTTCGTAATTCAGAAACGATCGCGTCGCGTGTTTTTCCTAATCTCTTAATGGCGGCGACGTCGTCTGCCTCCGCACTTCCGCTGGCGTTTTCACTCATGTAAGTTCTGCGTTTTCGTTTTCAAGTTGTCAGTAGGTTAACACTTGAACGAATTGTAACACGGGATAAAGTGAAATTCACCAAGCCGCCTATGATTTGAAAACAAAATTAATTTCCAGAATTAAACGCTTGGCAACCTGCTTTGCTCGACGTCTCCCGGCGCGGTTGGTTGATCTTTGAAAAAGGCAAGTTGTGGTAGGGACGCGCAAAATGATCGCGGGGAGATGGGGTGTTAGAAATATAACAAGCAGGCGGAGATGTTAATTGGAATTGTTGAGTTTATTAGTTTACGCCAGCTCGAAATTTTCCATGGCGAATGGCGATGCTTGCGGGAATGAATGCCAATAGAACCACAAAAATTGCAGGTAGCATCCAAACAAACAATACAGAATTATAATAAATCAACTGAGGTGATTTTTTCGCGTAGAGGATTTCAACCTCTTCTCCAGCCTTCGGCCTGGGAATGCTGAACCAAATGGAAGCTTCTTGCGAATTTCCATCGTCATCTTGGTATCGAAATCGAGACTCTCGAATAGAAAATAACCTGTTGCGTCGCGAGCTTTTTCTTGGTTCGCTGATGCAGGTAGCAGTCGCTTCGCCACTATCCATGGTCACGGTGATGCTGTTCTTAGTTGAGATTCCCAGTAGCACCAAGACGATAACAATGCTCAAAATTTTTCTTATATTCATTCCATCACATTTGTTAATTATCAAAATTCTGCCGCAACGAGTTTGGATCTTAATAAATCCTGTAGAAATTTTCTACCAAGGCATTTGCGGAATCGGGCAGCAAGATCTTTGAACATTGTCTTCCCCAACGGTGACAAGTTTCAATTGCAGTTGGATAACACTTTGCGAATCCGTGGTTGTCTCGCTGATCGACGAATCAAGATGTCATGGTGCCGATTACTCAAGATCACTGGGGGCAATGTGGATCCGCATCCCAAAGTGATCGTCCAGAAAGCTGCCAGAGATTCCTGCAATGGGGTTGCCGCCACTTGATAAGGGGTCGTAGGCGTTTCCACCGGCGCAGCCAATCCATTCACTTGAGTAGGCGTCTTGTGGATCAAGTTTTGAGCCATCGACCCTCTGAAACTCAACTTGTACTGCATTCATTGCCAGTCCAGCTCGAATCGATATTTTACCGATGGCATAGCCGGGGCGGGCGATGATTTGAGCGCGTGATGCACCGCCTTTACGACCGTGCCGCAAACCTAATTGGTACTGATCGCCGGTTTGATAAATCGGTTGGACCGCCCGGATGGCACCTCCCCAGTTTGTTC
Source organism: uncultured Pirellulaceae bacterium (assembly GCA_938091115.1). Classification (GTDB taxonomy): domain Bacteria; phylum Planctomycetota; class Planctomycetia; order Pirellulales; family Pirellulaceae; genus Mariniblastus. The sequence goes on along the minus strand of CALKNI010000124.1, from coordinate 3,446 downwards.
CTTTAGTGAGTCGCAGTCCTACTAGCCAGCCGCCTGTTGGCGCAAAATCATCATAGATGGTTTGTAGTTCAGACCCACCAATCTCTGATTTTACTAAGTCTTTTAATTCCCAATCCAATATTGGTAGTTCAACAGTAGGCTTATCTAATTTTTCAAGGGCTGGAAGTTTTGAATCCGAGACGATTTCACCCTTGAATAAATCGGCTGAGAATTCGAGTTCTGGGATCGCAGGGAAGTCGCCTTCCACTGTAGGGTCAGCGAACGGAGTGAAATCAAATTCGGCATTGATCGGTGGACTGACGGTAGTTGAATTTGATGTGAATAAAAAAACGAGCGGGAGCGCTACTAGCAGCATCAGGATAAACAAGCCGAGACAGCCGATCACTCCGCCAATAATCCAAGCCGTTTTTTTGGAACGCGTGGCTGTCTGGCTGGAAGTTGGTTTCGTCGCTTTTAATTCGTCACGAAACGCATCGGCAAAAGGGTGCTCACTTTTTCCCAGTATTGACCAGGCGTCCGGAGAAAGGGTTGTCTCTATCCGATATCTTTCAGGATAGGTTTCCCGGCAGTGGAGCTCGTCTCCCAACACCGAAGCGAATGTTTTCCAAGGAACGATTAAGATCTTGCCAAATTTAGGTTGGCGTGTTTTCCCCCGGTTCAGAGCATCGCGGTTGAGTAGTTGTTGGATAGCAACGAAATCAGTTTTAGGTAACAACGTTGTTACACTGTCGGTCCAGACGCAAATCGAGTGGTATTCAATTTCTCCATCGTCTCGGACAATTTCCATGGGGCGGTAGACGCTTAGATGGACGTCGATGTTTTCGGCGGAGAATTTTTGCTTCAGGAGTTGCCCCTGCGTGTCGCAGAGATAAGAAGCATCATGAATGTGCAACATCTTCATCGCCGCGTGAGCCGGATGTGATGCTGCCGGCAACCACGGTTTCAAATTCTGGCCATCGACTAGATAGGGAAGTGCACTGACGGGAGAAGGACACTCACGAAATTCCTGGAGATTGAGTTCAGCGACAAGTCGCAGGCTATTAATGTTAGCGGAGTCGACAATCCAAATAATATTTTCATGTGGAACGAAAACAACATGTTGCCCCTGGACGGGGAGGCGTTTGATTCGCTCGGGGAATAGCACAGCCGCCACATTGTTCGAATTTAGATTGCCAGCCGGACACCAGAATTTCCCATCTACTGGTTCAAAGTGCATTCCACTGGCAAAGTTTGGTTCGAGCTTGAGCAAGTTATGTTTTGCGATTGCCAACGCTTCAGTAAAACTTAATTCTAATTCATCGAGATCTTCACAGGTCAGTTGTCGAAAACTATTGGGAAACTGTTCGGCGATGCTAACCGCAAGATGTTCGGCAAAAGCTTGGTAGGTAAGTTGATTCTCGATTTCTGCCGCCTGTTCTGGCGTCTCTATTGAAAGCTGAATTTTCGTTGCTTCGTGAACAAATCGAGAACGGACCAGCGGGATGAGTCGTTCGGTATTGGCTGCTTTCCCAGAAAGGGCCTGCTGTTTGGTTGAGAACCAGAGGTCGACAAATTGATTGATAATGAGTGACTTTTGTTGCTCGTTCTCTGCCTGTTGATGGCGTTTGAACCAGGACTCTAAATATTGCAGGCTACGGATGTCGACCTGTTCATTGGCATCTTCGGCCCATTCGACTTTGATTGAAAAATTTTGCTCGTCAAAGGCCAGCATCGCCGTTTCACCTGCGGCCAAAATGCGATCCATTAATAGATCGGCAAATTGGTCTCGTGAGGGAAGCGGAGGCAACATCGACGTTCCTTAATATCAACGGGTCGGGGTGTAGTTATTTGGCTGGTTTAGGTTTCTTGGCTGCTATTTTAAACGCACGCGCTGAGAATGGGGCCGAGCGGTCCTTCAAGAATTTCATTTCCGGATAGCTGACGAGAAAATGATTTTCATCAATCAGATTAAACACGTAATGTGTCGCATCTGCCGGCAGGTTCGCAGTAACCTTTCCGGTACTCGTGATTGACGCCGGCAGTCGATACCACTCCTCGTACCTCTTGCCTCCGTTATTAGTGTAAATCAGGTTAGCGGAAACAACTTTAGCCCCCGACTCTTTGTAGGTAGCCCAAACTTCGCGCCCCTTAATGCCGTGTTCAAAGGGAGTGCAAACCTTGTTCTTGCCAGGTAGAGCAGAGGGTGATCTGGGATTTAAAAATGGAGGGCTTGCCTGCATTTCATCCAGGTGAGATTGGAGGAGTTGGTTTAATTCGCGGGTTAACGCTGGTTTGGATTTAGATAGATCATTTGCTTCTTCGATATCGACTCGATTTCCTGAGTCGTCATAGAGTTGATACAGGTTTAAAGAGTCCCGGTTAGGAATCATGTCTTCGACTAAGTTACGAATCAATTTGTAATTTCCCCTGCGCAGTGTTGACTGCATTGCAACCGAATTAGGGAAATGCCAGACCATTGTGTCTCTTGGTTTGCCATTGGAGTGGCGAATTAAATCACGAGTCCTTTTGTCCGCCTTAAGAAAGGGATTTAGATCCAATCCATCGAGTTGCTGGCCCTTTGGTTGGGGCGTGCCTGTCCAGTTAAGGATCGTGGGGTAAAAATCGAGGCCACTGGCGATTGCATCGGGGCTGATCCCCGGTTGGATCCCCGGGCCGGAGATAATGAATGGAACGCGAACGCCTCCTTCTTTTGCATTGATTTTGCCTTTATCGAGCGGGGCGTTATCGGTGATGATTTCGTTGGGCACCTTTTCCATTCCCCCATTGTCTGAGGTGAAGATGATATACGTGTTGTCAATGAGTTTATGTCCGGGCCATCGGGGGTCATCGGTTTGTTTTAGATAGTTGAGCAATTGGCCAACGTAGTAGTCGAGTGATTCAACCATTGCGCCGTAGTAAGGATTGTTTTGTCCCTCAAGATCCCAACCTTCAGCTTTTTTGGGAAAAGGGATCCCCATTTTCTTGCAGTATTTTTCTAGCAGGGATTTGCTGCGACTGTGAATTGGCGTGTGAACTAGCCAAGTCGCGTAGTATAGGAAGAACGGCTCTGACTTATGTCGGTTTAGAAATTCGAGTGCGTCCATGGTGTTCTGGTCGCGAGGGATCCCATTGGTGTCAAGCCGGAATCGATTGTTCTCATCGGTGGTGGAGAATTCTGATAGTCGGTCGGGACGCATTGGTTCGGAGACGCCACGATTCATATAGGAGACGTCGAACCCCTGATCTTTGGGTTGTGGAAACGCATTGTGGTTGATCGCGCAATGCCATTTGCCAACACACCCCGTCTTATAACCATTCGTTTGAAGTGCTTCGGCGATGGTAATCTCGCTTAGTTTCATCCGGCCGCTATACCACGGTTCGATGGCGATGCTGTTTTTTGCATAGGGTGCTGGTGGATGGCCACCAACGACGTGAGTTTTTTGTGAACGCGCTGGATGTTTACCCGA
>CALKNI010000123.1 GCA_938091115.1 uncultured Pirellulaceae bacterium | reverse complement strand
ATCGTTTGGATCATAGAAAATTCGTTTTGGCTCCGATTCGGGCAAGAAATTTTCTGTTTTGAAAAAAATCTGTAATTTTTGGTAAATCGTTGCGATTGTGGAATGACGTTAACGGGGCTTCAACATTGGACAAAACAAATTCCCAAGAAGATCGCTATCACCGATTCGTAGGCCTGCTCGCCCGAAACGATCAAGCGATTCGACGCTTTATTCGTTCGCTACTACCATCGAGCCAGGGGGTTGATGACGTGGTCCAGGAAACGGCGTTGGAGTGCTGGCGCAAGTTTTCTGATTTTGAATCGGGTGATTCGGGGTTTCCTGGACAAGCTCAGGGAAGCGATGAATTTATACGTTGGGCATGCGTTATAGCGAGGTTTAAGGTCATGAGTTGCCAGCGAGATTGGGCACGCGACCGACTGGTTTTTAGAGAACATATTCTTGAGCAGTTGGCTGAAGATGCATTCGAGCAAATCGAAAATCGAGAATTGGAACGGGTGGCTGTTGAACAGTGTTTGAGTCAACTGGCTGTGGAATCGCGGCGACTCTTATTAAGTGTTTATCGACCTGGTGATTCAGTGAAACGAATTGCGAGAGAGAATGATGAAAAATCGCGCCGTTTGTACAGCAAAATGAACCTGCTTCGAAAGCAATTGCTGAGTTGTGTCGAACGTCGTCTGGCAGAGGAATCTTAGATGAATGAAGAGATTGAAAAATTAATTTTTCGCGCGATTGACGGAGCGATTTCACCAAGTGAATTTAATCGTCTTCAAGATGTTTTAGAGGTCAACGAAGACGCGAGGGTTTTTTATTCCCGCATACTGGCACTCGATCAGTCGGTATCCGAAGTTGCAGAATCAGTTGGAGATGAGGCTGTTGGTTGTTCCGAGGTGCGTCGGAATTTATTAACAGGAATCGAATCAGAGCCCGACCTGTCATTGCGTCGGCGATTGCTGACCTATGCATCGATTGCGGCAAGTGCGGTAGTTTTGACGACTCTTACATTCTTCTTTGCACGACCATGGAGTGAGCCGGAGATTGTCCGCATTCGAGAGGTTGAAATTGCTCCCTTGAAATCCGATATGGCTGGGGTTGCAGAAGTTGTCCAAAGAATTGACTGTGTTTTAGAAAATGAAAAGTGGAGTACTGCCGATTCCACTTTTGAACCAGGACAATCCATTATTTTGCTGGAAGGCGTAGTGGTGGTTGAGTTTCGAAAAGGCGCTCGAGTCACGTTGGAGGGCCCAGCCAATCTTGAATTTTTATCCGACAATAGCGGCTTTCTTCAATCGGGAAAGTTGACGGCAGTGGTTCCCGATTCGGCCATTGGATTTGAAATATTAACTCCAAGTAGCCGGTTAATTGATCATGGGACTGAGTTTGGTGTGAGCGTCGATTCAAACGGCGATACCGAAACCCACGTTTTCAAAGGAGAGGTCGAGTTAGTAACAAGTCATCCTCAGACGTCCGATTCAAATCCTGACAGCCAGCGGTTAACCGACGCGATGGGCGTACGAGTTAAGAGAGAAGGTGAAACTCCAGCAGAGTTGTTTGATGCCAATCCAAGTCAGTTCATCCGGACTTCGATTGCTGATTCTCAGCAATTAGAGAATCGAAACGAGGTCACTGAATTGGTCGATAGAGAGGATTTGTTGATGTGGTTTGAAGCGGGGCAGGGGGTTCAAACGGATTCCCGAGGCCGAGTGATATCTTGGGAAAATCTTGCTCAGCGTTCATCGAATCGCAAAGGTCAATCCTTAGAATCATCCGCTTGGCAAGTCAATGCAAGCCGCCGTCCAAAATGGGCTGAGAGCGGGCTTGGAGGTTTACCAGCCATTCGATTTGGTGGTTTCGAAAGTAAGGAATTTCTCGCGACTACCCCCTTGAGTTTGAAAGCGGATGCGACCGCGCTGGTTGTTTGCCAATTCGATCCGATCGAAGAAATTGGATATGGCCATCTTTTAGTTTTGGGTGGGCAAACAAAGTTTGTATTGGAGCGTCGCGAAAAAAGTGAGGCGGGTAGCTTTACCTTGTCTTGGCAAAACAAAAACGTGCCCCCCTTTCAGATGAGGGCACTTGAAAATGTAAAACCTGGTCCATCCCACAAGCCGCAGATTTGTGCAGTACGTTATAGTGTTGAGCAAGATGTTTTTGAGCTTTCTGTAAATGGCGAAGTTGTCGCATCCGGAGATCCGATCGGGAGCCTCGCGGTAACTTCATCTCAAGTGATTGGGTGTGGGCATCGACGGAATCGATTCTTTTTTAAGGGGCAGATTTCCGAAATTGTTATGTACGACACAGCATTGGATCAAGAAAAACTCGACGAGGTAACTGAATCATTAATGCAAAAATACAAGATACAGGCTCAATAAAGTTAGTTTTACCAGCAGTCAGTGGCGTCGCACGAGGGTTCCTGTGTATGATTGTGTCGTAGTTCGCTGTTTTATATTCCAAGGATAAATTGCTGTGATTAGATCTTTTTTGACCTGTAGTTTGGTAATGCTGTTGCTGCCTACTTGCAGCTTGCAAGCCATTGACGATTCAGTACAACCTGTCCCTGCCGATGTTGTGCCGGTCAAAATAAAAAACAAGAAACCCAGAAATGTTGTTTTTATTTTAAGTGATGATCATCGTTACGATGCGATGAGTTTTCTAGGACACCAGTTCGCCGAAACTCCTCACATGGATGAAATGGCTGCGAATGGTGTCCATTTTGAAAATGCTTTGGTTACGACCTCGCTTTGCTCACCAAGTCGGGCGTCGATATTGACCGGGCTATATACTTTTCGCCACCGAGTCATTGATAACAACCGCATGGTGCCAGAAGGGACATTGTTTTTTCCTCAGTATTTACAGAAGGCCGGTTACTCAACTGGCTTTGTTGGAAAGTGGCATATGGGCGGGCACCATGATCGGCCAAGGCCCGGGTTTGATTACTGGGTCAGCTTCAAGGGGCAAGGGCATTATCTGGCCCCCAGCCCGAACTACACATTGAACGTCAACGGAGAAAGGGTCAAGCAAAAAGGGTACATCACAACTGAGCTGACCGACTATGCGCTTGAGTTTCTGGAAGACCAGAAAGAGAGCGAGAAGCCATTCTTTTTATATCTTTCTCATAAAGCCGTCCACGCTAATTTTACGCCGGAAAAAAAGTACGATCAGAAGTTTGCGGACAAGCCATTTGCCCGGCCGGACAGCGAGCAAAAACTGGAAGACAATCAGCGGAATCTTCCACGATGGTTGCTCGACCAGCGAAACAGTTGGCACGGGGTCGACTTCCCTTATCACAGTGATCTAAATGTTGAGCAATATTACAAAAGATATTGCGAGTCATTGTGTTCCGTCGATGACAGTGTCGGCGCTGTGATGGAACAGCTTAAAAAAATGGGAATTCATGATGAAACGCTTGTTATCTATATGGGTGACAATGGATTTATGTTCGGCGAGCACGGTTTAATTGACAAGCGAGTCGCGTATGAGACATCCATTCGGGTACCCATGTTGATGCAATGCCCGGATCTTTTCAAAGGCCAAACGGTGGTGGACAAAATGGTAGCCAATATCGATATCGCCCCTACGGTGATGGAGGCGATGGGATTGGAAAAGCCTGCTCATATGGATGGAGATAGCTTTATTCAACTGGCGCAGGGAAAGTCTGTGCCTTGGCGGGAGTATTTTCTATACGCTTACTATTGGGAGAAAAACTTTCCACAATCACCAACAGTCTTTTCATTACGAAGTGATAAATATAAATACACAACGTATTACGGACTGTGGGATACCGACGAATTTTTTGATCTTCAGGCAGATCCAATGGAACAGAATAATTTGATTCGCAATCCAAGCGTGGGCAAGGAAGCCAAGGCGATGGAAAATCGGCTTTACAAAATGATGGCGGATTTGGGCGGAATGGATATTCCAATGAACCAGCCGAGAGGGAGTTCTCAAAACAAACGATTGGAAACACGAGGCGGAGATCGAGCCGCCGATTTCCCAAAAGCACTCGTCGTTCCTGAGCCACTTAATAAAAACGCCAAGTGAGCACCTTCTGCTATCCTTCGCCACGGAATCGTGGCGAAGTTTTTCGAATGGTAGCCCATCGGAACCAGTCTACGTGAGTAAATGGCAAACTTGTTTTACTCAATGATCAAGGGTTGCGATAAATTCTTTAGCTTGCTCCACCAGCGCTGGCGGTCCCGATAAAAAAATAGCTTCGGGTGTGTGGAGTGCTGTGATCGTTATTTTGCCTTGCCGACTCGTTAAAAAGGGTTGTGCACTACGCAAGGCGGTTGCCACATTTTCCGCCAGTTGACGATGCAAAACAACTTTCTTGCTGACCACCGGTGCAGGAGGTCGACGATTAACTTGGTTGATCGAAATGATAGCTCGCTTAACGATTGCAATGTCTGCGGGGTTTCCGATCAACGTGATTTGATTAGTCTTTCGATTGACAATGACTTTTACAATCTGTTGAGGGGTCAAACTGTTTTGTCGAGTGATTTCGTTTGGATCGCTGAGCGCAGGTTGGGCAACTGCCTGACTAGATAGCCAGATCAGCGTTAGAAAAACTGTAAACGCGAAGCCGAGTCCAGAATTAAGATTAGAGTCTTGCATTTATTTTCGAGCCGCCCTTTTCATAAAATGAATACTTGTGAGTTTACAGTGATCTCTCTGCAGTTGGAGCGAGTTCGACAAAGATTTATTATTTTTATAGGCAATGATCTACAAGAGATGGTTGGTTTGAGGCACGTCGGGTTATTGTTTTGATGAATTTCTCTTCCGGCGCTGAGGCCCGATTGCAGGTTCGGCGTTTTTGAGTGGAATCTGTTTTCGCAGTTGAGATTTTATAGTTTCCATTTCCCGCTGGCTGGCAATGTTATTCCACTCATTGGGATCATTTTGAAGATCGTATAATTCTTCGGATCCATCACGATAGCGAATATAACGATGTGTGCCCGTGCGAACGCTGTGATTATCTTTTCCATGGGTTGTTAGCGCGGGGTGCGGCCAGGGTGCCTCGGGGTCTTTCAGTAGAGGTGCGAGGCTGTTGCCCTCAAGTTCGTTACGTGGAGACAACCCGCAAAGCTCGATAAGTGTGGGGTAGATTGAAAGTAACTCAGCCGGTTTCGAGCAGACCTGGCCCTTGTTTCCCCCCGGTTGAGCAATGATAAACGGAACTCGCGTTGCCCGTTCCCAGAGCGATTGCTTTGCCCACCGTTCCTTTTCACCGAGAAAAAAACCATGGTCGGAATATAGGATCACGATCGTATTGTCCGCCAACTTACTTTGATACACGGCGTCGAGTAGTCGACCAACCTGTTCATCGGTAAATCGGATACAAGACAAATAGGATTGAACCGCACGCCGCCAATTGGATGACTGCACGAACCACGCATGGTCTGGCGCAGCTTGAGCGACCATCAGCTCGCTGGCGATCGCCGGCAGGTCATTGCGGTCGCCCGGTTTCACCAGAGGTAATTCGATTTCATCGAGTGGAATTTGATCGAAAATTCTTTTGGGTGAGTAGAAGGGCACATGAGGTCGATAGAAACCGATTGCCATAAAAAATGGCTTAGTCGCTTGCGGATTTGCACTGGTGCGTTTGGCGGTTTCATGGGCCTGAATTTGTTCGATTGCCCAGCTCGCGGTTTGGTGATCTTGAAATAAATTTTCGTCGTAGAGCTGTGCCCCAAAATCCCAAAGGCCGTTCGCCCCCTCTTTTTTTGGCGCAATCAGTCGTTGGTCAATTTTGAGGCGCTGCCCTGGCCGCGGGCCGACAACGTCAAAATCGCCCTCCGGGAGTCCCGAAGTATGATAAATTTTACCTGTTGTATAGGTTTTGTATCCATGTGTCGCGAAATGGCGAGAGAGTGTCACGTTCTTCTTTAAACCAGCGACTGTCCATGGCTTGGGGGCATTCATGTAGACTCCGCTGGTGGAGGGGCGTAACCCATACATGATGCTGGTTCGTGAGGGGTTGCAAATCGGCGCTTGGCAATGGGCATTGGTGAACAGCGTTCCACGTTTAGCGAGACGATCAATGTTGGGTGAGCTTGCTTGTGGATGACCGCCTAAACAGCCAACCCAGTCATTTAAATCGTCGATTGCAATTAATAATACATTCGGCGGCGGTTGAGGCGCTGGGATTGAAACTTCGGTTAGGTAAATATCTTTGAATTCAACTTTCATCCCAGGGTCATGAACCTGTAAGCCGATTCCTCCGTGATTAAATTGGCAGTTGGAGTGATTGTCTGTGAATTCAGAAGAGAGTTGGCCGTTGATATAAAATTTCAAATGATTTTTGCGTGCTACGATCCGCACTTGGTTCCACTGATCCGGCAGGACATCATTAGGCTGAACAGGAGAAATAAGTTTTGTGCGGGTGGCTTCGCCGCTCAAATTAATAACAAGGCTGGTTCCCCGATCGCAGCGATGTTCTTTGCGATTGGTAAAATGGAAATCCCATGCACCGAGAATGTGTTTTCCAATTCCCGGGTGCCCTAAGTCAGCGTGGTAGCCGATCAGTGGGCGTTTGCCGGAAGGATCGCTTTGTGAGCGAACTTCAATTCCCGTATTTCCTTTTCCATGCAACCGGTAGCTCAATGACAAATCAAAGTCGGTTAAGTTTTGATTGTTCCATGCCAGGTAAGACAAGCGTTTTTGAGTGCCCGTTCCGACGATCACTCCATTTTCGACTTTCCAATCAGAAGCGCATTGGGCTGGAACTGCCAGCCAGCCATTCAACGTCTCGCCGTCAAAAATTGCTGTCTTGGAGTAATTGGGCTTAAGGATTGGTTCGTCGGCATTGGCATTGGCGACTGTGAGTGCGACCCAAGCAATCAGACTTGCATTCAGTAGATATAACAGCGTGGAATTTATTCGGGTGGGCATTTTAATTTCAAAATGGATAGTTGGTTTTAACGAGTAGCGTTGGCGACGATGAATTATCGTCTGAACTGGAACAAATATCAAAGCGATCAAAGAGATGAAAGAAATGCAGGCTTATTTCGTTTCTGCAGTGATAAAACGAACAATTCGGTTCTGGAGATTCAGTCGTTCAACTGGAAATGATCGCGCAGTGTGCGCCAGACAAGATTGGGATGTTGGCGACCCGTTGCGTGTTTTCGCTCCGGATAGATCACATATTTTTTCGGTGATTTGATTCGATTCAACATGCAGAAAATAGTCGTTGGTGGACAGACGTTATCCTGGAGCCCAATGCCGCTGAGTACAGGGCATTCGATTTTAGGTGCTAAAAACATCACATCAAAATAGCTCATTGTTTTTAAGACAGAACTCCAGTCCTGATCATTTTTGGATTCGATCCACTGGTCCATTTCTGGCCAGCGGGTCAGTTGAAAGTAATTATCCCAGTCCACTAAAAAGGGAATGTCCGCGACACAGTATGTGACAGCAGAATCGAATGCTGCGGTCGCAAGTGCTAATCCACCTCCCTGACTTCCGCCCCAAACCGCGATTTTTTGATCGTCAATTTGGGGATGGTTTTTTAAGAAGTGCATGGCGCGAACGCAATCCATGTAGGCACCGCGGTAAAAATAATTATTTTTGTCTTCGAGTCCACGGATCCAGAAGTTATTTGGTTTTCCTGAGATATCTTTTTGGCTGTTCCCGTGCCCCCGGATGTTGAATGAAAAAACGGCAAGATCATCAAATTTATTGAGAGGCTTCATGTTTTGGCCATAGCCCGGTAACCGCAGAACACAGGGGTGCGGGCCTGGAGTATTGGGAATTTCAAGCCAGCCGCTGACGCGAACATTTTCGAAACTGTGAAATTCAACTTCGAAGAGTTTCAGTTTTCGATTCTTCGATTTGATTTGCTTAGTCACGCGGTAGTGCGGTTCAATTTCTCCAAGTCGCTGTTGAGTCTGGCTCCAGAATTTCTCAAAATCTTGTTCGGGAACTCGCCCGCTTTTAATCGCCCCGGGTTCGCAACCGAATCGAAAGAGCTGGGAGTATTTTTCTTGGCCAGAGTCCAAGGTGACTTTTGCATAATAGAATCCCGGCGCGGGTGCTCTCAAGGCCCGGGCAAAGGTGGCTTTTGTATCCGCAGGAATCGCTAAAACGCGAGGGTTAGCAAAGTTGAGTATTGGCTTTTTCTGTGCATCGGAAAGAGACCAATGAAGTTTGCCAGAAATTGGCACTTTGGTTTCGTTTTCTATCTCCGCTTGGAACTGAATTTTTGAACCGAATTTGACGGTGCCGTCGACGGCCTCGGTCTTGAGGTTGATTTTAAGCGGAACCTGAGCTTCCGCTTTGTTTGCCGTACCAAATACTAAAATCGCCAACCACAGAATTACCGTCGTGCCCGTGGAGATAGCTCGAATAGGATCTATACAGAGCATGGAGGGAGACATCCGAGGCGTTCTTGTTGGTTGCGAAACGGCATATTCGTCATATGCTGCAGATTCAAGAAATTCAATTTTTCGCTGACAATGGCGGGCTCTTTGGCTTCTAGAGCAACTGGAACTTTGTGGAATGCTCGAATTCATCAGGTGCGGATCGGTGAAATTTGTAGGATCTTGGGAAAAACGAAATTAAATGTCCACCAAATCAATTTATAATTGGTTTTAACCAGCAAAGCTCTGTCTATGTTAACGAAAGCTTGTTTGAAAAAGCAAATCTTGAGGAATCGTACTTGGATCCAGGCTACCGTTTGTTTCACTTAAGTGAGCAGCGTTAATTAAAAATTCGCAAGTGAGTATGTCGAAAAAATGAGGCTTGGAAAACAATCAGTTACGAACACAAATCTACCTCTCTGTGGTAAACGAGGGAGGTGGTGGTTGCTGATCTCATTGAGTGTTGCTGCGTTAGCGTGCTTGGTGATTGTCCAAGGGTCTGCACTTCCGCTGGTTAGTTCAGAGCGTGAGGACGTGTTGACTCATCGAGTCCAGCTGGGGGATCTAGTCGTTTCAGTGATGGAACAGGGGACTGTCGAAAGTTCCAATAACACTGAAATCAAATGTCAAGTACGTGGCTACAGTACGGTGATCGAGGTCGTTGACGGCGGAACGATCGTTGAGCCCGGAGATATTCTGGTCAGGCTTGATACGAAGCGTTTAGAAGATGAAATTGGTAAAGCAACGACCGACGCTCATACAGCTAAAGCTGAATTAGAGCGAACTAAGGCCGATGTTGCCAACGCAGATATTGCGATAGATGCTTACCTCGAGGGAAGTTATTTGACGCAATTAAGTTCGTTAAAAAAACAGTTGGCATTGGCTCAGGCTGATTATGAAACCGCACGTACTGAGATGGGGCATGCTGAAGCGATGTACAGGCTCGGATATGTTAATCAGTTAAATGTTGAGAGTAAGCGTTTTGCGTTAGAGCAGGCAGTCCTTGGCTTAAAAGTTCGTCAAACGGCGATCGATGTTTTAAATAACTACACCAAGGAGATGCGGCTCGAAACCTTAAGGGGAAATCTGAGGGCGGGCAAGGCAAAGCTGCAGGCGGATATTGCAGGTTTAGCGATGGACGAAGGGCGGCGCGACCGCGTGATTGAAGAATTAGAATACTGTGTCATCCGGGCAAAACGCGGAGGCCTTGTAATTCGTCCATCTGCCGAAGCTTGGAAAGGCCAACCGGACATTGCAGTGGGTGCAACGGTTCGGAAAGATCAAGTTCTCTTGTTGATGCCAGACCTAACACAAATGCAGGTTAAGGTTGGAATTCATGAAGCGCTTGTCGATCGAGTAAAAAAAGGCCAGAAAGCGATTGTGACTCTTCCTGATTTTTCTATGGATGGAGAGGTCATCTCTATCGCTTCGGTCGCAAAGCCAGCGGGATGGTGGACCGGCAACATGGTGAAGTATGACACGGTCATAGGCATTCCAGCGTCGCAAGACTTAAAGCCTGGAATGAGTGCGGAAATCGAGGTTGTTCTTTCTGAGTATAAAAACGTGTTACTGGTTCCGGTTTCGGCCGTGGTCGAAACTGGTCGATTTTCGCTTTGCTGGGTAAAGACGATCGCCGGAGAAATTGAGCAACGCGTCTTGGCTCTTGGTGACAGTGATGATGTTTATATCGTTGTCAAATCCGGGCTGACTGAAGGAGATGAGGTTTTGTTAAATCCTTTAGACTGGCTTGAAGAGGCTCAGCGTGAGGCATTCCAGGCTCTCGATCCAGCCGACGGATCTTCTAAAGATTCAAACAGTGAGGGGACGTTGGAAAAATCGTCTGGCACTCAAGGAGGGCAAGGTGATTTTTAAAACCTGGACCATTCGTTTGCTCTTGATCGCAGCGGCGATTGCTGCCGTCCCCGGGTATCTTTTTTATTCGGCCGATCAATCAATTTACGCAGAGATACTTGTCGAGATAGATAAGTTGCCAGTTCATACCGTTGGCCGCGGTGATTTAAATGTAACAGTGATCGAACAGGGAGGCTTGGAAAGCTCCGAGAATACGGAAGTGAAATGCCGCGTTCGCGGTAAAAACACCGTTAACTGGGTGATTGAAAACGGAACCTATGTTGAAAAGGGTGATGTTTTGGTGCAGCTTGATACCCTTGCAATTGAGGACGCAATTAATGAACGCTCGAAGTATGCATTTTGGTCGCAATCGGGTGCGGAGCGGTCAAGTGCGTTGGTCGCGCGGTCAAAATTGGCCATTTCTGAATACCAAGACGGACGCTACATATCCGAGCTGATGACACTGGAAAAAGAATTAGCTTTCGCGGAGTCAAATAAAAAAACAACTGAAAGTAAGTATCGGTACTCGGAAAAATTAAGAACCAAGGGGTTTGCAAATGCTCTAGACGTCCAGAAAAAAAAGGTACCGTTCGAGCAGGCCAAATTGGAGGTGGAGGCGAAAAAGAAGCAAATCGAAGTATTAAAGAAATATACAAGAGCAATGGAGCTGAAGACGCTTGAAGGTAATTTAAAAGCGGCGGAAGCAACCCATGCGGCTAATCAAGAAAGGGCTGTTTTAGATGCGAACCGGCGGGACTTAGCGAAGTCCGAATTCGAGTTATGCGTGATCAAATCAGAAAAATCGGGGATGGTGATTTTCCCTTCTGCGGCAGCCTGGAAGGCATCGCCTGACATCACCGAGGGAGCAACCGTACACAAAGATCAAGTTTTACTGTTGATGCCGGATCTACAAAAGATGCAAGTAAAAGTTGCGATTCATGAATCGGTCGTGGACCGGGTTGAATCAGGAATGGTGGCGAAAGTTTCGATTCCCGACAGTGTCATTGAAGGCGAAGTAGCTTCGATTGCATCGGTGGCCACGCCAGCCGGTTGGTGGACCGGCAACATGGTCAAATACGATACGATCATCAAGCTGCCCGAAGGGACGATTGGGCTCAAGCCCGGCATGAGTGCGGAAGTCGAGATTGTTCTTTCGGAATACAAAGACGTTTTGAAGTTACCCGTTTCTGCTGTTTTAGAAGTTGGCCGGGAATCGCTTTGCTGGGTCAAAACGGTAAATTCAATAGAAAGGCGGGTCGTCGAGGTTGTCGAGGGTAACGAGGTCTTTGTCGTTATTAATAGTGGGGTAGTCGTTGGCGAGGACGTCGTGTTGGATCCAATTGCATTTATCCGCGAAGCTCAACTGGAGGCAATGAAGTCGGTCGAGGAAGAGCTTGAAAATATTGTCCCAGCCGCCGCTGAGAAGGAGTCTTCAGCCTATGAGTAACCGCAAGTTGCAAATGGAGTGGCCAGGGGAGAAGTCGGAATTGATCTTTGGGTCGAGTTCATGGTGAATATTAGTTTTGGTCGGCCATTAAAACTTGGCGTCAAAAGTCTGTTGCTTCAAAAAATGCGAGCCAGCTTGGCAGCACTCGGTATTTTCATTGGGACGACCACGGTAATTTGGTTGGTTGCAATGGGCGAGGGTGTGAGCTACCAGGCTCAACAGCAAATTCTTGAACTCGGTGCGAGAAACATAATTATTCGCACCGTAGACCCCGGAGCAACGGATGATTCTGCGAATAGTCGGGTAAAAAAATACGGTCTGTTGAGAAAAGATTTTGAACGGATTGTTTCAACTATTCCGGGAATAGAAGAGGTTATCGCGATGCGCGAAACGCGTTTCGAGTTGCGGTACAAGAACCGAGGGGTGGAGGCCAAACTGGTTGGCTGCGGTCAAGAGCATCTCGATATGAACCGGTTAGATATTGCAAGAGGCAGGTGGATCAAGCCGCGCGATGATGGTCAAAAGTTTATTGTTCTGGCCGACGAAACAGCAAAGCGGTTATTTCTTCACGAGAACCCGATTGGAAAGACGATCTGGGTTGGCTCTGAGTTTTATACAGTCATTGGTCAAACGCGACAGCGAGCGGCCTCTGCTGCGATCGGTGGCAGTCTCGATGCTCGAGACTATAACCTAGATGCCTACATTCCTTTGGAAACATTTCGCATGCGAATTGGTGACTGGGTCATGCGCCGGACTTCCAGCGGAGGTTCGTTTCCGTTTGAGGGCGAGATTGTTCAATTGAATCAAATTACAGTCAGGGTGGCTGAATTGGACGACGTCGATGGGACTGCAGCGATTATCAGTTCGGACCTAAAAAGGTTCCACAAGAATAAAGATTATTCAGTCGTTGTTCCCAAAGAGTTGCTTGAACAGGCGGAGCGAACGAAAGCGATGTTCAATGTGTTGCTCGTGGTGATTGCAGGAATTTCCTTATTAGTGGGGGGAATTGGAATCATGAACATTATGCTGGCGACGGTCACCGAGCGGACACGGGAAATTGGGATTCGGAGGGCCTTAGGTGCAACGCAATTTGATATTGTTCAGCAATTTCTAGCTGAGACACTGGTGCTTACAGGGGCAGGCGGCTTGATGGGCGTTGCGTTTGGGTTGATGTGTGGCCCTTTGTTTCAGTTGTTTGTTTGGGGAATGTCCGTTGTATCTCCCGATACGCTTCCACCAATCGTCTCGACTCTGGAGCCGAGGATTGCGGGATGGTCAATTGTTTTATCTTTGTCTATCTCCGTGGGGGCAGGTGTGGTTTTTGGGTTGTATCCCGCGATGAAAGCTGCCTCGATGGATCCAATCGAAGCATTGAGGCACGAATAGAGTCAAGATTTGCTTAGCCATACTGGAAAGTTAAAGATTAGCTTGTCCACGAAACGGCCAACAAATTGGTTAATACCAATGAACAAAAAAGAAGAAGAAAAACGAGATCGGATTATCAAACTGGCATTCGAGTGCCGCGTCCAGTTGATGGCGTACGCGTATGCTTTGCTGGGGGATTATTCGACGGCGGATGACGCTGTACAGGATGCGATGTTGACTGTCGTGAGGAAGTACGACCAGTTTACCGAAGGTACATCGATCATGGCTTGGTGCCGTTCCATTGTCAGATTAGAAGTGCTCCGGATCAGGCAAAAGCAGCACAAAGATAGAACCCTCGTGAGCCGGTTGTTAGAGGATTCAATCGATCAGGCGTTTGATGAGTATGCTTCAATGGAATTCACGAGTCAGGATGCGCGGAGACGAAAGGCGTTGGCTAAATGTCTTGGTAATTTAACCAAACGCGGGCGTTTGGTTTTGCAGGGTAGATTTGCCGAGAGTTTGAGCTATCAACAGATTGGGGAAAAGGTCGGGATGAGCTTGGAAGCTGTTCGAAAGTCACTCTATCGTCAAAAAAAACAGTTGCGAGACTGTGTTGAACTTAATGTGAGAAATGTCGAATGAACGATAAATCTAAATTTGAAGATTCGGAACAGCAACGGCTGGATTACCTGATCTCGCTTCAGCTGGATGATGAGCTTTGCGAAGCTGAAATGGAAGAGTTGATCGAGCTTCTCAATCTCTATCCCGATGCGCGTCAGCGCTTGGTTGCCAATAGCCTGTTCGATGTTCAATTGGCTGACATTATGCGAAATGGTGCCTGCGAAACATCGCTGCAAAATCTTCAGTTGAATAATCGAAATTTGTTTGCCAATTCTTTTGGTGGAGCGTTGCTTGCAGTCGCAGTTTTGATTTTGAGCCTATTTGCGATGCAGTGGGTTCTTGAGTCGCGGAATGCTGAGAAACGACAGGTTCAGCAAATTGCCAAAATTACGGGCTTGAGTGGACCGTTGCAGTGGACTGGAAATGGAGGGCTCGTTTCTAACGAGTTGACGGTAGGTGCGGAATTGCCTGGTGGGACAATTGAAGGACAGTCGCCCGAATCATGGTTTGAGCTGGAGTTTAAAGATGGTTCACGCGTAGTGATCGCGGGGCAATCGAGATTGATATTTTCCGACCAAGGGCAGAAGGAGCTCCATTTGATCGAGGGTGGTTTTTCGGCGAGCGTGGAACCACAGCCCGCGGACAAGCCGATGCTGGTTTACACGCGAACTGCCGTTCTCGAAGTGCTTGGAACTGAATTTGAAGTAGCGTCAGAGTTGGCGTCAACGTTTTTAAATGTTACCGAAGGCAAGGTGCGTGTGAAACGTTTGAGTGATGGGCTATCACTCGATGTTCCAGCAATGCACCGAGTGACTGCGGCGGCGGATCAATTGTTCGAGTTGGAGCCAACGCCGGAGACGGTTGGTTGTTGGAAAGATCGCCTGTCACGTGGACCTAAGGGCGTTTACGGTGATTGGCAACCCGGAGATGTGAGCAAGGGTCGCAAACCTGCGGTTAAATCAATTCCCCACACGATTAAGGAGAGCGGAAAGACAATCTATTGTACTTCCCTAAGGGTTGTCAGTGGCGACAGTCCACCGGTTGTACTGCGTCGCGACAGTCAGTTGGTCGTGGAAGGCAGAATTGCTAAGAAGACTAAGAGCTTGTACGTGGGGGTGACGTTGCAACATCCCAACGGTGATTTTGCAGGTCGGTTTCAAATTCGCTTGCCAGGCGAAAGTGTGCCGGTTGCCGAAAATTTTGAACTAGATCTAGATGTCCAGAATTTCACACTGGATCCTGCATTGCTGGAGATTCAACACAAGCTGGCGGATTCGCCGCTCGGTCTGATCGTTACCGATATATGGTGTCATACGCTTTGGGAGCCAGCGGGACTCGAGATTGAAAGCATGGAGCTTTATGAAGCGGCATCAGGGGACTGAGTAAGGGGTGGAATTAAAAATTCGTTGCCGCACCCCTTTAAGCGTCAAGGTGGCCGCCTCGCCAGTAGGTTGCAACTATGTGGGACAACATGGGTTGGAGCAATCTAAGGTGCGGCAACGATTTTTATTTCTCAGCAAATTATGAATTGAAGCTTCTGGAAATGCAAAGTCAATGATTAAAAAGCAGTCAAAATTGATCGTCTTCTTGCGTTTTATTCCACTGCTGGTTTGTGCAGTTTGCTCCCCAGTTCGGGAGTGCCATGCGGATTGGCCGCAGTTTCGGGGGCTTAATTCAGCGGGGATCGGTAGTGGCTTGCCACCAATTGACTTTTCCGCTGATCAGAATCGCCTTTGGAAAGTGGACGTCGGGACAGGGCATAGCTCTCCATGTATTGTTGGACCTCATTTATTTGTGACGTCTTACGATGAAGCAAAAAAAACACTTGAAGTCATTTGCTTGGAAAAGACCAGCGGAAAGTTGGTCTGGAAAAATGAAATTCAGGTGAAGCAATTTGAAAAAGGACATCCGTCTTTTAATCCAGCAAGTAGCACGCCGACTTCGGATGGTGAACGAGTTGTTGCTTATTTTGGTTCTTATGGTTTGGTTTGCTACGACGTTACCGGGAAACTGGCGTGGGAAATTAAGATGCCAATGACCAGATCGTTTGGAGGAAACGCGACTTCCCCGGCGATAGTTGGCGATCGGGTGATTTTATATAGAGGAAATTATGTCGATCATTTTTTGTTGGCAGTTAATAAGCGAACGGGCGAAGAGGAGTGGCGGGTAACGCAGGAGGAAGAATTCACCGGAGAAATGGCGTGTACAGCGTGTCCAATCGTTGCCGGCGATCAGGTCATCATTCATTCTGCCCGGTCGATTCAGGCATATCAACTGAAAAACGGAAGCAAGGCTTGGGAGATGAAGTGTGCGACAACTGGGACGAGTACTCCAGTGCTGGTTGGAGAAGAGGTCCTCGTTGCCGCATGGAATAAAATGGGGGAACCCTCCCTTAGACCGGAGTTTCCATCGTTCGATAAACTGCTTGCCGGGCATGACCGTAATGGTGACGGTTTCATCAATCGTGGAGAGTTTCCCGAGCTCTGGATTTTTCACCGCCCCGACGGGATGGAAGCGCCAATGAACGGGGCGAAAATTAGATTTGACCGCGCAGACCAAAATAAAGATTCTAAATTGTCGGCCAACGAATGGAGTCGTCAGCTAAAGGGAATTGAGAAATTTCGCGAGAACTATCAAACCCATGGTATTCTTGCCATCCCACTTAAGAGCGAAGGTATGTTGGGGGTCGATCAGGTTCGAACATTGGAGACACAAGGCATTTCAGAAGTCCCCTCTCCGGTTAGTGACGGGAAGTATCTTTATTTTGTCAAGAATGGCGGTGTATTGAGCGGTCTTGAGATTGCGACGGGTAAGCGAGTTTATCGGAAGCGAACAGGAGGCAAGGGAACCCATTATGCGTCTCCTCTGATTGCCGGCGATCGAATCTACTGTACCGCCGGAGATGGAAAGATAAGTGTGATTTCCACGGGAGCGAATCCAGAAGTACTTGCGATAAATGATATGGAAGAAGACGTTTTTGCGACCCCTGCGATTGTCGATGGCATCATCTACGTGCGAACGCATTCAGCGCTATTTGCTTTTGGCGAGGAGGTGGGGAAATGATATTTTTTCGAAATTCTCTTTGTTTGAGTCTGGCTGTTATCTGTTGGTTTGGGCTCTGGGCGGTGAGTGGATTTGCTGAAGATCAATGGGTCAAGCAAGTGCAGCCTTTGCTTGAATCCTCTTGTCTTGCCTGTCACAGTGATGCGGAGGAATCTGGGTTAAATCTTTTGACGCTGGGCTATGATCTTTCGGATCCTGTAACATTTAAAAAATGGGAGCACGTTTTCGATCGTGTCCGAATTGGAGAGATGCCACCCGCGACGGAAGCTCGGCCAGAGATGGAAGTTTTAGATGCTGCGTTAGCTGCGTTGGAATTAAGCCTTGGGAGAGCCAGCCAAGAACGTCAAGAGAAACTTGGACGGGCACCGACGCGCCGCCTGACACCGCTTGAGTTTGAATATTCACTTCATGATTTGTTTGGAATTCATGGAAGCCTTGCCAAGTATCTGCCTCCTGAAAATCGTTCGGCTTCCTTTGATACGGTAGCTCGACAGCAAGGAATGTCTGCGGTTCATCTAAAGGGATATTTAAAGGCGGCAGATATAGCGATGGAGGAAGCGATTCAGCTGGGATCGCGGCCAAATTTAAAGCCAGTTGAAATGAAGTATCAAACGCATCCTTACGCGACAATGTGGTTCGAGCGACCGTTGAGGAATGGTGGCCAAACTGTCAAACGGGTTGATGGGGCATGGGTTAGTTTTGATGTGAGACCACATGTGGCCCAGTCTAACAATATGGGATATCGACCTCGGAAGCCGGGGCTGTACCGGATTACCGCCGAAGCATATGGGTATCAAGCGAAAACGGTTGTTTCATTTCAAATCTACAAAGGCTCGGACCAGCAAGGTGGCGCTGAGCTAATTGGCGCGTTCGATCTACCGCCAGATAAAACGCGTCAAATCGAGCTGACTCACTTTTTTACGCCGGATGATTTCTTTTATCCAGCTCCGGGTGATCACGATTGCCAGCCAGACGGTCGAGAAATATTTGCAAATCAGGGTGTAAAGAATTACGGGGGTGAAGGTCTGGCGATTAAATGGTTAAAAATACAAGGTCCTTTGGAGGCTTCGTGGCCTCCGGCGAGCACTCGAAATTTTTTGCAGACACAGCAATACGAAGAGAAACGATCCCCCGAGGGATTTCGTTATTTCAACCCTAAATATCAAAAACCTGATTCCGAGCAAGCCCGAAATATAGTCTCAAGCCTCGGTCACCAATTGTTTAGACGGCCACTCCACGGGAGGGAGTTGGATGGGCTGGTCGGGTTAGCTGTATCTGAACTAGAGGCAGGCCGGCCCTTGCATGAAGCGATTCAAGTGCCGCTTAAAACGATGATCAGCTCTCCTCAGTTTCTCTATCACGCCGGATCTCCGGGGAGGCTGGAAGGGCACGCGTTAGCTACCCGCCTATCCTATTTTTTATGGAAGAGCATCCCTGACAAAGAGCTTTTTGACCTTGCTGCTAATGGAAGGTTGCTAAATAAAAAGGTCTTGGAAAATCAAGTGAATCGAATGTTGGGCGATAAAAAATCAAATCGGTTTATCGACGATTTTCTTAATCAATGGCTCGGTCTAAGCGAGATCGATGCGACGACCCCCGATGAAAAACTGTTTCCAGAGTACGACGACAATCTACGGCAGGCGATGCTGAGTGAGACGCGTTTGTTTTTTCGGGAGCTGGTCGATAACAATTTAAGCCCCGACAATTTAATTGACTCCAATTTCACTTTCTTGAATCGACGTTTGGCTGAGCATTATGGAATGCAGCAGGAAGGTGAACAAATGGTCAAGGTATCCCTAGCTGGCAACAGTCCGAGAGGGGGATTGATGACGCAAGCCAGCGTTTTGAAAGTAACTTCTAATGGCGTTGCAACCTCTCCGGTCAAACGAGGAAACTTTGTTTTAGATAAACTCCTTGGCACTCCGCCCTCTTCACCTCCGCCTGACATTGGTTCGATTGAACCAGACACGCGAGGTACTACCACTGTGCGTGAGACATTGGCAGCACACCGAAATGTCGAGTCGTGTGCGAGTTGCCATCGAAAGATTGACCCTCCCGGGTTTGCGCTGGAGAGCTTTGACCCGATTGGAGGGTATCGGAACCGTTATCGCTCCACAGGGAAAGGTGAAAAAACCAAACGCCAGTTCAGGGGTCGGCCAATTCGCGAATACCGTGAGGGGCCATTGGTTGATGCGTCTGGAGTTACGGAATCAGGGGAAAAGTTTAACGAGATTAAGCAATACAAAAAGATTCTGGCAAATCAAAACTCGTTGGTTACTAAAAATTTGCTGACACAGCTGATGGTTTATGCGACCGGCGCGGAGATTCAATTCGCTGATCGTGATAAAATTGCCAAGATGACGGAAGACAATCTTAAGAAATCTGGTGGGGTTCGGGATCTGATCCATGCGATGATTCAGAGCGACCTGTTCCTTAGTAAGTAAAGAGGCCAAGTTAAACACCTGAGCAATCTTAAAGTGAAAAGAATGAAAAAACACATAAGCCGCAGGACCTTTCTTCGAGCATCTGGCGTTTCATTGGCATTGCCTTGGCTGGAGTCAATGCAGCCTGTGTGGGGCCGCAACATTGATTCTCCACCTAAGCGGATGATTTGCATCTGTACTGCTTTAGGCCTTCACGG
This sequence comes from uncultured Pirellulaceae bacterium, assembly GCA_938091115.1. Classification (GTDB taxonomy): domain Bacteria; phylum Planctomycetota; class Planctomycetia; order Pirellulales; family Pirellulaceae; genus Mariniblastus. The sequence continues at coordinate 8,068 of CALKNI010000123.1, read as the reverse complement.
TCCGGCACTTTATCCTCAAACGGTTGGATCGAATTACGAGAGCACCGAATATTTAGAACATCTCAAGCGGCATCGCGAGGATTTCACTTTGTTTTCCGGACTATCACACGTTGATCAAGGTGGTGAGCATGCCACAGAGCTAACTTTTTTGAGTGGGGCTCGAAACCCCGGCAAAGACGGGTTTCAAAATTCTGTTTCTGTAGATCAGGTTGCTGCGAAGCATCTTGGTTACGTTACTCGCTTTCCCTCGGTGATGCTCAGCAGTGAGGGAGCAAGCAGTCAGTCTTACAACGAAAGTGGCGTGATGGTGCCGGCGGAGTACAGTCCGGCCCGCTTATTTTCCAATTTGTTTTTACAGGGAAACGCTCGGGAGTTAAGTTTGCAAAAACAAAAGTTAAAACAAGGCAAGAGTATTCTCGATGAATTGCGAGCTCAGGCTCGGTCGATGAAAAAGGCTGCAACCGCGGTCGATCGCGATCGACTTAATGAGTATTTTTCATCAATTCGAGATGCGGAACGAGATTTAGCTGCGGCAGAGGTTTGGTTCGATCGTCCCAAGCCTAAAACCACTGCACGGCCTCCAACGGATATTTATAGTAAGGCCGACTTGATCGGGCGAACTCGATTGCTGTTTCAAATGATTCCACTGATTTTGGAATCGGATTCTTCCCGAGTTGTTAGTGTTTTTATTCAAGACCATCATGTCGTTCCTAAAATAGAAGGGGTCAACTCCGAGCACCATAACCTCTCGCACCATGGTCGGGACGAAGCGAAAATTGCTCAGTTGAAGAAAATTGAAACGGCTATTCTCGGGTGTTACGGGGGGCTATTGGACCAACTGAAAATGAAAGAGGAAGCGGGTACTCGTCTGTTAGATAAGACAACGGTGATGTTCGGCAGTAATCTAGGGAATGCGAATGCTCATGACCCTAGCAACCTGCCTGTCTTTCTTGCCGGTGGCGGGTTTGAGCACGGGAAATATGTAGCTTTTGATCGACGGAACAATAAGCCACTCAGCAATTTATATCTCACCATGTTAAATAATATGGGTGTACCCTCAGAAAGTTTTGCCACGAGCACGGGAGGTTTGTCATGGTCATGAACGGTCAGTGTTTATTTGCAAAAGTAAGAATTGCAATTAAAAAGAGTCGTTTGTTGTTGCCATCGTTTTGCGTGGTCTTTATTTCACTTGTTTTTAGTTGCGCAGGGGACGCTCAATCAATCGATGAAATTGAAAGTCAGTGGCATCACTGGCGTGGCCCGAGTGTTACAGGAGTATCTGCGACTGCCGATCCACCATTGGAGTGGAGTGAATCTAATAACATTCAATGGAAAGTGTCAGTCGACGGCGAGGGTGGCTCGACGCCAATTGTTTGGGGAGACAAAGTATTTCTGTTGACCGCGATTAAAACGGACAAATTGGATGCCTCCATTCCTAATCCAGAGGATCAACCCAAGCGTAATTTTTTTGACATTAAAACTCCCAATGCGGTTCACCAATTTGTTGTTATCTGCCTCGACCGTCATTCTGGAAAAGAACTCTGGCGTCGAGTTGCTGATGAGCGAATTCCTCACGAAGGGCATCATGGTGATAATGATTTTGCCTCGGCGTCGCCGACGACTGATGGCAAGCGGTTGTATTGCTGGTTCGGTTCAGCAGGACTTTATTGTTTTGATCTCGACGGAAAATTTGTGTGGAAAAGAGATCTTGGAAAAGCGTTTGTCGGGTCAAGTCTTGGCGAAGGTTGTTCGCCCGTGATCCACGATGGAAAGTTAGTCGTCGTTCGAGATCATTCGAAGCAATCAACAATTTCAGTTCTCGATGCGGAAACGGGTAAAACAATTTGGGAAAAAAATAGGGACGAACCTAACGCTTGGGCAACGCCCCGAGTGATTGACTATGAAGGCAAAACACAAGTAATCACCGCAGCGTCCAATGAGATTCGCAGTTATGATCTGGCGAATGGAGATGTAATCTGGCGATGCCGGGGTTTAACTGGCAATGTGATTCCCTGTCCGATCACCCAAGGTGACGTGGTCTACTGCATGAGCGGTTACGAAGGATTTTCATTGTTAGCGCTTAAAATGTCTCAAACAGGCGACATCACTGATACGGATGCAGTGGTTTGGAAGAAGCAACAGGGGACACCATATATCCCATCTCCGCTGCTGTACGACGGGATGTTGTATTTCAGCCAGTCCAATCGAAATATATTGACATGTCTGGATGCTGCAACGGGAAAGGAAATTTTATCGCGAACTCGGTTGCCAGAACTTTCGAACATCTATGCCTCCCCTGTAGGTGCTCAGGATCGTATTTATTTGACAGGTCGAAATGGAAAGACCGTTGTATTGAATCGCACGGATAAAATAGACGTGCTGGCGGTGAATCAACTAGACGAGCGAATTGACTCGTCGCCAGCTTTAGCTGGAAAACAATTGTTTTTGCGAGGAGAGAAGAGTCTCTATTGTATTTCGGAAAAGCAATAAGCTCGGTGTAAAGCGTTGCAGTTTGTAGTGTTGGAGGGAAATCGCTGTTGCTGTGTTAGAGGATCGGCGCGCCTGTTAAATTAATTTGGTTAAGATGTCCCCATGGATGCTGTTAAGGCGTCGGGAAATTGCAGGCCAAAGTTGTTTTTCGGCTTTGCAATTCAAACGAAATTATTAGACATAGGAAAAGTAGCATGAAGTTTTTGATGACTATTAGTGCGTTGGTTATTGCCATGATTGTCGCAGGTAGCGATGCGATGGCGGGCACCAAAACTAACAATGCAAATCAAGGCGAGGAATTAAAAGTGGGTGACCCAGCTCCAAATTGGAAAATGACTGGCAGCGACGGCAAGGTTTATCAACTGTCAGACTTTAAGGGAAAAAAGGCAGTGGTGGTTTCCTGGTATCCAATGGCCTTGACCGGTGGCTGAACGATGCAATGTAAGTCGCTTCGTGAAAGCGGCAAAGATTTGAAAAAATTTGACGTAGCTTATTTTGGGGCAAGTTGCGATCCGCTTGCAAAGAACAAGCAGTTTGCTGAAAAACTTGAATTGGATTATCCCCTGCTCAGTGACACCGACAGAAAGGTCGCTGCAGCGTACGGCATTCAACGAGGAACACGATCGAAACGCGTAGCTATTTTTGTAGATGCCGACGGAAAGATTGCGCACATTGAGACAAAAGTAAATTTGCGAGCGCATGGCAAACAAATGGTCGAGCAACTTGAGAAGTTGAACGTTGCGAAAAAGCCAGCGGACGCAAGTGAAAAGTAAAATTGTGTAACCAATGTTAGCTATTAAGGTGGTTCGAGTGAAACTAACTTTTATTTGGGTTGTTGGTTCGGTCGCTGCTGGTATTATTTTAGGTTCGGCGGCCTGCGAGAGAAATTCGAACCACACTTTTTCAATCAGTCGGGCTTACCGAACGGTTGCTTCGAGCGAGTTAATTCGCTCGCCGAGTGAAATTGGTAACCGAAGTTACATGAGTCCTCATGCATCACCAATCGCGGTGAGTGATCGTTTTGTATTCGCGGTCAACACTCCCGCCGATACGCTCGATGTGATTGAGAAGACGAACAATGAAGTTGTGCATCGCGTCAATGTTGGTATTGATCCAGTCAGCGTTGCGGTTCGTCCAGATGGCAAAGAAGCCTGGGTCGCCAATCATATTTCCGACTCGGTCAGTGTGATCGACATTGATTCGGAAAGCCGGACTTGCTTTCAGGTCGTTGCGACAATCCAGGCGTTCGAAAAGGGGGGCCGTGCTACCCGTTTTGATGAACCAGTTGGGATTGCCTTTGCAGGCAATGAGAAAGCTTATATAGCGCTCTCGGCAGAAAATGAAATTGCGGTTGTCGACGTACCGGCGCGAAAACTTGTCAAACGCCTAGAAATTGTTGGGCAGGATCCACGAGCCATCTCTGTGCGAGGAGATCGCCTTTACGTGATTCCCTTCGAATCCAATAACCAAACACAGCTTTCGGGAGGTAAAAAAGAGGAGATTGGGAGCGATCTAGTAACTTTTGACGCCTGGGATCATTCGATATCGAACAACAATGTTCTTTCTTTAGGGCATGTAGTTGATATTGTTAAGCATCCCAAGGTTCCCGACCGGGATCTTTTTGTTTTTGATACCAGGACCGATGAGTTGGTCGAAACTGTCGACACGATTGGCACCTTACTCTATGGCGTTACTGTAGACTCAAAGAGTCGAGTTTTTGTTGCCCAGACGGATGCCCGGAATGATGTTAACGGGCGTGCTGGATCCCAAAAACACGGTTTGGCGGAACTGGGCAATCGCGCTTTTCTGAACCAGATTACGAAAGTTGAGTTTACTGGATCGGGAGCAGGCCAACCGGAATTCATTGATTTGGAACCTGCTCCTCCCGCCGAGTTTGACCCTCAAGATGCGCTTGCCACTCCTTTTGCAATTGAAGTCAGCGATGACGATCAGATCTTAGTTGTTACCGCAGCAGGTTCCGATAAGCTGTTCACCGTCAATCCAGATACGGGTAAAGTGTTAGGTCGTGTAGCCGTGGGTGCCGTTCCGCGTGGGATTGCACTGGAATCAAAAAAGACAGGAGAAGTTTCACGAGCCTGGGTGCACAACAGCGTTGCAAACACTGTTTCCATCATTGACCTTGATGATCCGGCTCAACCAATTTTGGCCGAGACAATCTCGTTGCAAGATCCAACACCGGCTGAGTATAAACACGGCCGTGCTGTTTTTAATTCTGCGAAAGCATCAACAAGCGGAACTTTTTCCTGTGCTAGTTGCCATCCTGATGGACATACAGATCAACTGCTTTGGGTTTTGAAAACTCCTGTGGTTACGGGAGGGAATCAGATCATGCCGAGATCGACCATGCCGCTGCGGGGGTTGCGGGATACCGCTCCGTTTCATTGGGACGGCATCCCCGGAGATCCCTATGGAGGGAACAATAGTGCGAGTATTCACGCTCATGTAGAGCCTAATAGCGACCCGGATGTTCCTGTCTCTGCGATTCGAAGTGTTGTCGATGGATCGCTCGCTTCTACCATGAGCAGTGTCGGGGTGAGCGTGGTTAATGACGAAGGCAAGGTTGGGGCGCTGTCCAGAAGCGAGCGAGATGCACTGTCTCGATTTCTCCTTGATGTTCCATTCCCACCGGCGCAGCGTAGAGCCTACACAAATGTTTTGTCCCGAGAAGCTAAAAAAGGATTCGAACTGTTCCACATTTCGGGTGACGATGATCCCTCAAAAACTAGATTCAACGTCTGCGGAGACTGTCATCGGATGCCATTTTTAGTAAGCACTAATACGCCAGGGACTGGAATGGATGCGCCAACGTGGAGAGGGGCCTATGACCGCTGGCTCATTCTTCCGCAGGGACGTTTGAACATTATAGAGTTTCCTTTCTTTCGCAGGATCGCCGAAACTGGATTGGATGAAGAGCGAATTTGGAAAATGTCGTGGGGTGGGCGGGCAAGGTTTAACCCAGTCTGGAAGATGGTGCTCGAGGGAAGCACTGGAGTTTCCGGAGCCCTGGGTCGTCAAGTGACATTGAATCGATTCACGGCGAACAGCGGACGATCGGTTGATTTGCTGGAGGCTCTTGAAGGTGCTTCTGCTGAGGGGGCAGTGGTGCTGCAGGTAGATGGCGCATTGTTGGATCGAGAATCGTCATCTCCAGTGCAGTTGCAGTTTGATGGGGAGTTGGAGGGTGGGAAATATCGATTGATAGCTGAACGATCGAAGGTATCTATGACTGACAGGTATGGGTCGAGTTCCTTTGAGTATGGTGAGTCTTATTCTCGGGATGAATTGTTACGTTTAGCCAGCGAGGATCTTTTTGTCGGTACTTTCACGGCCAGGCATGCAAGCGATTATTGGGATCAGACACCGCAACCGGCGCTGTGGACGAAAGGCACATTGCATGCTCAGCGAGGGCATCAGAAATTCCCTTTTCTGTATGAGGGAAATTTGAAAATGTCAATCAGCGGGCGACATATTGCGGAAAGTGCTGCGGTGATTGTCGATGGTAGGCGGGTTGCTGGTAGAGTTGGCATCGAAGAGGACAACGTCGAAATTGAGTTAGTGGAATTGCCATCTCACGGTTTGCATATGCTTCAGATTCAGAATCCGAATGGTCTTTTTAGTAACGACTTTATTTTTCATGTTACAACCGATCAGCAGTCGGCAATTGCTGCCGAGAAGAAGATACGAAGAGATCGAGTTCCTGCGAGGTTGTGGGATGCGATTTCTGAAAATGATTTACCAAGCGTTAAAAATTTGGTTCGTCGAGGCGCTAATGTGAGCGGCCGCCATCCTGAAAATGGTAGGACTCCACTGGGGCAGGCAGCGCTGTTAGGTAATACCGAGGTTGGTAAGTTTTTGATCGAAAAAGGGGCAAGGGTTTCGGGGAGTAACCGAGATGGAAACACGCCTCTCCACGTTGCTGCATTTCTTTGCGAATTCGAATTTGTTGAACTACTGCTCAAGCATGGTGCGGATCGGAACAAAAAAAATGGCGACGGTCGAATACCTGTCGAGGTGATTAATTCTGATGTGAGTAAACGAACCGAGGAGATTTACGAGGGTATTGGCAAGGCAACCGGAAGAAATTTTGAAATTGACAAAATTCGAAAGAGCCGCCCCAGAATGGTTCAATTGCTGCGAGATTATGGTCAGCTACCGGCTTTAAATGATTGATAATTGTGAAGTGTTTGGGCCAGTTCACTTCAATCAACGAATCTGGATCAACATAATTCGATTGTTGGGGTGATGAATTAAATCCGGAATTATGGCGGGGCAAATTCTGGCGCTAGTTAATTCCGTCTGGGATTTTGCCGTCGCCTGTTGGTTCCCCTTTGGTGAGCCAGGAAAGGTTGAATCGAGCAACCTGGGATCCGCCGTCTGGCCCTCCTTCGTAGTGAAGATAGATCCAGCCTTCGGAAGCAGTTCCGGGACGACCGGCGGTGAGAGAGGAATAGGCGGATGGACCTGCGAACACCAATCGTTTTACTGGCCATGTTTTTCCACCATCGAAACTTGCCCAAACGGTAGCTCGTTCGCGTTTTGGATTTTCAGTGTCGATATTGCTGAAGATTAAAATGTCTTTTCCACTGACAGGCAATCGGACTAGTCCTCCCATGCATCCGTAGGATCGGTGTTGGTGTCCATCGGGCAGGATTTCTACAATTTTCCAATCTTTCCATGTTTGTCCACCGTCTTCGCTGATAGCGCTACGGCGACGAGTGTTATTGGGGCGTTCCTGCCAGTGGACTCGTGAGTTGTAGTAAATCCTTCCATCTGTCAGTTCGGCAAGTGTCGCTTCGCCGGTACCATTTTCGGGAAACGGCTCGCTTGTTTGCCACGACTTGCCATTGTCGTCACTGAAAATCGCATTGGTGTAGTGGTTAGGCCACTCGGATCGATCGTTCTTTTTTCCATAGTACCGAGACGCGCGAATGAGTCGCCCACGGTGAGGGCCATGGTTTAACGTGATGCCATGTTCGTTCATATGCATCGAAGGCAAATTGCCATTTTTGTCAGGCTCAATTTTTGTCTTTTCAGCCTTCCACGTTTTACCGTCATCCTGACTGCGATACATCGTTAGTGGTGCCGGTGGATGGCGATCTTCGACGAACATTAGAATGTCTCCTGTGTTTTCGTCGACTGTTGTACCGCCGCCGTGAATCCCCGATTTTGTAATGGATAATTCCGGCCCCCATGTTTCCCCCCCATCTTCGCTTCGGCGAATGCGAATGTGATTGCTCCCCCATGATGCGAGAACCGTTCCGCGACGCGTTACCGTGATGTTGGGAAATCGCTCATTTTTAAATACCTGGGTGGATTCCAAAATTGGTGTTCCGAGGACTGATTCAATTCCTGATTCCACGGGTGTCTGGGCAATAGAGAATTGCGTCATGAATAAACAAAGCCAAAAGCAAAGGCAGAGACTTAGGTGAGGTGAGTTCATTCGTTGGATTGGATTCATTGGTCGGCATTCGAGATAGATTGAGCGTTGTAGTAACGCAGCTAAGTGGTTGGTAAATGATCGGGATGATTGGCAAGTTAAGTCGCCAAATAATGTTGT
>CALKNI010000122.1 GCA_938091115.1 uncultured Pirellulaceae bacterium | reverse complement strand
GATTTTTCAGGTCTTCAATAGAAAGGGGAATTCGTATTCGGTGCCGAAGGCTCTTTTTCCGGGTGGAGCCGAAAGGTGTACAGTCGTCTCAGCAACAGGTTAGGAGGAATTAGTAATTTACCTTCTTCGTATTAGGTGAATGGAAAGAATTTTACTTTTTCCCCAATTGGGTGTACCGTCGAATTCTCTTGAAATCTAATAAGCCCCTCGGCTTCAGCAAGCGCGAAAAGGTCGGAGGAGCCTCGCCAAACAAGCGGTTCAAATCTGCGAACTGTCTGGTCGTCGGTGATTCGCTTCGCCGGCCAAAACGTGGGGCGGTTTCCACGGGTCTCGTGAGGGGTGTGCAGTTCGCCATATTCTGAAGATATTTGAGGGGTTTGAGAGCCAAGTAGTTTTTCCAATGCTCGTCGTACAAACAGGTGAAAACCAACTAGGCTGCTCACAGGGTTGCCAGGCAAACCAAAAACATAACGTTTTTTTCCTTCGCAATTGTTGACGCCAAACCATATTGGCTTGCCGGGTTTGACTGCGACTTTGTGAAAGACTTCAACCACGCCAAGATCCTTCAAAATTTCCGGCACTAAATCCATGGTGCCTGCAGAGACTCCACCGGAAAGCAGAAGGATATCGTGGTTTAGACCTGCACTAATCATGTCCGCGAGTTGACCGGACTCATCAACGCTTGAGCCAAGATCGGTGACTTCGAGTCCGAATTGTTGGGCAAGTGCGACTAACATCGGCCCGTTACTGTTGCGGATCTGGCCTCGCAGTGGCTTGGTATGGTGATCAACCAGTTCATTGCCTGTAGGCAAAACGGCGACGGTCGGTTTTTCTCTGGTGGGAATATTCCCCGCTCCAACCTCGGCCATTAAACCGATGTCAGTTGCACGAACAATATGTCCCCGAGATAAAACGGTCTGTCCTGTTTGAAAATTAACACCTTGGCGAAGTATATTCTTTTCTGGTGCAATAGAGTCAATCAGTAGCTTGACTCGCGGGCCACTATCCGTTGATTCCACCTCCGTTTGCTCTACCATCACAACAGCGTCGGCATTTTTAGGTAGAGGAGCTCCGGTCATGATTCGGGAAGCTTGCCCAGATTCAATCGCGTGCCGAGGCCAATCACCCGCGATAATGGTCTCGATAATGCTCAGATTTTTTTTGCCATTGTTGACATCTTCACTCATGACGGCGAATCCATCCATCATGGACTTGTCATGCGGCGGCGAATTGACATCCGATTGAATGTCGCTTGCGAGAACGCTTCCTACCGATGATGCGAGGGGAATGTGAGTTAGACGCAATGGAGTGACGTGCTCGTCGAGTAATTGAAATGCCTGTTCAATAGGTATCATGGCAGTTGAATCTCTGAGAAATTGCGAAGTAAGTCGATTCCGAGGTCCGTGAGGAAGCTTTCAGGATGAAATTGAACCCCATAGGTTGGAAACTGTTCGTGTTGAATCGCCATGATCTCACGGGAGCCGTCGGGTGCGGTTGCCCACGCACTAATCTGGAATTCACTTGAAAGCGTATTAGGCTGAATGACCAGACTGTGGTAACGCGTAGCGATCATCGGGCTAGGAATCCCTTCAAAAATTGCAAGCCCGTTGTGGTGAATTTGATCGGTTTTTCCGTGCATCAATTGCTCTGCCCGGACGATCGTTCCTCCGGTTGCCTGCCCAATTGATTGATGGCCTAAACAAACACCAAGGATTGGTAATCTGCCGTGAAATCTTTTCACACAAGCCACTGAAATTCCAGCTTCATTTGGCGTACAAGGTCCGGGAGAAATGATCAAATGGCTGGGAGCGATGGCTTCGATTTCATCGACGGAAATTTTATCATTCCGGTGCACTTGAATATCATGACCGGTACCAAGTTCACCGAGTCGCTGTACTAAGTTGTAGGTGAAGGAATCGTAATTATCGACGATTAAAATCATGGCTTTGTCCGGGAGATCAGTGGCAAGAATTAGAGCCCAGTCTGCTAGCGTTTATTATCGGCGAAAAACGTTTCAAGGTTAAGGGCAGGTATTCTATTGACCCAATTCAAGCATGCATTTACGTTTTAGTCGTACGCATCAACAGCGTTTTTGAATTTTGCCCTCATTTTGCCCCAAGGAAGAGGCTTTATGACTACCCAAAATCTGCGTGTCAAACACGGCACAGAGACTTCGGATGTTTCATCTGCTCCGCTTTTAGACGTTGGACGTGGTAATCGACCACTGAAAGACGAAATCATGGAAGCGGTCTCAGACATTATTGATTCAGGTTGGTTCATTGGTGGACCCCATGTAAAGCTGTTAGAGGAGACGGTTGCGGAAGTCAGTCAAACTGAATTCGCAATCGGCTGTGCTTCTGGGAGTGATGCATTATTATTGGCTTTGATGGCGATTGGAATTGAACCTGGCGACGAAGTGATTTGTCCAAGTTTTACTTTTTTCGCGACGGCCAGCGCAATCCACCGGCTCGGTGGCACTCCGGTATTTATTGATATCGAACCAGATACGTTTAATATTGATGTCTCAAAAATCGAATCACTAATTACCTCGAAGACCAAAGCGATTATTCCCGTTCATTTATTTGGACAGTGCGCTGATATGGATCCAATTAATTCGATTGCTGAAGCTCACGGGCTGAAAGTAGTTGAGGATTGTGCCCAAGCGATCGGAGCAACTTATTCCGGGAGATCCGCTGGCAGTCTCGGTGCGGTCGGGTGCTTTAGTTTTTATCCAACCAAAAACCTTGGTGGTTTTGGTGATGGAGGTATGCTGACAACCAACGAACCAGAGATTGCTGATAAGTTACGACTGCTGGCCAATCATGGAATGCGACCACGTTATTATCATTCGGAGGTTGGGATAAACAGTCGGCTGGATGCTATTCAAGCTGCGGCACTGAATGCCAAAATGAAGCATATCGGCGAATACTCTTCAAAGCGTGCAGTGAATGCAGGCCGCTATGGGCAATTGATGGCTGACGCGGGAATCGCTGATCGATTACTAGTACCCCAAGCTAATGCTGACTGTGGTCACGTGTGGAATCAGTTCACGATACGAATTCCGGGAGGGAATCGAGATCAGGTTCGGCAAGAGCTCGCGGAAATGAATGT
>CALKNI010000121.1 GCA_938091115.1 uncultured Pirellulaceae bacterium | reverse complement strand
TCCGAAGTGATTGTTTCCATTCATTTTCCCAATATTCTTCACCATCGATGCGTTGTTTATTCGCAACACATTGGCCTAATGAAAAGAAAAACGCAGCGGTTTCATCTGCAGTCGCTTTTGGATTTATCTCGTTAAAAATTCGTGTGACATTTTCAAGATTAAAAAGGCGACGAATTTGCATGTCGTGACCGGCAACCTTTTTGAAAAACTCGGCATGGTTTTTACACAATTTTTCATATTCGTTGTGGTTCATAGTGCCCCCCATCTATTGAATCAAACAAACATCTGTGAACAGTATTCACGACTGCAATTAGACGATCGTCCTCAATCATCTCACGATACTCCCCAGCCATCCCGTGCGGGACATGCCCCATAATCGCGTCAACAGCAACTTGATCTCGACTATTACCGCCGAAGGTTTCAAACATATGCCGGAAGTAACCGAATGATCCATGCGGAATTGGAATCTCACCAAGAGTCGAGCTAATTGCCAGTAAATTGATTTTATCTTTTAGCTTCCGAAACTCGCTCGGCAGCGAAGAATGCCCCCAATTTTGGCCGGCACTAGTGATGAACACAAAATCTTTATACGCCGTCAATGGCGTTTTACGCATGTCAAGATAATCTCGAATCGCGTCGATAGTTTCCGACCAGAGCGGCGCACGTCGCTGGACGTGCGTTTTATGTCGCGGATAGTCCAACCAACCAGTTTTCAGATCGAGATGCTTGAATTGCATATTCCCGAGATCGGCGTTATTCATGCCAGTGTTCGCAGCAAGTAAGATCATTGCACGCAATGCAGGCGAACTGTTTTCAATTAATAATTGCACCTGTTTGTTGTCAAAAAGCTTTTTTGGTTTTTGATTTCTTATCTTTCGGACCATTGCTTTGGTTGGAGATTTAAAGCCTGCCCCGTAGAAAACTGGTTTTTCAATCAAACGCTGATCAAAGGCCCATTTGAAAATCTGACGCACACGTGTCATATTTACACGGCAAACAGCAGGCGTGTATTGCTTTACCATTGCATTCCGCAACTTCTGAAAATCTGCCGGCTTCAGACTTTCACACATTCGATTTTTCGGTATGTGTTTGACGATCACCTTTCCGACCGACTGCAATCCATCAAAAGTGATTTTTTGGATTTCTCCCTGCCCTACCCTTTCGTCTTGCGTGGTTAAAAACTCGTTGATAACTTCACCCACTCGCCAACCAGCGTGCTCGTCTGGAAGTGCTAAACCTTCTTTTAATGAAGCATATTCAGCATTGTGTTTTGCCAGCGCAGCTTTTGGGTCATCCCAGCACCCAAAGAAGCAGTGTTGCCCATTAATCTTTCGACACCACTGACCATTTACATGTGCAAACAGCGGGTATTCGGGATATGGTTTACTTGGCTTCAGCTTGGTAGAATTTGAAGCGGTCATTTAGAAATACTCCTTTTTCCTGAATGATTAATCCGTGCGTCGCGGCATTTATTTCTCAAAGGGTGACCCGCAGGTGACCCGCCGACGAAAATCATTATAGCCCTCGTAGCTCAGGGGATAGAGCACAGCTTTCCTAAAGCTGGTGTCGCAGGTTCGATTCCTGCCGGGGGCGCTTTTCAGTTTCAAATTCCTCGGGATTCATCTAAATCCCCAGGAAAACGCTAATTAGCTTCGACTGCTTTCCATCCATTTCAACGGTTTCAGGCGGTTGCGTCTCCACTACTGTCTCCACCTCGGCCTGATCCTGAGATTTTTGACCAAGTGGAGACAACGTCAGGGATTCCATTTGCTGCCGGGTCACCATCTTGTAATGTTTTCGCGACACTTTCGGGGTGTATTTCCCATGAACGAACCGACGACATGATCGAGCAGGTACTCCGACAACTCGGTATCTCGAGAGGCTCGCAAATTATGCCAAACTCGAGGCCACTGATCCAATCCGGCTGTGGCAATGATACGCTCCAGCGTCCACCGCGTATTCGATGGCGTCCCTTCGATCCAATGGATCACGAACTCCTGTTCTGGATCGAAGGCGTCTTCTAGATAAGGTCTTAGTTCAGGATAGATTGGAATCTCGCGTTAACGAATCTCGGCCCCATCGACTCCTACGTTCTTACCTTTAGCACCTGGAACGCAAATCGTCTTTTTGATCCAGTCGATATGGCTTGATTTTAAGGAAATGTCTCGCTAACGTTTCGGAGCCCTCCATTACGACACAGTGCGATTAGGAGCTTCCACTGTTTACTAGGTGCGGCATGGATCAAACGCTCTACGGTCGCACGATCAATAAAGTGCAACCGTCTTTGATTTGTTTGACTTCCCGCGAAGAACATCGACAAAGGGACCGGAGCAGATTAAGCCATCTACTACCGCTGCCCTCGCGATGTTTTTTATGACCTAAAATTAAACTTGTGGTTTATTAAACGTTTGGTGTTAGTTTAATTTTTCGGAAAGGCGAATTACTCACTTAGGTAATCCAATCGCCATCGAGTTCTAGCAGGTACTCATATGGATCAACGTCAATCACGTTATCCTCTCCGCCATTGAAACTGTTGGCGATGTAATGATCAAACGCCCGCATGTCGTAATAAACGCCATCGTCGTACTTCATCTTGAGACCCTGAACTCGTACGAGCAGGTCGTCGCTTCCACTCGAGTCCTCCATCACAGCAAGGTCATTACCATTCAACGAATAGGCTTCGTTATAACGGAACCCATAGGTGTAATTATCAAATGTATCACCGGTAAATCGGGCACTGCCGACGACACTGGTGTAGGTGTCGTCTCCAACGGAATCGTACATTTTCGCTCGATCATCCCCTTCGGTCGAATAACCTCGCGTTCGATCGAAGCCATAGGCACTGTTAATCACGATTTCCGTTGTCCCGCTGTTTCGCATGATCGCACGATCATCATAAACACGATACAAATCGTTAAATGACGTGTCGTACATCAATGCTTGGTCACTTCCAGTGCTTGCATAACCGTAATTCCGCAAGAATCCAGTCGTCCGATTGTGGTAGCCCGGGCCAATCATGTGGGAGCTGGCACCTTCAGAACGGTATTCATCGTCTCCCTCGGAATCATAAAGCAACGCGATATCAGATCCGCCGCTAGAAACCACATCGACCTCGGAGAAACCAGACACCCAGGAGAACATCTCGTCGCCACGAAGAACGGAACGTACGGGCGATCCCAGATAGGTTTCCTTAGCTAAAGTGTCGGTCAAGCGTGCAACGTCATCACCCGACTCTGAGAAACCATAGTTCTGGTCAAAACCAATCGCTTGGTTGGTTGATACAGTCGCTCCCCCGTAGTACATCAATGATTGATCTGATCCTGATACAAACTCGTCGTTGCCAGTTGAATCAAACAGCAATGCCGCGTCACTTCCGGTCGTCGAGTGACCAATGGTGCTTGCAAAGCCAGAGACCCATGTGAAATTCGATGGTTGTTCCATCGAGGCTCGATCAACGTAGCCAATGTAGGTGTCGTCTCCCTCTGAATCGTAGAGATTAACCGTGTCTATTCCACCCGTTGACGTTGCAAACACTGTAGCAAAGTTTTCAAACCGACTCTCGCCTTCAGCGAATTTCATCAATGCGTAGGAACCATGACCTTCGAATGTCTCATCGCCTTCAGAATCAAACACAACTGCGGTGTCTCCTGATTGCCCCGATGAATCACTTCGATAATTGGTAAATTCAACAGCAGTGTTGCGGTATCCATCGCTTGACATAATTGTCCGGTCACTCATCGAAATTAATTGGTCGTCACCTGCCGAATCGTGCATCAATGCGGTGTCGGATCCACTTCTGGAAACACCGTAGGTCGCATCGAATCCGTAAGTCGAAATGACCACTCCGCCACCAGTCATCACTGCCTGATCTGGATAAGACTCAAAAGTATCGTCATCGTCTGTGTCTCGGACGAATGCTTGATCAAATCCTTCGTTTGCGTAAACGTTAATGACCGGAATATCTCGGGCAACATGCTCAAAATTAGCTCCGCTGAAGATGCCCAGTGCGTCATCATTGACGAAAGTGTCGATGCCGGAGGAATCATGGAAGTTCGCAACGTCGTCACCGCCAAAGCCTTTAAAAACGATATCCCGAATGGAGTTGGCATTTACTGTGCCTCTGGCTCCAACCAAAGTGGTCTCACCAACACGGAAGTCAATCGTATCTGATTCGCTTGTACCTCCAAGCCAAATAGAGTCGTTACCAAATGACCCGTTATAATTAAATTCATCGAAATTGGAACTGTCGAAGAAGTAAGCTAAACCATTCGCTTCAACTAGATTCACGCTGCCAGCAGCAAACTTAAATCGGTCATTGGCAGAAGTTCCCAAAATGTTAACCGTTCGATCAGACGTAGATACGAGATTGACCAGGCGGTAGTCTACGTCGGGGTTGGTTCCGGTCGTCCGGAGCGAAAAGAATTGCCCGGAGGTTGCCTGGTAGTCGATACGTAATCCATTGGTCGATGAAACACCGGAGGCAACGACCGTTCCAGTGTTATCTAGCAAGTCGATCGCCAACCCACCGTCGTTGTTATCAAAAGTGGTTTCAAACGAAAGCCAGCCAGAGTTTTT
>CALKNI010000120.1 GCA_938091115.1 uncultured Pirellulaceae bacterium | reverse complement strand
ATCAAAAACGCACTGTCTTGGGGAATTCCTAAAACGGTTTTTGGGATGGCGAAGAACATTCCTTCGAGTAGTTAAGAATATTTTCCACGGCTGATTTGCTAAAAAACCGCACAGGCATTCAGCGCTCCATTAAAACGGAATATTGGAGCAATGGACATCATAAGGGATTCGAGGCGAGGATCAAATGACGAATCTCCAGATTCTTCGCCCTCGGCTTGCACTTTATTACCAGCAAGTTCCAGCCGTCAAAAAAATTAACCTAAGATGCGCAAGTAGGCTTCAAAAGGAAGAAAACAACAAACTTGGAAAAATCCGAGTTTATTTGGTGCCTAAGGCTGGATGATCGTCAAAATAAAAGCCGAAAGTCATGAAATAAATGGCCTTCGAACCATTTGATGGCGTGGGACACGGTAGCACTTGCAGCACTCATTTTCCCACGTATAATCCGGGCTTGCAGAATTTGGATCCCTCAAGGATCCAAAATCAACTGGAATGGATTAATGCGGGTGTAGCTCAGTGGCTAGAGCATCACGTTGCCAACGTGAATGTCGAGGGTTCGAATCCCTTCACCCGCTCTCTTTTCCCTCACCGCGGTGGCACTCCCCAAGAATGCCGATCGACTGAACTGCTCTAAAAATGGTTTTGTGGTTAATTTCATGACCAAAAGGCCTATAAATACCAATCGGATTGGCTACAATGTCGAACCCGTTAGAAATCCACTTAGGCTTTCTTCAACTCTGTTGGACTCGTTGAATTCACACTCGTTGTTGAATGCTTCAGGTTCGAACGAACACACATAACTGCTCGGCACCAACTGAATTTCGAATTTGAAGTTCATAAACTGCCTTGCAAACTATAAATTTTGAATCGCTGGCCGTTCCAATCAGCGGAACGACAGCCAAGTCTCCTGCCAAGGAAAAGATTTGTGAATACTGAGACCATCGAAACTGAAGAAAAAGAGAAACTGGATCTTGCCGTTGAGGTCAAAGAAACAAGTGCTTGCGAACGTCACGTCACTGTCACGGTTCCACGCTCGGACATCGAAAAGTATTTCGACAAGCAGTTCGACGAACTTGTACCCCGTGCTGAAGTCCCCGGATTCCGCGTCGGTAAAGCACCTCGCCAATTGGTCGAGAAAAAATTTCGCAAACAACTCACTGGACAAGTTAAAGGCTCGATCCTGATGGATAGCCTGTCTCAGGTAAGCGACTCACAGGATTTCTCTGCGATCAGTGAACCGGATCTTGATTTCGAGCAAGTCGTGATCCCGGAAGAAGGTGATCTGACTTATGAATTCAACATTGAGGTGCGGCCAGAATTCGATCTTCCTGAATGGAAAGGCCTCTCCCTTGAGAGACCTGAACGTGAATTCACAGATGAAGATATCGATACCCACATCGGCAATCTATCACAGCAGTTCTCCGATTTAGCTCCCGTCGACGAAGCTGTTCAGGCCGGCGACCACATCGTTTGCAACATTGCAAGTCGATTCGAAGGCGAAGAACTCAACACCAATGAAGAACAACTGATTCAAGTTCGACCAACGCTCAGTCTGTCTGACGCCACGATCGAAGACTTTGACAAGTTGATGATTGGCACCAAGGCTGAAGACAAAAAAACCGCCAACGTCGAAATCAGCGAGCACGCTGAAAATGAAGACCTTCGTGGAAAGACAGTCGAAGTTGAATTCGAGGTGCTCGATGTTAAACGAGTCGAAAGTAAAAACCCCGAAGAAATCGCTACCCAACTCGGTCTTGAATCGGTTGAGAAACTGAAAGAGCTCGTCCGCTCATCGATGGAAGAACGACTTCAGTATGCTCAACGCGAGACCATTCGAGATCAAATCAGCAAAGTTCTTACCGAATCAGCCGACTGGGAATTGCCGCCGGATCTTCTACGCCGCCAATCGGGCCGTGAGCTTGATCGCGCCGTTATGGAAATGCGATCCAGCGGATTCTCAGAACAGGAACTCGTTGCTCGTGAAAACACGCTTCGGAAAAACATTCTTGAGAAAACCGAAACGTTGCTGAAAGAGCACTTTATTCTTGAGCGAATCGCTGAACAGGAATCTGTCGAAGACGAACCGCAAGATTACGAAATTGAAATCGCCCGAATCGCGATGCAGCAAAACGATTCACCGCGAAGAGTTCGTGCCCAACTTGAGAGAGCTGGCCAGATGGACTCGCTGCGAAATATGATCATCGAGCGAAAAGTAATTGATCTCATCACAGAGAGCGCAAACTTTAAAGGCACAGATTACGAAACCGATGAAAAAGCTGACTCTTCAGCGTTGACCTATTTTGCTGCTGGTCGCAAAGGAAGCATCCCAGAAGCTAAATACGAAGGCGGGGACGCTGAGCCTATTCCCGGTATGAAAAAAGACTAACGCCAGTCCGCTGTTTACACAGCGATGTGGCAGGGCTCCCCTGGAATGCCCGATTGATTGAAAGACTCCCAATGGATGCCAAGTGGCATCCATTGGCTCGTTATTGAGCCAAAATCCGGTGCCACAGCGATGAACCAAACCTTTCTTTGTCCCGTATTCCCTTGGGTTCGAATTCTCAATTCGGTCACACCGTGAGAGTGTCCCTAAAATATCCGGTAAATGCCAAGAGTGTGTCCACCGAAACCGTATCTCACCTTGTCTCCGTTTTAGATTCTCGATAGCTTAAATGTTCGGTTAAGAGAAAAAACCAGATCTAAGAACCAAAACTGATTCAGATCTAGAACTGATTCATCAGTGTCTTTAGCCGGAACCACGCAATCCAATCATTACGCTTGTAAAGGACTTTGTCTTGAACGGCATTTCACAAACTAAAAACGGATCAGTCATGAGTAACTTCGGTTCAACCACAGGATCAGTTATGCGGGATCCACTTTCCGAAATACAAAATTCATACTCCACAGCCTCGTACCAACGCCAACGCCAAATGACACTCGGCGATCTGCTGCTGGAAAACAGAATCGTATTCCTACAGGGCGAGATCCACACAGGGAATGCCAATGAATTAGTCATGAAATTGCTTTACCTGCAAAGCGAAAACAAGAAAAAGCCCATCAACTTTTATCTTAACTCTCCCGGAGGCGACGTCATTGCCACCATGGCAATCTATGACGTAATGCAAATCATGTCTTGCCCGGTAGCAACATTTTGCGTTGGCCAGGCAGCCAGCGGCGCGGCGGTATTGCTCGCCGGTGGAACAAAAGGCCAGCGATTCTGCTTGCCCAACTCGAGAGTTATGATTCACCAGCCTCACGGAGGTGTTGGAGGCCAGGTGAGCGACATTGAAATTCAGGCCGACGAAATCCTTCGCAACCGAACTGTACTCAACGAAATTTTGGCCAAGCACACGGGGCAAACGGTTGAGAAAATTGCCGAGGATACTGATCGCGACTTTTTCCTTACCGCCGAAGAGGCCAAAGCTTACGGAGTGGTTGACGAAATTACGATTCGCAAAGCCACCGAAGACGAAGACGAAGATTAATTTCAAAATAATTTAAAACCAGTCGGCCAATGAGTTTTTTCAATACCTTGGACGATCGTGACGAGTTAACGTCGGCACACACAGCAAATTTTTATTTTCATTTATATTCAAACGGTCAATCGGAGTAGAAGATTATGTCATACGTTCCCTACGTGGTCGATAATTCAGGTCGCGAAGAACGGGTTTACGACATTTACAGTCGACTTTTGAGGGACCGCATCATTTTTCTCGGCCAACAGGTAACCGCCGACCTGGCGAATTCGTTGGTTGCACAAATGCTGTTCCTGCAATCGGAAGACCCTAAAAAAGACATCCACCTCTACATCAACTCGCCTGGTGGAAGTGTCACAGCGGGACTCGCAATCTATGATACGATGCAATTCATCTCATGTGACGTCGCAACCTATTGCCTCGGCCAAGCCGCATCGATGGGCGCAATGCTGTTGACCGCCGGAACCGCCGGCAAGCGATACGCGTTGCCTAACGCAAGCATCATGATTCACCAACCACTTGCTGGAATGCAGGGCACCGCGGAAGAAATCATGATCCACCGAAAGGAACTTCGTCGGGTCAAAGAACGGCTCAACCTTCTTCAAGTAAAACACACAGGTAAAACACTTGAAGAAATCGAAGCCAATACAGATCGTGATAACTTCATGACTGCCGAGGAAGCGCAGGAATTCAACTTGATCGATCAGGTCGTAACAAGCCTCGGCGAAACCCAGTAAAGCGAAGACCCCCATGGCGCACGAGTATTCAGTCAGTGCTTCTGCAACACCGGAACAACTTGTCGACTTAATCGCCGACGGGCTTCCCACGTTGGTATCCGGACCACCTACCGAATTCGGTGGCTCCGGCAACGAATGGTCTCCCGAAGACCTGCTTGTCGCTGCAGTCGCCGACTGTTTCACGTTGTCGTTTAAAGCCATCGCCACCGCCTCACGATTTTCGTGGACTGAACTGCAATGCGATGTCACTGGGACACTTGATAAAGTCGACCGGGGAATGCAATTTACCGAAATGAAAATCCTCGCAAATTTGACAATTCCCGCCGACGCAGACGCCAGCCGGGCGGAACGTCTATTAGAAAAGGCCGAGCACGCCTGCTTCATTACTAACTCCTTGAATTTTGCAGCCTCACTCGAAATTCAAGTCAAAGTGGGTTAGTCACAACAGGAAAGCAGCCGCTGCCTTTACTAAATGGGGCCGAGGTTAGGCGTTGTGCTAGCTGTTATCGGACAAGCAGTCTCGTATTAAGTTCTGCCAATAGTAGCTTAGACACGAATTGGGATTGATGCCACTCGAAGAAATCATCTAAAGACAATCTTTTGATTTCTCTCTCATAAGGCATTTTAGTGATGCGCCTGTTTTTCTTGGCAATAAGCTGTTCACTTTTAGCAATTGGCTGTCGGTCCAACCCGTCCACCCAAAAGGAAATTGTTGAGCTGAGACAGGAAATTCTTGATTGGGAAGAATACTCCTTTATCAATGAAGCAGACCTACAGCGTTTGAGGCAGGAAAACTCGGAACTGCAAGACCAATTAAATAACCAAAAATCTGAAACAGATAAACGCCCATCAGAGGAAATGCAGGGGGGGGGCAAAATGGACCAAAGCGATTCCACCCAACCCCGACGTGACAGCGCCACCATTGGGCAGGTCGCGTACAACGCCGAAATCCCCACGTTGGCACCACCCGAGCCTGCACTCAGGATGAAAAAAGCCGACTCTATCTCCGTATACTCGCCACCGACCATTGGCATCAATCTCGACAAAATCGACGGCGATGAAGGTGTCGAAATCTTCATTACCCCTCAAGACGAATCGGGAGAAACAGTCCACTCCGATGGCGAACTTACGGTCAGCTTGATCGACCCAACAGCAACCCCCGAACGCCAAAGAATCGGGCTATGGAAGTTTGTTCCTGAGGAAACAAAGTTATTCTTTGCGAAGAATCCATCAGGCGAAAGAGGAATCCTGTTGCACCTTCCCTGGGAGCAGTCTATTCCTATCAACGGCTCTTTGGATTTACATGTACGGCTCGTGACACCTGACGGTCGCACTTTGAAAACAAAGCATCAACTCAAGATTACTCCACCTGACGCTGAATATTCTGCGGACAGTTCAGCAATTCGCCGCTGGACGCGTGAAGATCCTCGCTGGCTTCCTGCCTCCGGTGAACCCGATGTAGTCGAGCAGGCTCCCGAAGTTTCAAAACCAACTTCTGACAAGGCCTGGACAATAAGTAAAAAACAACCAGCTAAGATTAAGGAACCGAAAACCAAGAACCCACCACCGGTGATTCCTGCCAAGCCGACTTGGAGTCCCGTTCGCAATTAAAGGGCCGCTTGGGAAACTGCAACGAGGCCTTAACGACGGTTGATCAATTTTCGATTAGTGCTGGTTCGCAAAACATCCAGGACCGTTTCTTGCGCAATATTGAATTCTTGGTCGTCAACTGAAACGGCAAGCCAACCATCTGAGACAGAGAGTTGGGAAATCTCAAGCTGGCTTGTATCAATCCGCTGAGCTATCTTGTCGGGAAGCGATGCGACAGAGTACTCTTTCTTAAACAGCACTTTCATGACGGTACTGATCGCCGCTTTATCACCAAACTTAAGCCGCTTCCCACGAATACGAGTACCGTCGTCGTTTTGCTGCAATTGAATCTTCATGCCATCTCTGACAAATCGATAGGCCGCAGTGAGCGAGACGTTCTTCCAAACTTTCCCCTTCTCACCAATCTTCAATGATTTCAGATTGAGAGTTACCCGTAACTGGTCCTCCTGAAACTCAACCAAGATTGGATCAAAATAAGCAAATCCGACTTCGGCGTGTTGGTCACTTTTCGCCTGCGGCTCCGCAGAGCCCTCGGCGCCAACGAAACCTCGCAGGTGCTCAGTAAGCTCATCAACTGTAAACTGCCTGCCATTGAGGCCGATGCGAGAAATTGCATTATTGACGGCGGATTGGTGCAACTGGAAACTCATTAAGCTGCCCGCACCGTCCGGCGGCCTCGCTGTATTCGCGGCCATTTGATCGCGTCCCCCGATTCGGTAACGCACCACCATTTGGTCCTCAGTTGTCGCCAGCTGCTTAGGCTCCGGCTCCAGATCCATTCCAAACAATGGCTGGAACAATTTTGTGTAGGCCAATTCGCGAACCGTCTGTAACTGTTCGCTAACCTGAGTTCGCATCTGCTCCTCTACGGACGATTCCACCGTCCGTTTGTACATGCGGTCGGTTTCTGATGCATCTCGCTTCAAATTATTTTTTGCAATCTTTCGAGCCAGTCCGCCGAGAATTGGATGGTTGTCCAAACCAGATTCTACCGCAACTACCAACTGGTTTGCTTTCGATCGAGCATAGGGGTCGCCGACCGCTTCGATGCCTTCCTCGTTGATTATTATATTTTGGAAGACCTCGAAATTAGCCCTGCCGAGATTGGTTACCCGAAAGATTTTTGTATTTGCCACAGTGTCCGACTGAACATCGCCTCGAGTTTCTAAATTCAATTGAATTTGCGAATCATCAGGAATCAAATTCACACGGAGCTGGTTCGACACGCGGCTCTGTCCAAGGACACGAGCGCCCTTGAAATTTTGATCTACCGGTTGCTCGATTTCAGGAAGCTTAGGAAGCAACCGATTTATTAGACGCTCAGAAAAAGCCAAACGAATATTCGCGTTTCGGTAGTGGGTCTCAATCGCTCTCGCCATTGCGACCTCACCTGGCTTTTCAGACCATAATAAATTTTGATATTGGTCATTCAAATAATAACCAGTCAAAGAAGACGGATTTGATTCATAGTTTTCGATTCGACGAAGCAGTTCCATTTCATCAAATGGCAACCTTGCAATACCCTTTAACAACTGAAGCGAGCAGGGGTTAATCACGCTTTTCACATAATTCGCCTGCTCTTTATCCAGAACGGGGGAATAAATCCGAGCTAAAACCTCGCGGGCGGCAGTCCTGATTTTAGAAGACTCAGGCGATGCGGTCGCAATCACCGACTCCAGTGAGTCCAACATCAAATAATCACGCCAAACTGGATCAATTTTGCTGGCAGCAAGATCATCCAGCAACCTCTGCTGTGAATCGACCCGCGTTCCGAATGAGTGGGTTACCGGTTGTTGAGTGGCCTCATGTCCGACTTTCGAATCCAAAATCGAATTCCAAATCGCAAGCCGGCGTTTGATTCGATAGGTAAGTCGAGCAACATCACAATAATCGTATTGCGTCTCTGGAGAATTTTCGCAACGTTCTCGAACAACCTCTGAAAGTTCCCTCGCGATGTTCGCTTGCGATTCCAATTGTTCATAAAGAACACGCGTCTGATCGCAACTCAACTCCTCTTTGGACAACTGCTCAAGAATGGCGAGCGTCTCCGTTGACCACGAATCTAATTCGGGAATTGAATCCAGTGATTCAATTTGCTGAATTAACGCATTTGCGGAGGGACGGTAATCCTTTAGATCACTTTGAAACGTCACCCAAACCGGTCCACTTTGGTTCGACAACGATGCCGTGCCATCATTGAAATGGGCATGCTGAGCAGTCTGCTGTGCCAAGCCATTGCTATACATTGAAGCAATGGCAAGCAAAAGACCGAGAAACGCATTCCTTGCGATTCGTGTGGGCATCGAACAATGATCTCCGAGAAACCAGCGGCTAGACTGTACTGGACGGTATGAAATGGGCTATTTAGCTCATCGGAGACTCAGTCTGACAAAGTCAAACTGTAATCCCTAAAGAAAATAGGGAATTCCCTTCAACCGAATCGAAACATTAAAACTTTGTCGATTATCTGGGAAGTTCAGGCAAAAAATGCTCGGTAGTCAACAACAGAGTCTGAATGAGTCGCTCCTAGCTCGTTTCATCTATCGCATCGTTACTGCCCGATTCACGCTCTCGCCTTACAGCAACAAGCGCCGGGGAGTACTTGCGGACAAACCATGACTGAGGCTCTGGCAGCAGTTCAGGATCAAAGCGGCTGTCAGATTCAACCACAAACACACTCTCCGGAGGCGCAATCTTCATCAAGCTCTCCACCATCCCAACAATTTCCGTTGGCTTTTCAACGTAGAGTGCGTAGGGAGGGCAGCAAAATACCACCCACGGCTCGGACGGCCACAACTCGGGGTTCTTCAAAAATTGCCTCACCCAGAAAAATGTATCCGATGAATTCACGTCCGCGGGTAGATCTGGATCGAGACTAAGAACATTTTCTCGAATAATTCGTACAGTAGGGAAGTGGCGCTCCACAAAGATACATTTAGAGGCACCGCGACTGAGCGCTTCCAATCCCATCGCTCCAGTGCCCGCGAATAAGTCAAAAACTGTTTTGTCTTTGACCCAGCCGCCAACGAGGTTAAAAACGGCTTCGCGTGTGTGGTCTTTCATTGGACGCGTCACCGGATCACCGGAATAATCGATTAATCTCCCCCGAAAGGAACCACCGACAATTCTTAACTTCCCGTGCCCGGCCTCAGCGCGATTGGAATTCCATTTCGCCAGATTTTTTCCGCGCTTGAACCTTGGCATCGAAGTTTTCTTTTAAGGGAAAGTCTGGAATACGGTCTAAAACATCTCGAACCGCTATACTATGATTGATATACCTGAAATACCAGTCGAAAACCGGAGTTTGATTCGCGGGTTTACCAATTCTGTAACCCGTTCACCGTCCAAGTCCAGTTGACCGCCGCGATATTTGCTAATCCCACATAATTAGAGCAACTAAAATTATGCTTCGATTTCCTAATCTGATTTCCATTTGGCTGACTAAGACTTGCTTAATCATCACGGCAACGGTTCTAACGACGGTATCCACCGGTCAGGAATTAGAAAATAATTCTCCGCAGAGCATTGAAGAAATGCGAGCCGAATTCGACGCCGCTATTCTCGAATTAAAGGACGCCATCAAAGCGATTAAGAAAACCGGACACGAGTTCTACGAAAACAAGAGCACCGTTGCCCATGTATATCGCAGCAAGTGGAAAGCGGAAGCAGTCATCGCTCAAACTGCTTATAAACGAGTCCGTGAAGCCTCATTCGCCTTGTTTTTTGAAACCGACAACCCGGGCAACCAGGTGAATGAAATTGTTTCGATGATGAATCAAGATCTCATCGCTCAGGGACAACTCGCAAAATGTTATCTAACGACCAAAAAACTACTTAAACTGTACCCCGACAACAAAGACCTCTACAATCTCATGGGGCGTGTCTCAATCCTGAACAATGATTTCGCTTTTGCTCAACAGTACTATCAGGCCAACAAAGAACAAGCCGAACAACTTGGTGTTCCTGAAGGTGCGTTGTATGGCAACTCAATGGACAAACTCGTGACTGGTTATGAACGAGAACTAGCCCTACGTGCTTCGGACGCCCAGGGAGAGCCATTACCACAAGCGATCATCAAAACCAATCGCGGTGAAATCGTGATTGAACTGTTTGAGAATCAAGCGCCGGAAACAGTTGGGAACTTTGTCAGCCTCGTCCAAACTGGAATTTATGATGGCATGATTTTTCACCACGTTCTAAGAAACCTTATTGCTGATGCGGGACTCATGACAATGAGTCGACCTCAACCGGTTGGATATACAATCTACGACGAGCACCAAAGATCCGATTCTCGGCATCACTTTCGGGGATCTGTCGCTATGGTTACCAAAAATAACGAACCTAATACGGCGGCTGCTGAATTTCGGATCATGCTCGTTCCCGGCCCCAATCTCGACGGCAAGAGCACCGTCTTTGGGCGAGTGATCTCTGACATGAGTATTCTCGACAATATTCAGGAGACGTTTCAAGTAAACGAAGAAGAGGACAAAGAAGAGTTTATTAAGGACGCTGTCCCAGACATCATTGAGTCTATCACAATCACTAATTTAAGAGACCACGAGTACGAACCCAATAGAGTCAAAGACAAGAAATAAGGGTTACGAACATTCGTAGGATTTGCTGATATGATGCTCATGCTTTACCGAAATGTTTTACTGCTGGCGATTACAATCGCAATGGTTTCTTGCCTACCATTAGTTGCGCAGGAAAACTTTGCTCCACCACCGACGTCCAACCCCGGTTCCGCAGTTAATAAAACTTCGCTGTTGGAATCTCGATCCAAAGACGACTCGCTGACGTTCGCAGAGGTTCTCGAGCAATATAACCAAAACGAAATTGCGATTACCCGCCTTTTCAGCTCCAGCCCGATTGGATTCCCAAAACGGCAGATTGAACACATGGCAAAGATCGACCTGTTAAAGGAGAAAAACAGGCAGCTTAAAAGCCAACTCGACGAAGCAGCGCTGCTTTCTTTTCAACAGTCCGCCAATCCTAGCCCACGTGTCTGTCAAACCGTTTTTAATATCATCTCGAAAAAAATAGATCTTTCGAGAAGCGGCTCCAATTTCGATCCTGAAAGCGCTTTAGAAGTTGCTAAGCTGATGCTAACTAAAATCGATCAGGGGAGTGAGCTTTCAGCTACGCTTCGCCAAGAAGACATCGCTTATCAAGGTTTTTTGGCGGCAAATGCAACCGAAAATTATTCCGATGCCGAAGTGATGCTCAAACGAATTGAGGATCAAAAGGTTGCCCTGCGATCAGCGATCCGAAATGAATTCAATGATTCCGTCTCCAAGTGGAATCGTGAACAAGAGATACGCCAGCGGGAAGCGGATTCTAACGATTTGCCGCGCGTTACATTTGAAACCAGCGAAGGTGAAATTATTGTCGAACTATTTGAAAATGAAGCTCCCAAAACCGTAGGAAACTTTATTCATTTAGTCGAAAACAAGTTCTATGACCAAATGAACTTCTTTCTAGTTCTTCCGGGACGGCTCGCGCAAACTGGATGCAAAAATGACCGAGGAACGGGCGACGCTGGTTACAAAATACCGTGTGAAACTGAAGGAGATAATATCCGACACCATTTCTCAGGGACGTTGAGCATGGCAAACTCAGGAGTCGACACCGGTGGTTCTCAATTTTTCATTTCTTATCAACGGAATAAGAATTTTGACGGCAAAAAAACGGTATTCGGCCGCGTAATTTCTGGGATGGACGCTGTCCGGCGACTCAACCGAATCACTGGCACCGGGTCATTAACAATGAATCCTGGTAAACAAGGTAACTATTCAAAAATCTTAACGGCAACGGTCTCCCGAAAGCGGGACCATGATTATCTGCCGACAAAAATAACAGAAAAAAACTGAGTAACTGGTAATTCAGAATCGAAGTAATCTTCAACTGTTTAGTGATAACTCGCTACAATGATCGATTAGAAACAACCGCTGAACAGTAACTGAAAGCAGAGTTGATATCTGCTTATTCAGTGACCTTCAAATTCTATTGGAGTCTCTGGTGAACCCTTCAAGATCTTTTTCAATTTCTTTGATCCTCCTCTTCTTTGTCATTGGTTTCCTGCCGATGCCGAGTTTCGCCCTCCTGCAAAGCCAAGAGGATGCAACCACGCTGAAGGAACTTCTCCAACAATGGCAGACGCTCGATGGAAAAATTTCTGCAAAAGAGGCGGAATTGAAATCGACCGCACCCAACACTGCAAAAGCAACTGAAACGCCTCCGTCAGAACCTCAAGACCGCGAAAAGTTGATTGTAGAGTACACCGAATTATTGACACAGGCAGAAGCGCTGATCATAAAACTTGAGACTCAGGCAAAAGCTCAGATGGTGGCGAAACCGAACGACTCTGAAGCCACTAGAACCTTACTAGGCATTATGTTGAATGATGCTCAGTTCGGCCGGGACGCCAGAGTACTCCAACTCGGCGACACCCTCATCAGCCAAAATATCAACCCTGAGTATTTCGTCATGGCATCTCGCTCGGAACGACTTTCCATCCCCGCACGCGAGCTATTCGATGAACTCCTACTTAGACACGCCGAAGCGAAGCAGAACGATCTACCGCGGGTTCGACTCGCCACCACGCAAGGAGACATCATCATCGAACTCTACGAGAATGAGGCGCCGGACACCGTTGGCAATTTCATTAGCCTCGTCGAGGCTGGTTATTACAAGGACAGGCTATTTCACCGGGTAATCGATGGCTTCATGGCTCAAGGCGGTGGATTCAAACTTCAGGGGGGAGTTGAAGTCGATGGCGATGGGCCGGGCTATGCTATTCCATGCGAGTGTAATTCGCCTGAAAAAAGACTGCATTTTACTAATTGCATTAGCATGGCACACGCCGGAACCAATACGGGAGGAGCACAGTTCTTTCTCACGTTTTCCCGAACCGACATGCTTGACGGACGGCACACTTGCTTCGGACGCATTATCAAAGGAATGGATGTCTTAGCCGCAATCAAAAAAACTCACACTTCAACGCCGGTGGCCGAACAGCCGATTGAAGGTGTCGAAAAGGATAAAATTATTACCGCGGAAGTTATCCGAAAACGGGAGCACGACTACAAACCCAACAAAGTAAAAACAGAATCGAGTGCTGACGGAGAATAGCGGAATATTATTCGAACGCCTTAGCGTGAACCTTTTTTGGTTTTAGAAAGTTCGCCGCGAGGTGAGGCGACTGAAGTCTGATCGAGAAATCCAACATGATAAAAAGCGAACGGGTTGAGTTTATTCAGCAAAGACTCGAAGAACTCTACCCGAACCCTCCAGTCCCATTAGATCACCATGACCCCTTTACGCTCTTGATCGCCGTATTACTGAGCGCTCAATGTACCGACGAAAGAGTCAACCAAGTCACCCCTGCGCTATTTCAACTTGCTGATACTCCGGTCAAAATGGCAAAGGTACCCGTTGAGAAAATCCTCAACATTATTCGCCCCTGCGGACTCTCACCTAAAAAGTCAAAAGCGATCTCGGAACTTTCCAAAATTTTGGTTAATGAATACGATTCAGAAGTTCCTGCCGACTTCGAAGCACTTGAAGATTTACCGGGAGTTGGCCACAAGACGGCAAGCGTCGTGATGGCTCAAGCGTTTGAAGTACCAGCATTTCCTGTAGACACCCACATCCACCGACTCGCGCAACGGTGGGGACTCACCAGCGGTAAGAATGTTAAACAAACTGAGCTTGATTTAAAAAAGTTATTTCCCGAATCCAGATGGAATGACCTACACTTACAAATCATCTTCTACGGACGGGAGTTTTGTTCAGCACGTGGGTGCGACGGCACAAAATGTGAAATTTGCCAGACCTGTTATCCGCGCCGGCGATCTCCCAAAGTTACCCACAAAGCTTGACAGGGGAATTTGATTCAAGCAACGAAAAGCCGACCGTGTTAATTACTTTTCATTTTCGATTTAAAAAACCTTTCAAAGACTGAACTCGAAAGTTCGAATCTGATGCAACTTAATATTGAATGTCCCATTTGCGAGCAGCACATCACCACACCGGAACTGCCTCCTGACAAAAAGGTCATCTGCCCAAGTTGTTCCCGCAAATTTCAATTTTCAACCGCCGCCAAAGTTTCTCCACCGCTCACAACCGAAAAAAAACAAACCACGGACCCGGATCGTCTCTCGGTTCCCAATGCTACCGGCAAGCCTCCTTCTCAAGCTATTTCTGATGTGGTTCAAAATCCACTTGGAAAAACCGAAACTCAGGCCAACCAAACTTCGCAATCGACTAACAAATACAGACTTGCACTCCAATTAAGAAAAAGAAGAAAACGGAGGTTTATTTCGACATTAATTACTACGGCGGTTCTGACCATCGCCATCGGAATTTTGACTGGTCTGCTGGTCAAGCAAATGAGGCAGGACAAAGTTGCAAAACAAGTTGAAAGCTCCGTATCGGACACAGAACCCACTTCTGCCCCAAATCTATTGATTGAACCGAAAGAAGAAGCCTTAACCAGTGCACCGAAATTACCCCCGAAAACACTTAAGCAACAGATCCCCAAAAATATCCCCGACCAACAGTTCGTACAACTCGACCCCAAGTCCGCCCAAAATTGCTGGGAGGCAGTTCAGCCCAATCTGCTCAGCCTCAAAGTTTACGACGGCAAAGGCACGCACGATGCAGTTGGCACCATTATCGATTCACGCGGCTGGGTGTTGACGAACTACAGCACCGTAAAAGGAGCTTCAAAAATCGAAGTCTCATCCAGCCTGAAAACAATCCAGTATCTTGGCGAAACCGAATTACTGAACGACCTAGTACGTGGATATATCGCAGTCAATAAAGAAGAAGACCTTGTTATTTTGTCGGTGAACCGGCGTTTCGTTGTCGCGTTCACAACCGTCGATCCGATCACTCGAAACAACGTCGTAAAAAGCGAATTCTTGCTGCAATGTGCGCCGCCATCTCTGGACAACCTTTACGGAGGCCTCGAAACACGAATTCAATCGCGGGGAACGCTCAACTCCCTCAGCCGTGTAGCGCAAGCAACGGCCGACAGGATGAAATTGAAAAACACTGACTTGGTTTGGTTCTCCGCCAAAACCTCGACGCTTGGTCTGCCAGGCACTCCGTTATTCAAAATTGATGGCGGTCTCGCTGCCTTGCTTTCTTTTCGGATCGATGAAGATAATTTTTTTGTACCCGCCAATTCAGCCAATGCGTTGAGGGAAAATGCGAATGGAGAAATCAAACCGCTTAAAGAACTTTCTCCTCTTTCAGAAACCTCAGATTTCATCTCTGTCAGCGATGATAATCCGCTACGTGAAGCGGTAGTGAAGCTAAACCAGCTAACCGAAGCGTGCAAACAATTCGACTGGATTCCGAAAAACGAAACTGAATTTGAAACGTTCCAGTCCTTGATAACCGCTTATACCGAGCTCAAAAAACAAGTGAAAAAGGAACCCTCAACCGAAATGGGCAAACAGGTAATAAAACAACTGACCCAACTTGAAACTGCTCTTAATCAACGCGCGATTCTGTTTTCCGGCGACGACCAATCTGCATTGAAACAAATGAATAGATCGTTCGCTGAATCCGCATTGCAGAAACCAAATCAACATCTTCCGATCTACGGTGAATTTATCCAAATCCAATTGGCGAGTGACGAGATTCTCGTGCGGCTCGAGGGGACTTCCACCTACATTCGCGCCCCATTTGTTCAAACGGATGAACCGATGAGACCAGAATCAAAATGGCTATTTTTCATTAAAACCACGGAAACTCCTAGGACGATCAATCTAGAACTCTCAGCAGGGGAAACTGTTCCCACAGAAACAGTGAGTGAATTTTATAATTTTGGCCAATGACTCCCGTAGATGACTCTTGCCTCAACTTTGTTTAAACTGTGTTTTGAATTTGGCGAACAGACCAAATTAAACAACAGTTGGCACACTCATTCCCCGAGAAAACATGTTTAAATCATGGCAGGCGTTAACGCTTTGGAAACGGGTATTAGTCGGTCTGATCCTCGGTCTAGGACTCGGGCTCACCGTCCGTTACGGCACCCCGGAATCCGTCAACGCAGAGACCACACTCTCTGGGTTCGAACGAGCCGGTAACATTGGCGACACGTGGTTCAAACCCTTCGGTGATGCTTTCGTCCGATTGATCAAAATGCTGATCATTCCGTTGATCGTTACCACCTTGGTCTCCGGAGTGACTGCCATGGGAGATCCGAAAAAACTGGGTTCACTGGGCGCCCGTACCATCGGCCTTTACATGTTAACGACCCTGTTTGCGGTTAGCCTGGGTTTGGCGATGGGCACGCTCATCAAACCGGGAGTCGGCGTTGAATACAATACCGCCTCTGCGGAAGACCTTGCTTCGGTCACCGGAAAAATGGCAGCTGCAGAACAGGCGGGCGGTTTCGTCGACCGGTTGCTCGATATCATTCCCAGCAATCCAGTCGCGGCCCTTTCAGATGGCCAAGTACTGCCCACCATCTTCTTCTCACTGATGATCGGGATCGGGATTTTATTTGTTGGAAAAGCAGCTGATCCTGTTCGTCAGTTTTTTGATTCGGCAGCAGAAGTTGTGATGCGAATCACAATGATGGTTATGGAATTGGCCCCCTACGGCGTCTGCGCGCTAATGGCTTGGGTGATGGCTACCAAAGGTATTGAAGTTTTGAGCAACTTGCTGTGGCTGGCAATTGCATTGTACGCCGCCTGCATTTTTCAGATCATATTTGTTTACGGATTCATGATTATCCGGCTGTTTCTTGGCCTGCCGCTCAAGCAATTCTTTCGAGGTATCGCGGACGCTCAGGGAGTCGCATTTTCGACCGCCTCTTCCAGCGCGACGCTTCCTGTTACGATCTCATGTGCGGAGACTAATTTAGGAGTCGACAAATCAGTTGCCGGTTCGGTGCTGCCTCTCGGTGCTACGATCAACATGGACGGCACAGCGATTTACCTTGGACTCGTCGCACTCTTTGCAGCTCAAGCTGATGGACTCCAATTGGATATGTCGCAGTACGTGATGGTTGCCATGACAGCGACACTGGTTTCTATCGGCGCAGCTGGGATTCCCTCGGCAGGCTTACTGTTGGCGGCAACCGTTTTGAGTGTCGTCGGAATCTCCGCCGAACAATCCCTCTTGATCATCGCCTTTATATTCCCGTTCGATCGCCTCCTCGATATGATGCGAACACTCACAAACGTTTCTGGCGATATTGCTGTCGCTTGCACCGTTGCTAAATGGGAAGGCGAACTAAACGAAGATGTGTTTAGAAATGAGGCAGAAGTCTAAACCGATCAACGTTTTGTTCTCCCACGGAATCTGGACGGCCCTGCGATTCGACCTTAATCTTTACTGATCGGGCGGGGATCATCGTGCCCAAACCGACCAAGAATTTCTTCGACAGGATACTTTTGTCGGTTTTTCACCATCTTGTTCTTCAAAGTAGAGGCAATCTCAATCCCCATTTCATTTGCAATCGCCAATGAATAACAGAGGACATCAGCCAACTCTTCTCCAACCTCAGCTTTTTTTTCTTCGTCTAGCTCTCTCGATTCAGCAGTCGTTATCCACTGAAAATGTTCCATCAGTTCCCCAGCCTCGATCGCTAAGGCCATACTTAAATTTTTTGGTGAGTGAAATTTCTTCCAATTCCGCTCTTCGACAAACTCCCGCACTAGCTCTCGCAAGTCAGAAACGGAAGTGTTCGAATCAGTGGATGTTTCTTGGTCTGACATTATTTGGCCCAGGTCTGTAATTGTTAACCATCCGCAGTCTAGCAGGTTAATGATTTTCCAGAACAACACACATAAAAAAAGGACCAACCGGTTAAATCAAGCTCGGATTTCGAGGTATTTCGAAAGAGATGGCAAAGTCGCAAATCTATTTCACAGATTTAGCAGGCGCGGCCTCGGAAATTTTCGGCATTTCAGTCGTGTCGACCGTATCGATTCGAGGCTCCAGGAGATAGGCAAACAAGTCATTAATCTCTGCAATTGTTAAGTCATCCAGCAATCCTTCGGGCATCGTAGACTGTTTGCTTTCTTTGAGTTCTTCCACGTCACTTGAGGCAAGCGTAATAGAACGTCCATTTTCAAGCCAAACCGAGTAAGATTCATCGGCCTGGAGACGGGCGATGCCCCTCAAGGCACGTCCATCAACTGTCAAAATATTTTTGGCTTGATATCGATTTGAAATGGTCTTGGATGGATGAACGGTAGACTCGATAGACTCTCGAAGAGAAAACCGATTGCCTAGCCCCGTCAAGTCCGGCCCCATCATTTTCCCGCGCCCCCGGAATTGGTGGCAATTGATACACTGAGCTTTCTCAAAAACTGCACCTCCGATCAGCTGATTCCCAGCCGACATTCCTTCGATCGACGCTAACAACTGGCTCACCGAATACTTTCCGGCAGCGCGATCATCATCACGAACCGACACGGGAGTCTCAGCAGGCCAGGTCTGTCGGAACCACTCGCCCCAAGCCCTCATGACTGACTCCCAATCGTCACCTTTAGAATCAATTTTCTTACCTGCCCAGTGCTCTAACAAACGCGCGGTCGCACCGTCATCCTGACCTCGCATTCGATAGCCAGCTATAATTAGATTCCGGTAATGTCGCGGTTCGCGCGGACGCCGAGCAACTCCCGCCAGCGTTTGAATGACTTCTACGCCAGTCAAATCGTCAAGGGCCGGAAGGCTACTGACCAGATAAGCCCAATTCTCATCTCCCGGTTGTTGAGCCAATCCAATGGCAACATCATTACGGCGAGATGGCTCCTCTTGCCAGAGAATACGAAGGTACTCCATTGAATCCGGATCACCGCTCCGTCCTAACGCTGCTATCACGCCAAGCCGCACCTGGTCCGTTACATAGCTGGAGGTTTCGATTGCTTTCAAGTTCCGATCGAGCTCCACGATCATCTGTACAGATTCCGGATCGAGGGACTCCGGCAATTTGTAAAAACCGGCAATCGCAGCATTGGGCCACTGATGTCCATTTTCAAACACCTTAGCCAACTGGTCGTCGGTAATTGTCTGGGCAAGAATTTTTACAGCTTTTTGCACGTACAGCCTGTTCCCGGCACCGCGGCTGTCACGGACAGCCTCCTCGAGGGTTGCGATCATCGCCAACCGTAAAGCGGGCTCAAGTCTCTCGCCCGCCGCATGCAGTTGTAAGGCGAGGTGAACCTTGTCATTCACCTCCACCGACTCATTCGAAAGAAACCCAAGCATCCGGCCATCGAGCCGCTCAACTTGCAAGAATGCCAGCAGGCGAATTAACTCACGATTAATCAGCGAATTTTCACTGGGAAACTCACTACCGATTCGATCAGCAAACCCACCAATTAGTTTGGGGTTTACCTGTCCACGAACCAACGCCAACTCCATCGTACGCAACAAATCAACAAAGTCGTGATCATTGACAAATCCTTCCATCCATTGGCTAGCCTTCGCTAGAACCTGATAGGCTCGTTCGAGTGACGGAGACGCCGTCATTAGGGCGACCGATCCCTGAATAAATAATCTGAGTTCATCCGAATTGATAATCTCGTTTTCCCATTGCTCTGCCGGAATCTTCTCGAGAATCCGTCTCGCCACCAGCGCTTCAGCACGATCCAGCGAACCAAGCATCGCGTAGACCGGTGGAAGAGGAGGAAAGGCCTCCATTCTCATCCACGACTCCCCCGCCTTCCGCCTTACCGCTGGAGAAGTGTCGGCAAGTAAGTTCCCAAGAAGCACTTCAATATCCCGACCCTCTTTTAGCCCACATAAGCGTGCGACTTGACCGCGAATCAGCTCGTCTTTCTCTTCACTCAATTGAATCAACAGCTCATCGGAAGGGACGGGACCAAAAAATACCATGAGCTGCATTGCTCGGATCCGATTTTTCAATGTTTCCGTTTTATCAACCGCGACTGATTCAATCTCAGGGTTCCACTGATCGCCCAACTCGATCTTTAACTGCGCCACCTTTTGCCTTGACCAAGCCGCCATTGGCTGCGGCTGAGCGATCGCTTTGGCAATTGCGGATGCCTCTGCGAGGGGTTCTAATTTATCAGAAGTCGAAAACACGCGGTAAACTCCGCCCTTGGTTCCGCGACCTCCTGTACAGAAATAGAGACTTCCATCCAATCCAACCGAGAGGTCAACCACATTCAATGGGCGACCTCTCAAAAATGTTTCTGCTTGACCCGTATAACCTGCCCCCGTGGCCTTAGCTTGAAGCATCAATATCCGTCCCTCCGACCAGTCGGCAAAAAACATCGCGTTCTGGTGAGATTCTGGAAATTGAGTGTGTTGATAAAAAACTGCACCGGTAGGTGAGCCTCGACCCGTTTCACAAATAGCAGGCATTTGATCAACGTAATACTGCGGGAATTTTGACCATCCACTCCGCCAACCAAATTCCGCTCCATCGGGAACGTGAAAAACCATCGTCGGACGATACCAGTTGGAACCGATATCGGATTCCATATCACTATCTTGAAAAAACAAATCACCCCAGGCATTAAATGCAAAGTCATAGGCATTTTGAATTCCACCCGCCACAGTCTCTTTTCGAGTACCGTCTAAAGACACGCGAATGATTGTCCCTCCGGGGGCGGCGACCCCAAAAGCATGCCCACCTGGATCCTTAAAACGAGGGATTAAGTCTCCCTCATAGAAAAATTGATAAGGACTTTTGCTATCCGAGGTTCCAATAAGCTGACTTCCATTTCCAATAATCACATAAAGCATACCGTCGGGACCCAGTCGCAGTCCGTGAGCACCGTGCTCCAAACTTTCACCTTGAAAACTAACAAGCTTTTGCTGGACTTCAAGAAAACCATTTTTATCTTGGTCAGCTAGACGATAGAGACCGTTTCCCTCGGGACCTTCGCACGTTACAAACACCTCGCCGTTGAGCGGAAGAATGCCCTGGCAATTCTTGACTTCGTCACAATAAACTCGAATTCTCTCTGGATCACGCTCGGATTTAGTTGGATCGGCAATCAATAGCGGCCCACCTTCTTGCGACAACAACAGGGATCCAAATTCATTGAATTCCATTGCCGCTAACGAACCAGTCTCTTCGCTCGCCAAAACAGATTCCACTTCAAACCCATAAGGGATTTCGAATTGACGTTGCCCTGCGGTCTTTTTGACGAAACCGCTATCCGATTTCGCAACCACTGAATCAGCGACCTCTGCAAGGGTGTCCAAGCTTTCCTTGTCGAGCAAAATCTTCTTGCTCGGCGGAGCGGCCTCTTCCACTGGATCTACTGGTAACGGTATACCAAAATCATTTGCATTACTTGCAACCGGTGAAGGAGTGGTGGAATCAGAAGCAACATCCTCGGCCGGCTCGATGCTGGCCTCCAGTTTGCTGCCGCTTAGCATTGTTGCTTTAAGCCAACCAATGTCGCTAGCTCCAGTCGTCTTCCAGTTGCGCGGAGCGGCACTTCGCGTTTTCCAGGATGCATCGGTAAGCAACCGCCGCCACCGCATTTCTCCTTTTTCTTTGACACGGATGCGAAGAGCCAAACCGACTTGATCGCCATCGTGATGTCTGACACGTGCTGCGATTAAATTGACACCGGGTTGCAAATAACCGGCGATATTCATTTCCGTCGATTGACCGAAGGATTGTCCCCGGGTAGCTAATTTTCCATTGATATAGATCTCAAATTCATCGCCGGCAGCAAATTCCATTTCTGCGTCTTCCGGCTGGATCAGAGTGAACTTTTTGCGGAAATAACATTCGCCTAGGTTTTTGAGATCCTCAGCGCTACTCTGTTTAGGGGACCAAATCCACTCCGGCTGGTCAGCGAAAATCGACGATCCCTGTAAAAACAGAAAGCTAAAAGTACCTATGACGAGAGCAACACTCCGACCTACAAGTCGCCAATGAGATGATTTTCGTTTAATTCTTCCGCGATCTTCCATGATCACCTCAGTGCGCAAGCGGAGTGAAAACGTCGCTCGCTGGGGTATTTAGCTGCAATTTTGGCGCAAAACTCTGCGCGACCCTCATACCTTTCAGGAATCGGCAGCTATCCGTGTTAGATTTGGAGAACTTTGAGGATTATCGTAAATTTCCAACCGCTAGCGGGAACTAAATTGCCGAAGTAAATATCAAATGCCCGGACTCTGTAGATGTAGTTAGGTAGCCGCTGATACGGCCCGCCCCTTGATACGGATCTGAGTCACACATTCAAAATTGCGTCGGGAATCGGCGTAACCCTAAGATCTTCACCAAATAAGAACGAAAAACTTTGGAAAATCAGGGTATTATTTGCATGGATGGGCACCGCTAATTACAACGGAATATCAAGGTATTATCGGTTTACCTTGCATTCCACCGAGTTCAATTTTGCCTGGGATCACCACAATGCTTCGATTTGTAGCAAACCTATCTGAGTTGTTTCAATTGCCTCGCGCATCGGTCAAAAAATCGACACGGGACCAGGGATTGAAGTACCAAAATCTGGAAGCTCGACACCTGCTCGCGAGTATCACTTACAACCCCACAACTGATATCGTAACGATGCAGGCTGACGCCACCGACGATATCGCCCTAGTTTCTCAGACCGGAGATGTAGTCACCTTTCAACTGAGCAACACCTCCGATTTCACTTTAGACACGAGCATCGCTGCTCTAACTGAAATTAATTTCTTTGGTGGAGACGGAAACGATACTTTTACCAATCTGACTGGTTTCCCTTCAGTCGCATATGGTGAAGCCGGAACCGATGAGCTAAATGGAGGTTCGGCCAGCGACAATTTGTACGGTGGAGCAGACAACGACACCCTTCGAGGGTTTGGCGGTAGCGATGGACTTCATGGAAACGAAGGAGATGACACAATTCTCGGTGGCGAAGGGAATGACTTTCTCTATGGCTTTACCGGAGCAGATAACCTTTACGGTGAAGCTGGAAACGATTTAATCATTGGCGAAGCAGGTGATGACGTCATTTACGCTGGTGATGGAGATGACGACGTTTACGGAAACGATGGTGACGACATCATCAAAGGTGAAGCAGGCTCAGACGACCTTTTTGGGCAAAACGGCGACGATTACATCGAAGGGAATGACGGCAATGACAACCTCTTTGGCGATATCGGTGAGGACGTCATTCTTGGAGGAGACGGGGCAGACAACATTTATGGAAATGATGATGCAGACGTGTTATACGGAGAAGGCGGAGACGATACGATCGTCGGGCATGATGGCGATGATCTAATTTTTGGTGGTGCCGGTGCAGATACCATGATCGGCTCTAGCGGAGCGGATCGCTTAATGGGTGGCGATGACAACGATAGAGGCTATGGCGGCGATGGAAACGATTTCATCAACGGTGAAGCCGGCGACGACAGTGGCATTGGAAATGGAGGCGACGACGTTATCGTCGGTGGTGTTGGAATCGATTATCTGGACGGAGGTGCTGGAGACGATTTCATCAACGGTGAAGCAGGCGACGATGTTCTGGTCGGTGGGGCAGACGACGACCAAGCCCTTGGCGGAGACGGAAATGACCTGCTGTTCGGCGGCACTGGAGCAGACGTTCTCTTCGGCGATAACGGTCTCGATCGAATTTATGGTGAAGACGGAGACGATACCATTTCAGGAGGTGCTGATGCAGACATCCTCTTTGGAAACTTTGGAAATGATCTAATCTTCGGTAACGGGGGAGATGACGTTGCTTACGGTGGCGATG
Organism: uncultured Pirellulaceae bacterium; assembly: GCA_938091115.1. GTDB lineage: Bacteria > Planctomycetota > Planctomycetia > Pirellulales > Pirellulaceae > Mariniblastus. Next base: position 16,763 of record CALKNI010000120.1, on the reverse strand, counting down.
GAGATGACGCGATCTACGGTGCCGATGGTAACGATACACTGATCGGAAATGAAGGTGCCGACATCCTCAATGGCCAGAATGACGACGACATAATCTTCGGCGGTACTGGAGACGACACAATCGTTGGTGGCGCAGGCGATGATCTTCTTTACGGTCAGCAAGACAACGACGACATGTACGGCAACCAAGGTGTCGATAAACTCAACGCCGGCGTTGGAGATGATAATCTTCACGGAGGTGATGGAGATGACAACCTCTTCGGAGGCGACGGGGATGATAATCTATACGGCGAGGCAGGAGCGGACACCCTTGTCGGCCAGAGTGGCGATGACGGCTTGTTTGGCGGAATCAATGTCAACACACAGGACATTCTTTTCGGCAATGATGGAAAAGATCGATTCCTGTTTTCAAGTTATGACTATGTTGCCGACGCACTCGGCGAAGATGCCGAAGTAGAAATTCGAAACGGCAACGTCACCTGGACCAATCTTGAAGTTGAGATCCTTGACGACAGTTTCCAAATGCTGGTTAATCGAACTCAAAATACTGCGTTACTCAAAGGCACGATGACCGATGAGCCAATGGTCTTCATCAAGGACTTTGCGGTCGCCTCGGCCACCGAAGTTGGAACAAATGCACTAGTAAGTGTCACAAAACAGGTTTTGGATCCGAATACCGGACAAATCGTTCCTGTCACCGTACTTCAACGGCAAATCACCATTGGTGAATGGGACGAATTTGATACTTTCGAAAATGACGAGATCATTCAGGGGCTTCCACAGGTCATGGCCTACACTTGGGCGGGGCCAGATGCTGTTCCGAGCGTTTTACCAAACGATTCCTCTTGGTGGGCTCAATGGCGAATCTTAAGTGGCTGGACTGACACTTTCCCAAGTCCAATTGAGTTCTACGAAGTGTCGGGAGACAACAATTGGTGGTACTTAAAAACCGCTGAATTTGCCGCCAACGACAGTACCTTTAACCCTGATAAAGACTGGGCGACAAGTTGGTTCCTTTACTTTGACAATGATCCTGCGGCAGATGCCGACAAGGTCAGACTGTTAAACAAGATGAACAAAGTCGATGAGCTGTTCACAAAACTCGAGATTTTCTAATCACATAGAGATCTCTCAAATGAACAAGGGCGTAGCATTTTTTGCTACGCCCTTTTTTTGTGCGCTAATTTGGGCATGCCATTCCCCCTTCGGCGACTCACCACCTTCGACATCGAAAATAACCGATTTGAGATGCTTGATCTCTTGGCGTACAATTTCGACCTTTCTCGTTGCGTTAGGTTAGCCCACTTATTTGGAGTCAAAATGAGCCATTGCCGTTTCGCATTATTAATCAGCGTCTCGCTGGCATTTGTCGCCGCAGAACTTTCAGCCGCACCCCAAGCGACTCAAGCCCCTCAAAAAGTCGCATCCGTCGAAGGCGTCACTGAATACAAATTAGCCAATGGCGCGCGAGTTCTGCTGTTTCCTGAATCGTCCAAACCGACAATCACAGTCAACATGACGGTGTTAGTCGGTTCTCGGCACGAAGGCTATGGCGAAGCAGGAATGGCTCACCTCTTAGAGCATATGGTTTTCAAAGGCACACCGACCTTTCAGGACATTCCAACAGCGCTTCGAGACCACGGCGCCAGTTTCAATGGCACGACAAATCGCGATCGTACCAATTATTATGAAACATTACCGGCCAACGATGAAAACCTGGAGTTTGCCATAAATCTCGAATCGGATCGGTTAGTAAACAGTTTCGTTAGACACGAGGATCTTCAATCCGAATTTACTGTCGTACGAAATGAATTCGAGCGGAGTGAAAACAGTCCTCAAGGCGTTCTCGCCCGCCGTGTTATGGCGGCTGCTTACGAGTGGCACAATTACGGAAAAACAACTATTGGTAATCGTTCCGACATCGAAAGAGTGCCAATCGACAGTCTGCGGGCCTTTTATCGAAATTACTACCAACCCGACAATATTGTTCTGATCATCACAGGGAAATTTAAAGAATCGAAAGCGCTTGCCTTGGTTCAAGAGTATTTTGGTGCGATCCCTAGGCCCAAACGCAATTTACGATCAACCTACACCGAAGAACCTGCCCAAGACGGAGAACGAAACGTAACATTGCGACGCGTTGGCAAAGTCGAATCACTATTGGCTGCCTACCACATGCCAGCAGCAGCACATCCAGACTGGGCACCGCTACGCATCCTCGGGAGTGTAATGTCTGAAAGTAAAGTCGGTTTGTTGGAAGAAAAGCTAGTCGAACCCCAGCTCGCTACTAGCGCATCGGGGCGTGCTGACACCGCTCATGACCCCGGCCTGTTTATGTTCTCACTCCAACCGACTGAGAACAACTTCATTCAGGCCAAAGCGGCCATGCTGGAAACCATCGACCGATTAGGTTCGGAAAAATTTGATCCTGCTGCCGTTAATCGCGCAAAAATTCGCGAGCAACGGAGTTCAGAAAGACTAATGAATGACGCCAGTCGCATCGCCTCCTCTCTCAGCAGCGCAGCGTCATTGGGTGATTGGCGGTTGCTTTTTCTTCAAAGGGATCGGCTTCAAGCCGTGACACCGGAAGATGTACAACGAGTCGCCAAAACCTACTTCCCTCCGCACAATCGGACCGTTGGCGTATTTCTTCCCACCGATGAACCCAAACGAATGGAAATCCCAGCGGTGGATTCGATCGCGGCCATGGTCAAAGACTACCGAGGAGGCACCGCGATGACAGGTGGCGAAGAATTCGATCCCAGCCCGGAGAACCTCAACGCTCGCGTAAACTCAATCGACATGGATGGATTGAAAGTCGGCATGCTTCCCAAGAAAAACCGCGGCGAAACAGTCAACATGACCCTTACCTTGCACTACGGAAATCAGGATTCTCTCCGCGATAAAACAACCGCGGCGGGCATGATTCCCCGAATGTTGCTCAGTGGTACCAAGTCAATGAACCGCCAGGCACTTGAAGCAAAAATGGCTGAGATGGGAGTCCGAATCAGCTCCGGTCGAGGCAGGCGCGGGGGAACAGGTGGCGGGGCAGGGGGGCTTACTTTTTCAGTTCAAGCCAAGCGCAGTTCGATTGTCCCGGCAATCGAACTGCTAGGCAAAATTCTCCGCGAACCAGTCTTTCCCGAGGAAGATTTTGAGCAAATGAAATCCCGATCGTCAATGATAATGAAACGATTCACGGGTGAGCCGCAGATGTTAGCCTCGAACCAACTATCCAGATCGCTCTCTGGATACGCTGATGACGATATCCGGTACGTTCCCACCCCTGAGGAATCACTCGATCGGATTGACCAATTAAGCCTCGATGATTTAAAGGAGGTCTATCAGTCTCAGCTTTCCTCTGCCAGAGGTGAAGTAGCGATCGTCGGTGAATTTGATGAAGCTCCCCTACTTCAATCGCTCGCAGGGATTCTCAATGGATGGAATTCGGATACTGAGTATCAACCTATTGAACGCGAGGTCAAATCAAACCGACAAGGCCAGCGGATTAAAATAGTCACTCCTGATAAAGCGAATGCGACATTTACAGCAGGACTGGCTTTCCCGATGACAGAATCTGACGTCGAGAACGAAGCACTGACCTTAGGGAATTATATTCTGGGAGGAAGTACACTTTCTTCCAGACTTGGAAATCGAATTCGGCAAAAAGAAGGACTCTCCTATGGCGTCAGTTCTTCCATCTCGATTCCATCACGGGGCAATGACAGTCGATTCACGATCACCGCAATCACCAATCCCAACAATATGGATGCTGTCGAGGCGGCAGCCATTGAGGAATTGACGCGATTTATCAACAAGGGGCCTACCACCGCAGAGGTCGTCGATGCTCAAAAAGCATGGTTGGAGCGTCAAAAAGTATCACGCTCCTCCGACCGATCGATTGCGGCAAGCATGATGTCAAATTTAGAATTTGGACGCACCTTTGACTACACCAAAACGCGGGAAGCAAACATCGCAAAGTTGACTTCCGAAAACATTCGAACGGCGTTCAAAAAGCATATCAACCCGTCTCAATTGATCATCATTCGAGCAGGTGATTTCAAAGACTAAGCCATGCGAAGCGTTGGCTCACGACTAAGAAACTCACTTACGATTGCCAAAAAAAAAGCCCCGAGAATCTCTCGGGGCGTTGGCTTTTTCAATTGGACAAGTAAAGAGCCGTCTACTTCTTAGACAGTAATGAAACAGCGACTTCACGCTCATTCGCATCCCGGCATTCCAGTTCAAGATGCTCTGGAAAAACCGTTTCGCTACCGACGATTCGGATATCGAGCGTACCGCGACCCTCTAATTCGGCAAGTTCTTTACGCTTTTGGTTGTTCAAATAAGACGCCACCTTTTCGTTGACCCGAACCGAAATACTAGCAACGTTCTTGTTTTCTGTCGCCAACATCAGCATCCGTAATACATCGAGAGCCATACTCTCTTCCGTTTTTACATTTCCGCGTCCGTTACAGCAGGGACACTCCTGATAGAGGCTTCGCTTCAGTCCCGGCTTGATTCGCTGGCGAGTCATTTCAATCAATCCGAAGGGACTGATTCGCAAAATCTTCGTCCGTGCACGATCTCGCTTCATGGAATCTCGCAACGTCCGTTCAACACCCCGCCGATGCTTGTCTCGACGCATGTCGATAAAGTCGTTTACGATCACGCCACCAAGATCCCGTAGTCGCAATTGACGGGAAATTTCTTTCGCCGCCGCCATATTCAAACGATAGGCAGACTCTTCTGCCGAATCATCGGTACGAAAACTACCGCTGTTTACATCAATCGCAACTAAAGCTTCCGTCTGGTCAATCACAATTGAACCACCGTCCGGCAATGGCACTTCACGAGCATGGATTTTCGCGATCTCCTGTTCGACCTTGTATTGATGAAACAGAGGATCATTGCCAGAGTACAACTGCAATTTATTCGAATGCCGCGGCATCACCAGTTTCAAAAACTCTTTAGCTCGTTCGTAAGCATCTTCACTATCGATCATAATGGTATCAATATCCGAAGTCAGGATATCCCGAATCGTGCGAATGATCATGTCGCTTTCTTCATAGATATCAATCGGAGCAGGCATACTGACGACCCGTTTTGAAATCACCTTCCAAAGCCGCAAGAGATAGGCGAGGTCACGGGAAAGTTCCCGCCGCGTTCGTCCTGCACCTGCAGTTCTCACAATAAACCCGAGTCCCTTAGGCGGCTTCAGGTCATACAAATATTCTCGCAGGCGTTTCCGCTCCTCTTCATCCTCAATTTTGCGGGAGACTCCAATCCGGCCGAGTGCCGGCATCAATACGAGATAACGCCCAGGAATGCTAATGTAAGTTGAAAGCGTTGGCCCCTTATTGCCAATTCCCTCTTTGATCACCTGAACGAGAACCTCATCGCCACGTTTAAAAATCTCCTGAATCGGAGGCTTTACACGTGGTCGGAATCCACCGTGCGATGGCGGTCGCCGCCCTCTGCCATTGGCATTCGCTGCCGCCGCAGCTTCTTTCTCCTTCCGCATCATCTCATCCGGATCGTATCCCCCTTGCTTAAAATAACGGGGTTCTACATCACTGATGTGCAGGAAACCATTTCGGCCAACACCGAAATCTACGAAAACGGCCTGAATGGTTGGCTCTAGATTGACGACTTTTCCTTTGTAGACATTGCCAACGAAATTTTCCTGGCTTTCTCTTTCTACATAAAGTTCCTCGAGCCGATCATTTTCAACAATCGCAATCCGGTTTTCCTCGGCTTGCGACGCATTGATAAGCATTGTTTTTTTCATTTGAATTCATTCTTTGCTGGCAATTGATTGGAGAACCTAAACAGGACTCAAACAATCGAATCGCGTGGATTTGATTTTTTTGACTGCCATGGTTTGGCAGCGATGGGCAAACCGTTCCTACTTCAGGAAGGCCGGTAACATTTGACATTGCCTGCCGAATCGCCGTTTGCGAACCGATGGCGTTACCCCAATACCCAAGTTTGTGACTTTTTTTGCTGGAACTGGAACGTCTGACTTCAGCCGCACCCGGATCTTTAAAACGAAGGGCGAAGTCATTCCCTCGCAAACGTTGATCACTCCAACGATTAACTAGAAACTCGATCCCACATAACGCGCGGTTAGGGAATCGAATTTGAATAATAGACCTAAAGACTCGCTCCACATCGAATACCGGTGCTTGCTTAATCGTGCATCGAGGCATTTGACACTGGAAACTCGCAAAATACCAGGCAAAAAGATTAGGCGTCGAATCGGCAACAATACCGTGACGCAAAGAACTCACAACCGCCGGCAATGCGGCAGGCATAGAGAACTTAATCTTTAATGCATTGGTAATCATCGAACTTGCATTCCTCTTCAGATCAACGCAAACTCGATCCAACTCTCGCTCAAATTTAAGATTTCAGTGACACCCAGTTTTAAAAACAATGCGATCAAAACAAATTGGATTGAGGCAAACTCGATTGAAACAAATTCGATTTGCTTCGCTTAAGCATGCCAATCCAGTCTAACCACTACCTGTGTCTCCTGAATCTGCTGTAGCAGAAAATCCCGCCACCACCAGTTCTTCCAAGGCTGAGACAGCCTGCTGAGCATCCGCTCCGGTCGCTTCCAATTGAACCCTTGTTCCCTGGGTTGCGCCGAGAGTCAAAATATCCAACACGCTTTTGCCATCTACCCGGATATCATCTTTGACTACTTCAATCTTACAGTCATACTTCGAGGCGGTTGAAACAAACAAATACGCAGGGCGCATGTGCAACCCCTGAGGATTACTAATTGTAACGGTCGCTGATTGAAACTGTTCCGACATCTGTAATTTGAGCCATTTAAGGTTGAATCAATAGTTTGCAAAAAAATTTAGGAAGCAAACTGATTGTTATCAGCTTCTTCCAGTATCTGCTGGATATCCCCAGAAGTCCGCGACTGCTTAAGGAATCGGCAAAAAGTTTCATCTTGCAAATGCTTGGAAACATATTCCAAAGCTTTGAGATGATCACTGGGCTGGTCAGGGGGAGAGATCAGCATGAAAAAGAGATGAACTTGTTCTCCATCGAGACTTTGAAAATCCACCCCTGTCGCACTTACACCACACGTACCAACCGGTTGAGTAACACTCGGGTGCTTCGTATGGGGAACGGCAATTCCTCGACCGATTCCCGTGCTCCCCAGTTCCTCTCGTTTCAAGACAGCTTGGACGATCGCTTCTTGATCATCTCCGCCAAGCTGACCAGATTCGACCAAGCTGGCGACTAACTCACGGACAACTCCCTCTTTATCAGAAGACGTCAACTCCGCTCTGATCGCTTCACTTCTTACGAAATCAGAAAACTTCATAAATGGTTCCTTTTGTATGTTTGTTGCCTTGCAGACGATAAGTTCACTTCAAGCAATTTTTATTCTGCCGATTCCTCTGGAATCTTGTGATCTCGCCCACGATGACTAATAAGTTTTTCTTTATGTTTTTTTAACTGTTGTTCCATCTTGGAGACCGCGCTGTCTAAAGCGACAAGCACGTTTGAACCAGTGTCGGAGGCAAAGAAATCATTAGTCTCTTCTGCCGAAACAATGATCTCAACTTTGGGAGAATCAATGTGATCCAAATCCACCAACACTTGTATCGCTGTCGTCCGATCAAAAAATTTAGGGAGTTTAGAAACTTTTGCTCTCATAGTTTCCTGAATCTCGTCACTCATGTTGCCATGTCTAGCAGTAACTTTGATTTCCACCCTGACCCCCATTTCGAAATTTTTATTGATTGCACAAGAGGTTTACTCCCGGGATTGTGATTCCCCCAATTGTAGAGCGATCGAGAATTTCGAACAAATCCAAATCACTTCTGAGCCGAAAATTCATCGAGAATAGATGGTGAATTATGGAAACGCGTCAGATTACTGTTCTCTCTAATCTTCACCTCAATCGGCGGACTTCGCACCACCCGCAGGGTCTCCCTAGCGCGAAACGCTTGAGAATTCTCGGAAACGTCGTAAATACACTAAATTGTTGGGCAATTCATGCAATTCCGGTATCCCGCTTAAAATTGCTCTTAGTTCGCCTTCCGAAAGCTCAGCAACGTTTCCCAATTCGAAAGTCCTACAGAGGGGAGCAGTTGAACGCCCTCAGGTTGCAAAACAACCGTAAATATCGGAGCAAACGTTCTTTGATCGCAACCAGCCTACGGTACCTTGGTAAAAATGGCGGGGATGCTCGCCTTGCGCACAGCCTCGTTAAATTTCTTGATTCCCTGGTCGAGAACCTCTTTTTGTGTCGTTAACAACCCGTCGATCTCTTCGATCAACTCATTACGAACCGCAATCGACTGTCGGGTTGGCCGATTGTCACCGTTACTGACGACGCCAACGAGACCACTTAAGCGGTTATTGAGCCGAATCGGGTAGTTCAGCGGATCTTGAGGGCTTTCGTTTTTTGTTTGGTAAAGCGCTTGCTCAACCTCCAAAAGCTCACGATCTAGATTTTTGGCTTTCTCCACCAGCTCCTCGTTACCCCCTGCTTTTTCTAGCCTATCGCGGAGACCCTTCAACTGTTCACGAATATCGCGTGTACTTTTAATTGCCAGATGAATCTCACTCAGTTTGTCACGTACCCCAATCAAAAACTTGAATTGAGCCTGAAAATCACCAGGCGTGGCCGATGACCTTGGATCTTTCTCAATTTTGAAATCGATGGTCTGACTGAAAATAATATTTTCAGTCGAAGTCGACACTCCTTCATCCGAAACAGGTTTTGAGACGGTTAATTTCGCTTGGTAGATCCCGGGAACAGCGATGGGGCCTCTCGTACCACCACCCCAAAGTACCAGGCCCTCGAATGTTTCGGCGTCGGGATACCTCATATCCCATCGCAGTTCATTGAACCCCGCCACCATGTTGAGCTTCTTTTGTTTGCGATCAAGATCTGGCTTCGTACTAAAGGTCTGAATTACATCACCAGAGGGAGCGAGCAATTGCAGTTCCGTTTGCGTTTTCCCGTTCGGCACATCTTTGACATAAAACCGAATCGGCACTCCTGCGAGGGCATTCTGACCAGCGGTTCTTCCTGGAGACTTGCTACCACCGCCACGCATTCGAAAGGTTGGCCGCGACTCGAACAACTGCATCTCTTTGTCGATTAACTCGGGCGTCCATTGATGAATAGGACTAAGGTCATCCATCAACCAAAATGACCGACCCTGTGTTGCTACGATCAAATCTCCGTTTTTAACAGCGAGATCAGTGATGGGAACGATCGGCAAATTACACTGGAACGGACTCCAATAATTGCCGTCATCAAATGAAATGTAGAGCCCCGATTCGGTTCCGGCATACAACAATCCCCTTCGAGCTGGATCGGCTCGGACCACACGAGTGAACGCTTGACGGTCTATTCCGTCACTGATTGCCGTCCAGGACTGACCGTAGTCTTCGGTCTTAAACAGGTACGGTTTAAAGTCATCGAGCTTATATCGAGTAGCGGCCAAATAAAGGCCGCCCGGCAACGTGGGGTGCGGTTCAATCGAATTGATCTGAGACCACTCTGGCAATTCAGGCGGTGTAACATTTTTCCATTTCTTTCCGCCATCACGCGTCACGTGCAATAGCCCATCATCCGAACCTGCCCACAAAACATCTTTCTCGATTGCGGATTCGCACGCCGAAAAAATCGTGCAGTAATACTCGACACTTGTGTTGTCTTGGGTAATTGGCCCCCCAGACGAACCCAACTTGGACGGATCGTTCCTCGTTAAATCACCACTGATTCTCTTCCAGCTATCCCCACCATTGGTTGTCTTAAACAACACGTTGCCAGCGGTATACAGCACTTTTGAATCATGCCTCGAAAAGAAGATCGGAAAATTCCACTGAAACCGGTACTTGCCGTCACCCGCCCCGTGCCCCATTGGATTGTCTGGCCAAACGTGAATATTGCGAGTCTCCTGCGTTCGATGGTTGACCCGAGTCAAATAACCGCCGTAAGAACCGCCATACACAATCTCCGGGTCCTTTGGATCAGGCGCAATAAATCCACTCTCACCACCTGCCGTCGGCATCCAGTCTCGCTCCCCGATACTTCGCCCACCCGTCCGGCTCAACAGACGTACCGTAGAATTGTCCTGCTGGGCACCATAAATTCGATACGGAAAATGATTATCGGTAGTGACGCGATAAAACTGGGCAGTCGGTTGATTTTCATAAGTCGACCAAGTTTTTCCTCGGTTCATAGAGATCTGCACACCCCCGTCATCCGCTACTGCCATGCGTTGGGGATCATTGGGGGCGATCCACAAATCATGATGATCACCATGAGGAGTTGAAATCGAATCAAACGACTTCCCCGCGTCGCTAGATCTCCAAAATCGAACATTCAAGACATACACTTCATCAATATTCTCTGGCCCGGCATAGACTCGGGTGTAATACCAAGCTCGTTGCCGCAATTTACGCTCGTCATTTACGCGAATCCAGGATTCACCTCCGTTATCGCTTCGAAAAAGACCACCATCTTGGGCCTCTACCATTGCCCACACGCGATTGGAATCAACTGGCGAGACGGCCACACCACAGATTCCTACCGTTCCCTCTGGCAGTCCATCGTTGCGAGTTATCTCCGCCCACGTATCTCCGCTGTCGATACTCTTCCAAATACCTGAACCCTCGCCGCCGCTTTCGAGACTGAAAGGTGTTCGCTTAATCTTCCAAGTAGTAGCGAAGAGAACATTTGAACTCTGTGGATCCATTATCAAATCAACTGCGCCAACCTCTTCATTGACAAATAAGACTCGCTTCCAAGTCGTGCCACCATCGACACTCTTAAAAACTCCGCGTTCCTGATTCGCTCCAAACAAATGCCCGAGGACTGCTGCATAGACGACATCTGGATTAGTCGGATGGATACGAATGCGAGGAATACGACGGGAGTCTTCCAGACCCATCTGTTTCCAAGACTTGCCGCCATCGAGAGATTTCCAAACGCCATTGCCATGAGAAACATTTCCGCGGACGGTGACCTCACCACCACCCACATAAATTACATTCGGATTAGAAGGGGAGACGGCAATCGCACCGATGGATCCTCCAAAAAACCCATCTGAAATGTTCTCCCAACTTGACCCGGCGTCCTCAGTCTTCCAGACTCCCCCTCCCGCAGCTCCCATGTAATACAGCATCGGATTATCAGCAACTCCCGAAGTTGCTGCCGATCGCCCGCCGCGATAGGGACCTAAAGATCGAAACGACAAAGATTCGAAAAAAGACTGTTGAGCATCCCCCTTAACAGTTGGCTGTGCCTGCGCCAAATCACCAAAACTAAAAACAAGCCCCAGAGCCGTGGCCAAAACAAACGTAAAGTGTAGAAGCATGGTGAATAACCAAATCAAGTAAAATAATTTTTCGGCAACAATCAACCCAACTTGTGGGTCGCCATCCATTGTACTCAAAGTGAATTCTCAGATGCTGATTAACCGGGAAAACGGTAGGGCGGAGGCGATTCAATCGTGAAGGTGAATTCGTTCACCAATTGACTCATAGATTGACCTGAATAGTGGCGTCCAATCTTGCCAAAATCCTGCAACTACCAGAGTTAAGATCTTGTGAATGTCTGAAAAGAATAATCGAAACTATTCTTTTCATCTTTTTGAAAACAGGATTCTTCGACAAGATTCCAATCAGCCCACTCAATTTCGGGCAATTTCGTGTCACCATCGATTTCAGTGTGCACGCGGGTGAGGTGGAGTTCGCTAACAAACGGAATCGCAAGCCGGTAAATTTCCGCGCCACCTGTTACAAACGGCAGGTCGTCTTCTCCGCACAAGGCAATTGCTTCCTCAATTGAATTTGCGATCAATGCACCAGCGCAAACAAAATCAGATTGGCGGGTTACGATGACCGTGGTTCGCCCGGGCAACAGTCGACCAATGGAGTCGTAGGTTTTTCGTCCCATAATAATGTGATGACCCATCGTCAGGCGTTTGAATCGCTTCAAATCGGCAGACAACCGCCACGGCAGATCTCCGTTGACTCCGATCACTTTATTCTCGGACGCCGCCACGATCATTGCTAATTTATTCATCGACCCTACCCATTTCGATTCTGCAATCGCTGAACGCAATTAAACCGCAACCTTACCCTTGATATGAGGATGAGCTTCATAATTCAACAGCTCAAAATCCTCAAACTTAAAATCAAAGATTGATTTTACATTTTCATTGATCGAAATTTTTGGCAACTGCTTGGGCTCACGAGACAACTGCAAATCCACTTGCTCAAGATGATTCGAATAGAGATGGGCGTCTCCAAGTGTGTGTACAAAATCACCAGCTTTTAACCCGGTAACCTGTGCCACCATGCAAGTCAATGCTGCATAAGAGCCAATATTAAACGGCACTCCCAGAAAGACATCTGCACTTCGTTGATAAAGCTGACAAGACAGTTCACCGTTGGCTACATAAAACTGAAAAAAAGCATGGCAGGGGGGTAATTGCATTTTTGGAATTTCAGCCACATTCCAGGCACTCACGATCAAACGCCGCGAGTCTGGATTATTTTGAATCTCATGAATTACTTCCGCAATTTGATCAACGGTCTTTCCGTCCGCCCCTTGCCAACTTCGCCACTGCGATCCATAGACTGGCCCCAGTTCACCATTTTCATCCGCCCATTCATTCCAGATTCGAACGCCGTTTTCCTGTAAATAGCGGACATTCGTATCACCGCTTAAAAACCAAAGAAGTTCGTGAATAATACTCTTAAAATGCAGTTTTTTCGTAGTGACCATCGGGAATGAATCCCGTAGATCGAAACGCATCTGGTAGCCAAAAACGCTTTTCGTTCCGGTTCCGGTGCGATCGGTTTTCTCAACTCCGTGGTCAAGAATATGTCGAAGAAGGTCTAAGTATTGTTGCATCACCATTTTGTATGGTTTGAAGTTGAAGGATTCAAGCCCGGCAATTCCCTCTAAACTGACGCACTGCCTGAAAACACCCATTATTTCAAAATTTTAAAGACCTTCTGCTGTATTTGCTTGCCTCCTACGAGGAATCCCACCGAGGCTCTATGATCATTCAGCGTAGAAATTCCTAACTATTTCGAAGTCCAAAGGGATCTCCGCCATTGCTGAACGAACCTTCCCCCGCGTCATCCATTGAGATCTGTCATCAAAAACTCTGAGCCATTTCGAACGCCATCCAACCGACTGGCCGACATCAGTTTGTTACTTGTTGCCCTGATTTGGGGTATCAATATGGCGGTGATGAAAATGGGGATCTCGATGATCGATCCATTTGCGTTCAATTCAGTTCGACTCTCTCTCTCTGCAATGACCCTCGGAGTCTGTGTTTGGCTAGAGCACCGGCGCCGAAACATTGAATTTGAGCCGACCCTAAATCCAAAACCACCTAACTCTTCTGCAAAAAAATGGGGAGTCGTCATCGCCTTTGGCCTGCTCTCAGGTGGCTTCTATCAAATTTTATTCGCGATCGGTATGGATCGTACAACCGCGGGTGACTCGGCATTGATCATGTCATCGATTCCGATGTGGACCGCATTGCTTGCCTTCATTTTTCTCGGTGAGAACTTAAAAAAAATATGGATCGGATTGGCAATTACCTTCGTCGGCACGCTCGTCATAACTCTCCAGAGCGGTGGCATCGATTTCTCAAATGAAAATCTGATCGGCAACGTAATCATTCTTATTGCAGCACTTGCATGGTCGACGGGAGTAATTATCAGTCGCCCCTTAATGAAATCGATTACACCCATTCAATTAGCGTTCTACGCGACCGTTGGCACTCTTCCGATTCACTACTTAATGGCATGGTTTGTCCAGACCGATGGATTTCGCGACCTTAATCAACCTTCGATTTTATTCTGCATTGGATATTCGGGGATCTTTTCAACGGGCCTCGCGTATGCCATGTGGAATTACGGGGTTCATAAACTGGGAGCTTCGCACGCCTCTGTTTTCCAAAATCTGGTACCTCTGATCGCTTTAGCAGCCGCGTGGCTCTCCCCGCTTCATGAAAAAATTACCGGCATCCAAATGTTAGGAGGATTTCTTATTATTTTTGGTTTGCTAGTCACCCAAAAATTACGAACCGCTCTAGCCAAATCCCAAAACTTTAAACTTCAACGAAAACCCTAAATTCCGTAATAAAATCGGTGCTATCAATGCGGCAATCCGAATCTAAATATTTTTTTTCGATTTCCTTTGCGTTAGGACCCGATGACAGCAATCAGATGCTTGCTTCTCGCTTACGACGCGATGTTCATTCGCCCCCTAGAACCTGACTCAGGGCTAAAAAATGCCACGGTTTTCTATCATTATCCCACTGATGGGTGACGAACGCTTATTCGATCAAACGCTCGCCTCGATTTTACGAAATCGGTCACCCAATAGCGAAATACTTGTCATTCATGATGGAACCTACCAGGATCCCCACGGGTTAAGCGACGAAATTACTTTCGCATCCACTGAGCAGAGTTCTGATTTGATTGCGATGTTTAATCGCGGCGTCAGCCTTTCTACTGGCGATCTCCTAGCGTTTATCCGCCCCGGAATTGAACTGCCCTCGGATTGGGAATCGACGGTCCAAGACGCATTTAAGAAACCTAATATTGCCAGCGTCTCCCCACTGATCACCACTCCTATCGAGCCTCACAAAATAGTTACTGCTGGCGTCGAGACTGGAATTGGTTTCCAAAGGAAGATGGCAGGGGCACGGTGGCGGACGACTCCCGCCAAATTGAAACGTGTCTCTCCCCTTGGTCCGACGTCATGGGCGGCGTTCTATCGTCGATCGGCTGTTGAGCAAATTCATCCTATTTCTGAAAACCTCAGTTCAGTCTTTCTCGATCAAGAAATTGCGATGAGCCTTCGAACAATCGGGATGGGAACCCACTTCAGTCCGGAAACCAATTTGGAAATAGAACGAATGGGGCTCATCACCTGCGAACAGAAATTACCGCACGGTCGATCAGCCCAGCGAACGTATCGCCGTCAAGGCATCGATGGCGGTTCGGTTTTGCGGACTGCTTCGTTAATCGCTTGGGACTTCCTCAGTGCCCCGCTTCAACCATGGCGACTCAGACAAGCAGGCGGTCGAGTATCAGCGGTATTGCATCGACGAGAAGACCGTGAACAGGGTGACTATTTGGCAAAACTCGCCGCACACAACCAATCGCTGCTCCCTTTGGAACTACCATTTCAAGCCTCGCCCTCCGAGGCCTCAGAGTTGTCGACCTCGCGTCGCGCCGCCTAAGAGAAACGCTCCTCATCGGCAGCAATTCAAATCAACTTTCGAGCAAATCGGTTACTAACTTGCCGATGATCGGTGAAATATCCCACCATGATGCGGTTTTCCCAGCTAGGACAGAGCTCCGTAGTGAGTGTGAAACTTTCCAATGCCGGTTATACTGGACTAGACCAAGCAAACTTTGATCAACTGGTTTGATTTGCTTAGCTAGCTCTCAATCTTTCATCCTTCCCTTTTGCTTTCCCAATAAACTGGTAGGACGGCAACAAACTGAATTTCCAACGGAACAGAAAATGTATCTTCGATTAGCCAAACGTATGTTGCTCGAAACGGACAAACGGCTGCTTTGGAAACTGGTATGGAACATGGGATTCAAAGGTTGGCGAAGCGTGCAAAAACACAAAAAGCGTTTAAAAAACGGTAAGTTCTTCCCACCCTACCTCTACATCTCGATCATCAACAGTTGCAATTTGCGATGCACCGGTTGCTGGGTCGATGTCGCATCGAAACAGAGCAAGATTGATGTTGAGGCCATGAACCGCATGATCGGTTCAGCCAAGAAACAGGGGAACTCATTTTTCGGATTGCTTGGGGGCGAGCCATTCATGCACAAAGAATTATTTGAAATTCTTGAGGCGCACCCAGACGTTTACTTTCAAGTGTTCACCAACGGACATTTCATTACCGATGAAGTCGCTAAACGATTACGTCGCTGTGGCAATGTGACGCCTTTGATCAGTGTCGAAGGCACGGAAATTATTAGCGATCAGCGACGAGGTAAGTCAGGTGTACTCTCGGCAACGATGAATGGATTGCAAAACTGCTTAAACAACAAAGTCATGACAGGTGTTTGCACGAGTTTATGTCAAACTAACTTTGAAGAACTCCTCCGTGAAGAGTGGGTCGACCGCCTGATTGAGATGGGCGTCCTTTACACCTGGTATCACGTTTACCGTCCAATGGGGCCTGATCCCGCTCCAGAATTAGCACTGACCCCCGAACAACAACGGACAGCAAGACAATTCGTAGTCGACATGCGATGCAAAAAACCTATCATTGTCATCGATGCCTATTACGACGCAGACGGAAAAGCTCTCTGTCCTGCAGCTACTGGATTCACCCATCACATTAACCCCTGGGGCGACATTGAACCTTGCCCAATTATTCAATTCGCGAAGGAATCGATTCACGATGAACGGCCGCTCGATCAGGTGTTTAATGAATCTGAGTTCTTAACTGACTTTAGAAAGACAGCCGCCAAAAATACGCGTGGCTGTATTGTCCTTGAACGTCCCGACTTAATTGAATCCCTCGCTGAAAAACACGGGGCAAAGGACTCAACTGCACGAAAGTCAGCCATCGCTGAATTGCGTGCAACACAACCACATCCATCCCAGTATTCCCCGAGCTTAAAACCAATTCCCGAGCGAAGTTGGGCCTATCGCCTAGCGAAAAAAATTGCGTATCATGATTACGGAGTCTATGATCAACACTTTGAGGCTGATAA
>CALKNI010000119.1 GCA_938091115.1 uncultured Pirellulaceae bacterium | reverse complement strand
GTTTGAATGTTGTTATAAGTTGCCATGATTCATTCGCTTAAAAGTGCTGTCCTTGGTAATTTCTACGATAATTGATTTTTTATTTATGCGTCAGGTTGAACTTGGTTACTTTTAAAGTTTTTGTTGAGTTGTTTGACGTAGAGCGAGCCTAATTAATTCGTCAGAAAAGGAACTTTATTTCATGCATAAATTTTCTAACCAGCGAGTGACTGTAAACAAGCTTTTTAAAGATGTAAACGGCTGGAAGTATTCTGATACTGATTGCAGTCGGTTTTGCAGCAATATTTCATCGATTTATGGTGAGTTGACTCCGCGTGGGGTTCAGCAAATGCTGAACTATTTGCAACTCAAAAAAGAGGATGTTTTTTACGATTTGGGTTCAGGTGTTGGAAAAGTTGTTCTGCAGATTGCGATGGCGGCTTCGATTCGAATATTTCTGATGCGACCGTTGTGTTTTTGTGTTCTACCTGTCACTCAACTAATCTGATGCGGCAGGTCGTTCGGAAAATCAAAGAGATAAAAAAGCGCCCAGTAACCGTTGTTACGCTTCGAGAGTTTGATCGAAAGCATCGCGGATTCAAATTTATTGGAAAGATAAGGTTGGACGCATCTTGGTCCTCAAAGGTGGATGCATCAATTTATCAAGTCAACTAAAAATAAAGTCTAGAAAGGGATGGCTTCTGGGCCGCAAGATATATTCCGGTGCTACCTGGTTTGATGGTTTTCGTTGGTTTTAGGCATACTGTTGATTGCTGCCTGAAGCTTGCGCCGTGCGGTTTCTGCGGCCGGTGTGCCTTTGCCAACCGTGATATTATTGGTCTCATATCGATCCTTCACCGCGATGAATTTACCATGTGAGTAGAGTTTGAAGTTCTGATCTTGAGCCCAAATGATGTACGGTTTTCCCTCACCGTACTGGGTGGCAGCATCTTTTTTCTTTGGGTAGTAATACTGAAAGACCCACGCTCTTGGGCTGCTCGGTTTGCCGGTGCATTGTGGCCAAAAACTTTGTCCATCGAGCGTCACCTCAGGCAGTTTCGCGTTTCCGACCTCGGCTAGAGTAGGGAGGAAGTCGGAGAAATCGACAAGATCATCTGTCTCGAAGCCGGAGGTGACTGTACCGGGGCAATTGACGATTAAAGGCGCGTGACATCCGCCATCGGTTGGGTACGCCTTTTCTCCCTTTCGAATTTCACCGTTGTATGGATAGCTCAAACTGGTGTGCGTGCCATTGTCGGTTGTAAAGATAACAATGGTGTTGTTCCGCAGGCCATTTTTATCAAGGGTATCGACCAGCCTTTGAACGCATTTGTCCATATAACTGACCATGTCTCGGTAATTGTCGGACGCATTTTTGTGGTTTCGATTCTTACTGTCAGGCGTTGGGAGAAACGGAGAGTGTACGGAGAGCATCGGATAGTAAGCAAAAAATGGTTTGTCCCGTTTTTGCTCGATAAACTCGATCAGAAAGTCTGTGCATATTTTTGGTCCGTAAGAGTTTTCATCAATCGCTACTTTTTTTCCATCCCGAAGAAGACTTGGGTTCCAGTATCGAGAACGTTCGGTGCCCGGGTAGTTCCAAAGGCAGAACGTGTCAAAACCACAGTCGGGGGCAAGGGCGCCGTTGTTTCCGTGCAGTTGCCACTTGCCAGCGATTGCTGTGGCGTAACCTGCTTCCTGCATCATCGTACCGAAGGTCTGCTCTTTAGGGTCAAGTTTTCCGAAAACAGTGTAATTTCGAATGTTGTCCCGACCGGTCATGATTTTGACACGACTCGCAGTACAAACCGGTTCGGAGTAGCAGAAGTTAAACTTGACGCCAGTTTTGGCAAGTTCATCGAGGCAGGGTGTTTTGAAATGGGTGCTGCCGTAGCAACCAATGTTATCGTAGGCGATGTCATCCGCCATGATCAAAATAATATTTGGTTGCGCCCGCTTGTTAGGCGACTCATTGGCTTGCAATGGTGTCAGTAACGAAGCGATAACGATTGTTGATAAAAAAAGCATCCAAAGTCTAAGCATCATGAGCGATTTCCATTGTTCAAGGACAGGGCGACTAATCGATCAGGCGTATTTGTTTGAGGATGGCATGCCCCTCGGGAGACGTGAGATCGATTTTGCCACGAGTTGTCTCGTCGATAAGGGTTACTTCAAACGTTGCAATCTTTGACCATCCCAATTTTTTCTTATCCGTGCTTTTAAATTCTGCGGCGGAGATGACGAGTTCTCTCGCTTGAACACCGGAAATGCGAGTAGCGTAAGAGAAATTGCCAAGGTTATTCTCACGACTTAGGAACTGACTACTGACGTTTAAACGAAGTGCCAATTGTTTTCCCTTGGGATCGATTTTTATTGCCAATTTCTTATTCGGAGATCGATCAATTTTGGGGTTTTGAAATTTATAGGTCTTGATGCTTCGTTGATCGCGACTCGACCAGTCGCAAACGCCGCTGCTAAAGTCCTCGAAAATCAAGTTAGGGTCGGCAATGCTCGCGAGTGAACTAAGGTTAATGGATTTTGGTATAAAAGATTTTTCCTCTGAATTGAGGACGAAGGTGTTAGTTTCGCCTCGCTCAAGTGCTTGTGGTTTGTCCAGTTGGTAGCGACAGATTGCGAAAAAATAGATGGGTAGATCAGTTGGGAGCGGAACCTGAGTCGACCAAATTCCCTTTGCCGACTTTTCATTTGCTCGAATCCAGAAACGGGTCCTGGAATTGGGATCATAACTGTAATAAATCTCTGTATTAATTAGCCTGTCCTGATCATTTGGGGTCACTGTAAATGTGGCAGAGGAGAGAAAGGAAGACGTGTTGAGGGTTAAGTTAGAGGCAGGAGTCGGCGGTATCTTCTGATCAATTCCTTTTAGGTATTGATCGAACCATAGATTGAGCGTGGCCCATTGCTCGGGGCCTGGTCCATGGTTTTGGTGAATATTAGTCGTGACTCGCCAATTTTTGTGTTTGAGTAAATCCATCGACTGATAGATTCGTTCAAAGGTAGAATGGAAATCATTTGAAGAGCTAATAAACATGACCGGGCATTTGACAGACGGCCAATAGGCACTAGCGTCAATGGTGTTTTTATAGAGTTCTAAGTTCTGGAAATGAGGTTTGATACTACTTCCTTGAATTCCGCCGGGAAATTCAACGTATTTGAATCCAGTTCCACCCACAAAAGGAGCGACGGCCTTAAGCCTCTCATCGATTGCGGTGAGTGCTGTGATCATTCCTCCCATTGAAAACCCGGTAAACCCGATTCGGTTTGGGTCGACCTCCGGTTGTTGTTCAAGAAATGTAATGGCGCGTCTTCCTGCAACCGTTAGGAGGAACCAGTTTGCGTTGCGTGGACTCGCTACCGGGTCGATTGAGTACTCGTCGGGTTGAAGATTTCGTTTCCAGCCTTTGCGGAGGGCTTTTTCGTAAAAGCGGGGGCCTTGGGAGGGATCGACTTTGCCCCAGTCCGTGTTGATAGCGATATCCTCTTCCATTGGCCTGCCCAGCCAATTGATGTCGACCGTGGCGAATCCCTGTTTTGCAAAATAAATGCCCCGTCCCCGTTCGGCCCGTTGGCCTCCACCATGGCTCCAAACAAAAGCTGCGTTTCGTTTGCCGTTATCGGGATAGGAGTAGTAGGCCGCAATTCTTGCTTCGGTTCCCTTAAATGTGCCGACTTTAAAAGTCAGATACTGGGTGACGACTCCCTCTGTTTTCCATTCCTTGATGACTTGAACATCGAGAGGCTCTTTTCGGGCATCGTAATTCTGCCACAAGTCAGTTGCGGTTTGCGGAACCTCAGCAGTTGTGGCATAAGGGGTGAAGGTTTCCTGCGCATCAGTTGAGAGACTGGCAAGATTGAGGACGAAGAGCAAGTAGAATATTTTCATTTTCATCAATTCGTACCATCGGGCTAAATAAATGCCATAACTCTTCCCAGCTGTTTTCACTGGGAAGAAGTCGGAGGCATTTCTGTTGAGTTAAATATTAAAACGGCTGATTCTGTGGTCAGAATCAGCCCGATGCTGGTATCGGTGATTGCTTATTTTTGCAATTCAACCATGGCCGCTCCCATGCCGAGCCCGACGTTCATGTAGGTCTGAGCATTGCCGCCGTAGTGGCCGTTGGAGGCACCGCCTTTGTTGACGGGATGGCTGTAGAATACAGCACGGTCTTTCGGGCTGGCTGCGGCCCAGGCAAACTTGCCTTCGATGATCATCTTTTCGGTGCCTTTGGCGTCGTCCTTATTGGTCTGGCCGAGGGTGGCGACAACCATCGGGGCGTCGGGGGCGTTGAACTCTTTGCGAAGGGCTTTGTGAAGATTATTGAGATTCTTTTCGTACATGACAGCGTGCCCTTCGTTGTAGCGGTCCTTGTCGCCTTGCCACCAGAGGAAGCCGACGACTTCGTAGCCGACTGCACCGGGGTAGTGTTTGTCGAGATCGGCGAGGACTTTTTTGGCACGGGCAACGTCGCCGTCATACTGAACGCCGGCTTTCCAGCCAATTGGCTTGGGCTCGGTGCCTTTTTCCCAGCGATCGGGGCTTTGGCCGTAACCGGCATAGACAAAGGTCTTCTCGGTCTTCGATTTTTTGTCCATCACTTTGTACTCATAGGACGGACTTCCCGGAGGCAGAATATCCCAGCCGAGGCTGCGGTTGCCGATGGAGCTCTTGAGGATCATGACCGGTTCGTCGAAATGGTTGCCGAGATGGTGCCCGATGCCCTGTTCGATGCCGATCTTACCGCCCGAGACGGTGAGCCAGTCATTACGGCGAACGCCGCCGCGACCGTCCGGGCCGCCGCTGCCTTGAGTATGGATGTTGCGAACGTCTTTGCGAACGGTCCAACCGCCGGAATCGTCGACCATGAAGGGATAGAGGCCTGCGGTCTTGGTAGCGTGTTCGAGCGTACCTTCCTTCTCCGCACCTGCGACTTTACCCATTTCTAGGGTGTTGGACTGACCCATAACGATGAAGACTTTAACCTTCTTGCTCATGTCGGCAGGCTTCCCATCGGGATCGGGCAGGCTTTGAGCAGAGAGTGAGTTGGTCGATGCACATAAAATTCCAAAAGTTAAAAGAAGAAAGGCAAGTTTTAGTGAGTTCGCTTGAAACATAAAATTTTCCCAATCGTTGTGGATTTAAAGGGTTGTGAAAACTGGCAGTGGCAGTGTGTCCAAAATTAGTCGGTTTCAATAATTGACGGTCGAAGTTGGGTTGGTTCATAAGGAAAAATCGACACACGTATGAAACGTGACTGGTTGTTCAAATTATGAGGCCATCAGTGGTATGCATTAATCGCGTCATGATCGTCAGTTGTTCTGCTTTGTGATCAATTCGGCCATGGAATCCGCAAAGGCATCTCCAAGTCGGATAAAAAATGCGCCGCTGCCGAGGTAGTGATAAGGGCGGTCGCTGCCAACGGTGTCCCATTCGTGGTAGTGTTCGGGCCAGCCTTTCTGGAAGACCTCGTTGGAGTAGTGCGAGTACTCGGTGTAGCTTTCTACGGAAGCAACATTGTCTTTGAATTCGGGAGCTTTGGCCGCTTCTCGTTGTCCAACAGATACCTGATTTTCAGCGACCTTTTCCGCGGTGACTCCGGTTCCAAGAACACCAATTACAAACGGCATGTTGGGCTCGTTGTATTCTTTGCGAATGTCCTTGATGAAGGTGATCATGTTGTCTTTGTAATTGTCTCGAAACTGAGGCGAAAACTGATCGTTATATCCCTGAAACCAAACAAAGCCGGCAATTTTATAACCCGCTTTGGCATCGTATTCCGGATGGTTGTCCTTGAGATTCGCGAGTACCTCTCGAATAGCTTCATTCATCATTCGGTAGTTGAGTCCAGCCTCATCCATACTGAATGGCTTGGGTTTGCGAGGTTCACGCGGCTCACGAGGTTGGCGTAGTTTTTTGCGTGCCTTTTCGTCGGCGGTTTTCATCTGCTTTTCGTAGTCAGCAAGATCGGCTTTGTACTTTTTCAGATCTTGTGGGAACGACTTAACAGCAGTTTCGTATCGTTTAAGATTCTCACTTGCCTTTGCCTTTGCCTCTGCATACTCAGGAGTCGTTTTGAAGTCAGGCAGCGAGGGCGGGCGGAAATTATAGTTCAGCGACTTTCCGCCCCACGAGGTTTTGATAAGCAAAATTGGGCCGTCTAATTTTTCTGCGATTGATAAACCGAATCCATACTCTGGTCCAATTTTCAAATCATCGGCACCGTATCCAATTCCGAGTTTCCCTGACTTCTTATTTCGATCAGCGATAGAATTAATATAAACACGATCGGACGTCGCAGAGGCCGCGCTGACGTTTTTCTTATAGGCTTCGTGCGCAGCTTTTAACTTGTTTACTTTGGCTTCGAGTGCTGTTTTTTCAGCACCATCTGCCATCTTTTTAATCTTGTCGTTAGAGATTCCTCCGGTAAGCTCATCAATCTTTTTTCCGAGTATCAGTTGATCTTCTAATGTCTTCAGGGAAATGCCACTGTTACTGTCAAACACCATTCGGACGAGTTCTTGATCGCGGGAATCGCTCGATGGAAACAGTGTCGCAATGGTATGGGCTCGGGCGTGGCCAACCGTGTTTGACTGACCTGCGAGGATAAAGATTTTTAGCGGCTCTTCTCCAACGATAGGGCTGACGCTAAGTAATACCAAAGAGATAATTGCGGTCAGGCTAAACTTGTTTGGGTGCATGAAGTTCATGGGTGATTTTTCTCTTAGTTGATTGCGGATACCGTTTCAGCGAAGGTCTGGTCTGTGGCCTTAAATTGAAGCGCAATTGATATTTAGGTGAGTGTAATTCTAGCAGTTTCTGAATCGTGTCGTAGCTAAGCGTAATTATTTTTATCAGGGAAACTTTGATATCGGTTTTCGGTTTGCGTGTGGATTCGCATACTGCAGAGAGATCGGTGCGGCGCATTCTATCAGACTACTTTTTTAGATCCTGCTCTGCTTCCGCCTTAATATTTTTTAAAGCCTCATCATCCGGCTTTCGTTCCAAACCCTGCTTAGCGAATCGCAATGCTTTTTGGGGGCGCCCGTTATTTAAACAGGCCTCTGCCGTTTTTCTGATCAGCCAAACTTTTCCAGGCGTCAATTCAAGATCAAATTCCATCAGGCGAATGGCGTCGTCGGTAAGTCCATCTTGAAGCAACCGTGTTGCCACCATTGCATTGGCTCCACCCCATCCGGCAGCTTTCCCCTTGGATTTGAACCACTTGATCGCTGATTCGACACCCTCTTCTTTTACCATTTGGTACATCTGTTGTTGTTGAGTAATGCGGGGCTTGCCTGGCATCCGATAGGGCTGGTCGGTGACGACATGGATTAACTCGCCACTTAGCCGTAATACCGAATTCCAAACATCCGTGGAGCCCATCATGTCACCTTGATTGCACAATACGATGACGAAGGCATCGTCATCCACCAGTCGATTTTCCATGGCTCGAAATCCATTGATGGCGCCGCCGTGGTTGATGATTTTGGTAGATCGTTTAGTCACTGGATGCTTTCGGCTATAGATTTGCCAGCCATACCCATAATTACTCTGAGGTCTGCCGCCAGCCGCTTTTACTTCTGGCACGTCTCGATTGGGAGTGAACATCAAATCTCGATATTCTTTTTTCAAGAGTTGGTCGGTATACAATGCCCGATCCCAAAGGAACATATCTTCGACGGTCGAATACAATGCGCCGGAGGCTCCCGGCGTTGAACCCATGTTAATGAAGGCTGCATTTTCAAGACCAAATGGACCGTACGTATAACCGCTGGCTCGTTTTTTAATGACGTTTTGATTTAGGTCGAAACCACTGTTCTTCATCCCCAGTGGTTGGAAAATCCGTTCTTGAAGATTTTGCTGAAAACTTTTACGGGTTACCTTCTCGATGATTCTGCCAAGAATGCAATAGCCAGCATTACAGTAGCTATAAATCGTTCCTGGTTCATTGGCGAGATCACCGCTGCAATGAAGTTTGATGAATTCGTCGGGAGGGAAGGACAGCCGTGAAATAACTCCCCGGTAATCAAAGCTGGAGGTGAAGTCTTTGATCCCGGATTGATGCGACATTAAATGATGCAGCGTGATTTTGTCTCCCGTGTCCTCGCGGTAATAAGTTAAGTGTTTACTGATTGTATCGTCGAGTTTAACTTTGCCTTCCTGAACTAATTGCATCACCAGCATGGTGCAAAACTGCTTACTTACCGAGGCAATTCGAAACTTAGTATCGGTGGTGTTGGGAATGTTCCACTCGTGATTTGCCATTCCAAAGGCTTGTTTAAAAATAACTCGCCCTTCATCGGCGACGAGTACAGCACCCGAAAATAAACCTGTTTCGGCGGTTGCATTGCATAGTTGCTGAATCGCTGCAACTTTGTCAGAACCCACTTCCAGGTATCCCTTTGGCAGGGCAGGTTCTTTATCTTGGGCAATAACGGAATGGCATGCCAAAAACCATCCAAGCAACAGACCAATCTGTAATTTTCTCCGGTTCATGTTTTCTTTCGGCAAGCTATTTATTGTTTGGCTGATTCAGCGTTGGGAAGTGGCAGACCAAGTTCGTCACTGTTGTGTTGGAAGCCGTTTCCATCGAAATCGACATAGATTGGATTACTTACGGCAATGGGTGGGCGTTTGCCATAGCGGCTTCCCATGACCTTTTCCATGGTCATGCCTTCACCGATGGTAGCGACGATCAGATGAGCGTCGCGGTCAATTGTCAAATCGAATGTTGATTTGAATTTTTGCACCGCGTCAATTTTTCCAAATAATTCTGGGGACTCTCTTCGCGTGTAGTTGTGTGCCTTACTAGGTTGGCCATTGATAAAAACTTGGACGCGATTGACGTCCAGCCAGTTTGGGCACTGAACGGTTATGCTCAATTTCACTTTGCCGTCAATTGCAGCAAGAGAGTCTCCCGGAATTGCCAGATCAGGACTTGAGTTAGATTGTCCTGTGACAGAGAGGAAAGGTCCGGTCGACATGATTATGTGTCCGGATTTGACCTGCTGCACCATTTCATTCGTTGAGATGTTTTTCGGGTCGTCTGTACTGGAGGCGAACCAGTTTCTTCGCCAGCCACTACCGTGGTGGTTGTAGTGCGAGTCAGTATTGATAACACCGGGAATGCGGTAGCCTTGATTGATTAATTGGAGCCACTGAAACATGGGGATCCGCATGCGCCTCAAACTTGGAGGGTTGTTTGGGATATCTTTGAAAATTGTCTCTAGAGGATGGACTTCGATGACGTCCGTCCACTTTAGCATCCCGCGGAATCCTTTGTCGGCGACGCCGTCAGTGTCGAGGTCGCCATATATTTGGTGGAGGTTGGGGTGATTCATTTGAACCAGTTTCTCAGATTGGTTGTCCCACATCGCGAGCCGCTCGATTTGCACGAGAGGGTTGTAAGAGATTCTGGGTCCTCCGCCATTTTGAGTCTTAGGTTTCCAGATAAGCGGGAATGAATTTTGGTGGTTTACAGGTGTTGGTGAACCCGTCAGTTCGATGCCTGTGCAAGTTGCAAGAAGGTGTTCCAAGTTCATCTGTTTAAGGTGCGGTGTGTAGCTGTCGACTCGGTTGTGTTCAGTACAGGGTGCGAACTCAATATTCTCGCAAAGCAGGTTTTCGACTCGGCCATATTGTTCAGACGTGTTGTCGCCTGAAGGACTGCTGTGACTGTGTAAGTCGGCGCTGACCCAGCCAGTCGTGTCAACGACTCGATCGAGTTTCACTTCGAACGGTTGGATCTTTCCGGGGGTAACTTCGAACTCTTTTCGGACGCTGTTGTATTCTGGCCCCCGGCTGAAATAAACTTCGTACTTGCCGGGATTGAGTGGGCAGTACAAACGACCGTGGACAGAGTAAACAAGATTTTCGACGAACGTCTTAGCACTGCTCAGTCCGTAGTTAGGGTTTTTACCATCGGCAGCGTAAATCGTCGCTTTGGCTGGTATTAGATTGTCTTCACCGTCTCTTATCTCGGCAGAAAATCCGCTGGCGTTTTTTAGGGATAAATTTACGGTTTTGTTTTTTTCTCCAGCAGAGAATAAAACCTTCGTGCCTTCATATCCGATGGCTGAAACGGTGGCGACATAAGCCTCAGAGCAGAGCCTTGCATAGGCAACGCCCTGATCATCGGTTTGCAACGTAAACGGCACTTCGTTTTTACCTGCATCACTGTTGAGGCGCAACTCAATTTGGGCTCGGCAAACTGCGTCTACTGTTTCATCAGGATAGGCTTCGGGAGAGACGATAAACTTGTGCATCGTTGGCGAATCGGCAGGTGAGTTGACGGTGGCCTCGAGGTCGATCGGGCTGGTTGCCGGATAAATACGCACCGTCCATTTCAGTTCACCTTTGTTTCGGATGACCTGGTCGTCGGAGTATTGCAAGCGGTTCGGCCGGCCTTTTTTCCAAATTGGCGGTTGCGACGATTGTGGGACGTGGAAACCAATTGTTTGCCGAAAGAAAGAATCCTCGCAAAAAGCGACATTGCCGGATTGTTTGAAGTCAAACCAGCCATCGGCTCGAACACCATCAAACGGCTTAATGTCGTTTGTAGATTCCCCTGTGATCGTAATGGTCGATTCGACGAAAGCCTCTCCGTCTGTTAAGCGGTACTCGACGGTGGCGATTGTATTATCTTTTGCCACGGTTTTAGAGGAGCGGCATTGCCAATAAGTAGTATTCCCATTGCGACCAAATTTCACCAGGGTTGGGTCGTGAAATAAATATCGCCCCGAAACTGGAGTGTAGGCGCTTAGCTGGTCGTTAGAAGGTTCATTGAGAGTTAAATCTAAAATAGATCCACCAATGTTTCGAATTGTCATATTCGCGTCTCGCGTCGCGAGAGGCGCCGCGATCGTTAGTGATATGAGTTCATTCTTTAGTAGGTAGTCGCCATAGATCCAATCCACTTCTTTGCCTGAGATCTTCGGTTCGGACCCAGAAGTGATGGCATAAACCTCATCGATGCCTGTTAACGCGCCCGTTTGTGTTTGAGCGAACGTCAATGACATTCCAGTAAAGAGGAATGCTATGAAAGTAAGGAAAAATCTCATGATGTCGGGAGGGGAGGGAAGTGGGTGGTTGGTGATTATTTGTTTTGAACGAACACCTTAGCATCGTCGGTAAAGGTTGGGATTTTGATATTCTTGCCAAAGTTGCGGGCTTTCACCGAATACTGAACCATGAACTCAGTGAACTTTCCTGGCACTGGGCCAGGATTATCGTGTGCTCGAATTTTTTCCGAGGTAATTACCTTGCAGAACCCTTTCGGAAGTTTTTTCGTGAAAACAGGTTGAGGCACATCGGGGAAAATTGCGTCGGAGTGCTGATTGTTGATCCAGTTTTTTAAGTTCTCCGCGGTTGTCGTTGGGTCGAATTGGTAGAGTTCACCTGAGAGTGGAAATGATTGATCCTTATTGTCGATGAGGATTTTCAACACGACCTTCTGTTTTTCGAAGGTGTAGAAAATGAGCGTGTTGCGAAAGCCAAGCATCGAATAGGCAACTTCGACCTTTTCAGGTTTAACTTGCTCTTTGACCATCACCTCGTTCAGTGATGCCCAGCCATGTCCGGATGTTGATTTCAAAGCTGGTCTCTCGATTTCCGGGATTTGAGCAAGCGGCGCTAGCGTCGTCGCCCAAGCCGAGTGTTTTGCTGCCATTTGAGTGACGACCTGAGGGTGTTCTGTCGCAAGATTTCGTTCTTCTTGAGGGTCGGATTTAAGATCAAATAGCTGCCATGGGTCTTTGTCGTATTTTTTATAAAGCCGCCAGTCTTTCCATCGAGCCGCGATCAGGTGCCGCCGAACCGCGTCCCCCGGTTCGTTGTTGAGCCAATACAAATACTCATGAGCATCGCTTGTGATATCTCCTTTAAGGAACGGCATTAAATCAACTCCATCACAATGTTCAGGGATTGGCTGCCCGGCTAAGACAGCAATCGTGGAGTAAAAATCAAAGTTCGCGATGAGACCATCGTAGGCTTTGCCATTGGGGATGGTTCCGGGCATTGAAAAAATAGTGGGAACGCGAACCCAGCCCTCTTTTTGAGTGCCGGAACCTTTTCCTCCGGCGTAGGGGGCCGATGACCCTCCCTCGCTTCCATTGGCACCGTTGTCACTCGTGAAAATTATTAACGTATTTTCCCGCAGTCCATGCTTTTCAAGAGCTGCAATCAGTTTGCCAATTTGGTCGTCGACCGACACGATTGCGCCGGCAAGTGTTCGGCGTTTTCCCTTCGCAGTTGTTCGAGCCATCAGTCGTTCAGGGGCTTCGATGCTTGGCGAGTGGACTGCTTCAGGGGACCAGTAAAGGAAGAATGGTTCATCTTTGTGGCGATTTACGTAGTCGACCATCGAGTCACCGTCGTAATCGGTCAACCACACGGTTTCGCCAGCTTTGTTGATGCAAAAATATTTTGAAGCGTTCTTTTTTGACGCAAGTTGTTTTATTGCCTTAGGTAGCTTGGCAATTTCCTGTTCGGTGTATTTCTTTTTAGGAGGGGTTTTTGCGACTTGATGGAATCCAACTTGGAGGGGACCTTGCAGTTTGGTTCCAATATCCCACTTGCCGATTTGGCCTGTGGTGTAGCCGTTATCTGCGAGGAATTTTGGAAGTGTTGGCCGATCTTCTGGGATGGGCAGGCCTCGTGACATTCCATATTTACCAAACCGTTGCCCATACTGACCCATGATCATACTGCAACGACTTGGGCAGCAGGGTGGATTGGTAATGTAAGAAGCTGTGCAACGTACTCCTTCGGTGGCCAAGCGGTCGATATGAGGTGTCGGTGTGTCTTCGCAGCCGAAACAACCTAAGTCACCAAATCCAAGATCGTCGATGTAAATTAAGATGACATTCGGGGTTTTCTGAGTTGGTTTAGCTTGAGAAGGATCATTAAATCCTTCCTCTGCCAGAGCTTGTACCGAAAAGGCGGTGAGAATGCAGAAGATGAATCGTGAGATCGTTGTCATTGAGAGTGCTTTCAGGTGTGTATTGATTCCGCTAGGTAAGCTTCACGTGACCAACATGCTGATGGTCTCATTATGGGTTGCGAATTCCCTTGCTCAATAAAGTAGCCTTGTCGTGCAGTAGCTTACCTTGAAATCGTATTTGACGATGGTGCGTAGCTGAAATTTTATTGTGACACATCGCCAAGTTTCCAGCTACTTATTTCCCCAAGAAGTTTTGTGGGCGGATTCACTGTGTCATGATTTTAGCAAATGTGTGAATCAGTCTTTCGAGGGAGTGGCCAACTTGAATTCCGATGGTATTTCGCACAAGAAACTTGCCCCGCTGCGGGCCTCTACAATTCGTTTGCAAATAGCCAGGTGGAGGTCAGTTCCTTTTGTTTTGGGAATTACGATTTGGATCCGTGAAAGTGACCGATTTTTAAAGTTTTTGGTATCCAATGCGGCGTGGCGGTTGCACGCATCCCTCTGGTCGACTGATAATCCCACTAGTAATTTCGAAACGTCTAGATGTTTTTTGAAGAGAAAATGAATGTTTGAGTGGTTGGTCGTTTTAAAGGTGACCGGAGTCTTGACCGCTACTCTCTGGTGTCTTTGCTGGTGTCGGGCTTGGTGGCACTCGCGGCAGTATATTGATATTCCGTCAAACCACTCGCCGGAGGAAGGAAATCTAACCGCATTGCCGCCGCTGTCTGTTTTGATACCAGCCTGTAATGAAGCGGCGAGCATAGAATCGACTGCAATGGGTTTGTTGGAGCAAACCTACCCGAATCTTCAGTTGATATTTATCAATGACCGCTCGACCGACGAGACGGGTGAAATCATCGAGCGTCTCGCTTTGCACAACGAACGGTTTACCGCGATTCATATCGACACGTTGCCCGACGGATGGCTAGGCAAGGTTCACGCGTTGCATGTCGCCACGGAAAAGGCCACTGGCGAGTGGTTGTTGTATACCGATGCAGACGTGCGTTTTGAGCCAAATGCTCTTGTCGAATTAGTTGAATTTGCCCAATCGCATGAGATTGACCATCTAGCAGGTCTTCCTCGAATGAAACCGGCAGGTACTTTGATTGAAATCGCAATCGCGGCGTTTTATACAAGCTCGATGTTTTTTGTTTCGGCTAAACGAGTTGCCAATGCTGAGGACCCCTTAGCGGTTGGTGTAGGTGCATTGAACCTGGTTCGCGCAAGTGTTTTTAAACAGACCGAGGGTTTTGAATGGCTAAAGATGGAGACAATTGACGATGTCGGTTTGGGACTGATGATGAAACGTGGTGGTGGACGCCCTTTGGTTGCCCGAGCTGGAAAGCAGATCTCATTGCATTGGTATCAAGATATCAATGAGATGACAGGCGGGTTGGAGAAGAATAGTCCAGGGTTGACGAAATATAGTGTTCTTCGTGCGATGGGGTTACTGGCAATTTTGCCAGTGACAGTGTTTGGTTTCTGTTGCACTTTTTTTCTTTCACCAATGAGTATTGTTGCCATTTGGGCAGCAACCATTAGTTTTCCACTCATATTTGCATCAACATTCTCGCGCCAATCTTCACTCTCAAAAATAAGTTTCCTCTTGTTCCCGATTGGGCTTGCTGTGTTGTGGTTTATTTTTGCCCGTGCTTTGTTTTTGCTGTGGAGCAGGGGAGGTGTGCAATGGCGCGGTACGCAATATGGAATTGAGCAACTAAAAAGTGGCCAGCGGCTCGAATTGTAAATTCAGAAAGAAATTTCCTGCGTGTTTTAATTTTTAAAGCGAAGCAATTAGTTTCAATTGAATCCATTGATCGAATTAGAAATTTCAATCGCGCGATCATCGGTCATGCTGGAAATGAAATCCAGTGTCTGGTGAATCCACCAGGTGAAGGGTTGTGTCGCATTGGCTGCCAAGTATTCTTGGCTCCATGCCAGCGAAAGACAGCGCTGCGCTATGAATGGGACTGATTTCAAGTCTTGATGTTCTGATAATGCGTGTGTTGCTTTCCCAAAGGCTTTTAGGATTCGTCCCATGACCTGATAGGATCCTATTTCAACGCGAATTTTTTTCTCAGCAGTGAAAATCTTGGTCGTGTTCGTTGTTTTGACCGATGCAATGCAATCCTTATCTTGGGGCGAGAGTCCAGCTTTGAGGTCATCAACGCGTGTGCCGGACATGATTTCGTCGTAGCTGTTTACAAACACTTCCCAGAATACTTCGATCAAACGACCAATCACTTCCGCGCGAAGTTGCGGTAGATTTGCTTTGTCGTGGTATTCTTTTTTTTGATCACCCAGCAGGCCAAAGTAAAGCTCACGAGCTTCGCTTGGAGAGATTTCGTTAATTTCAACGGCATCTTCTATATCGATAACTCGGTAACAAATGTCATCGGCGGCTTCGGACAGAAACGACATGGGGTGTCTGATAAATTCGTCACCCTTCACAAGCCCCATTTCTCCAAATACAACTTTGGCAATTTTTTCCTCACTGGAGAAAAAATTATATTTGCCAAGACTCTTTGCTTGCGGGGCTATGGATGTCCAAGGGTATTTTACCATGGTGCCCAAAGAGCAATAAGTAAAGTGAAGGTAGGCGAGCTCTCCAAGGTCTCTCCGCGAAGCAATTCTAAATCCCTGAGCGTTACCTTCGAAAATAAGAACATCGGACTTTAGCCCTTGATCATCGAAGTCTGGTGGAAAAAATTCGGCTGAGTGACTTTCAAGCCATTCTCGAATTGCATATTCTCCAGCGTGTCCAAACGGTGGATTACCAATGTCATGAGCGAGCGAGGCGGCCATGAGGGAAAAAGCGATATCGTACTCATTGATATGATCTGGAAGCTCTCCTCTTTCTTCCAGAAATTGGCCAAGGCGTCTTCCAAAAGAACGGGCGACTGATGCGACTTCAAGCGAATGAGTCAGACGATTGTGGATGTGAGCGTTTTGCTCCATCGGATGGACTTGGGTTTTTTTTCCAAGTCGGCGAAATGATGAAGAGTAAATTGCACGATCATAGTCCGTTTCAAACGGGCTTCGGGATTTAACCGAGGCCTTTGGTTTGGTTTCGTATCGTGAGGTGCTTAGTAATGTTTGCCAATCAAGTTTCATAATGTGCTCTGTTTGTTTGCCCTACTCATAATTTAAC
Organism: uncultured Pirellulaceae bacterium; assembly: GCA_938091115.1. GTDB lineage: Bacteria > Planctomycetota > Planctomycetia > Pirellulales > Pirellulaceae > Mariniblastus. The sequence goes on along the minus strand of CALKNI010000119.1, from coordinate 2,689 downwards.
GGACTCGCGAGTTGATCTATTAGCTTGGCTGGTTGAATCATCTCGTTGAGTTGATGTCTCCGAAATTCAGGCAGCATCACCGTTTCCTCGATTGTGCGGTGGAACGAAGCATGACGCCTTATTCTTGGATTAATTGGCTTAAGCGAGACTGGCGGTGCTGGCGGTCGCATGGCTTCACAAGATCCACCGCATTGTTGCGCAACCGAGGTTGTCGCCCATAGAAAGAATACAAGAATCAAATGAATGGTTAATGTTTAAATTTTCATGGGCAACACATTACGACAAAAGTTTGGGGAGAATCTAGCTTAGGTGCTTTAATTTTCGCTTGGGTCTTTACCGTCTACCCACGGTCCAGCGAGTTTCATATGGGCTGGGTCTTCAAGCAAGCTGCCTGAATCGCCGGCATTCCATCCGGCAATATGGTTAGGCTTGCTTCGTTCGTTGGATTTTTTTTCCCATTGCGTCGCCCAGGTTGAGTCGGCTTCTTTCACGGAATGCGTCTCATCATCAAAGAAATATGCTTTCCCGGTGCGATAGCTTTTCGCGCCAAGAATGACGGTTGTGATTGCTGCGGCACCCAGTAAAGGGTCGTTGTTGCACATCGCCGGATCCTCGGCGACCATCGCATCGATCCAGTTCTTGAAATGCGTATAGGTTGAGTCTACCTTTTGGGTCGCAATTCGTTCCTGTTTTAATTTGCTGTTACGAGTGACTTGAGGTCGTTCCGGGATGTAATCGAACCCATCAAAGCTTTCACCTGTACCAAACACAAAAGACCCGTGATGCCCGCGGATAGTTTGTTGAATGGGGGTGTTGGCACAAGCCATTGTGGCGGTCACCAGCCCCTGAACGCCCTCATTGAAATCGGCAACAACCGTTGCCACATCGGGAACGGTTCGCCCGTCGTATTCAAGGAAAATTCCCCCCGCTCCCACGACTCGTCCCGGAAATCGAAGCCCCGTGGCCTTAAACATGGAGGTCGTACGGTGGACAAACAGATCGGTAAACATGCCCGATCCGTATTCCCAAAAACGACGCCATTGGCAGTATTTTTCGCGATCGAAGGTTTCAAACTTTGCCAATCCTTCCTCGACGCCAAGCCATCGATTCCAATCGATATTAGCAGGTGTCATTTCTTTTTCGAGCTTTTGAGATCGCCACTGTCCCTGTGCGGAGTTTCGGAAAAATTCCGTCTGATATTGCAAGACTTTGCCAAGTTTTCCTGCTTCCAGCATTTCATTGACTTGTGCCCAAAGTGGCAGGCTTGTTGATTGAACTCCAACTTGCATCACCTTGCCGGACTTCTGCCAGGTCTTCATGACATCCACCGCTTCTTCGACAGTTTTGGTCATCGGTTTTTCACAATAAACGTGCAACCCTTTTTCGAGTGAATCAATGGCTTGTTTAGCATGCCAGTGATCTGGAGTGCCGATGCAGACTGCGTCCAGTTTGGATTTTTCAATCATCTCCAAATAGTCAATGTACTGAGCCGGCATTTGCCCTGTTTCTTGCTCGATGTATTTCGCGGCTCTTTCACGGTGCTTGTTGTAAACATCACAAACCGCCACCAATTCAATCGGTTGACCTTGGTTTTGGAGTTTGCACAGGGTTCTGACATGGGCTTTGAATCCTCGTCCACCGGGCCCGATGAATCCGATTCGAATATTTGCGTTGGCCATCGAGGATGGTTCTGCTGAAGCGACCGAAGGGAAGGCCGCGATGGAGGCCACTGCGGTCGCGGATTGCTTGATGAAGTCACGGCGGTTGTTATTTGATTCTGACATTAGTTTTCTTTTTGGTGAGTAAAAATGGTGATCGTGGTGGAAAATTTGGGGATAGATTTAAAATCAATTCGAGCGAATCGATGGATTTACAGAGATGTTAAAATGTTATTTTGGCGTTGCCGCATTCGACTCGCCGGGCGCCGGCGGGGAACTGATTTTTAAATTGCGGTACCAGACTTCGGCACCGTGATCGGTAAGCATAATTCGGCCAGTAGCGTTACGACCAAAATCAGGCACATCACTAAATTTGCTTTCAGCAATTCGCTTTTCCCATTCAGCGTTTCCAATGGTTGCCTTCGCAATTAACTTTCCGTTTAGCCAATGTTCAATTCGATTGCCTCGGGCAACGATTCGGCTCTTATTGAATTGGCCTGCGGGATGGACTACGCGATTGGTACTAGGTTCGAACAGCGCGTATATAGAACCTGTATCTTTTTTGCTTGGAGATTGATCTGTCTTTCCAGTATCATAAATTTGAAATTCGTAGCCTAGCATTTTGCGGCCATATTTTTGGACGCGGTATTTGACACCGCTGTTGCCACCTTTGGCAATTTTCCATTCAAACGAAAAATCAAAATCCCCATAAAGCTCGCGGGTAACGATGTTACCGATTCGTTTCTTACCTCGCTTGCGATGAATGGTTCCGTTCTTCACCTCCCATCCGGAAGGGACTGGTTTACCATTTTCAAGACTCCAGTTGTCGAGCGATTTACCATCGAAGATTTCAGGCAATGGTTGAGCTAGTTCCTGTTGACTCGCTTTTATCAGATTGGGGGCGTCCACCGGATCATCGAGGTCACTGATTAATGTGCGTAAATTATTGGTCAGGTTTTTTCGAACTTGCTGGTGCTGGGAGGCGTGGTAGAGGTTGTTCATTTCTTCTGGATCGTCTTCAAGATTAAACA
>CALKNI010000118.1 GCA_938091115.1 uncultured Pirellulaceae bacterium | reverse complement strand
ATGATTCAATAAAACGACCGTAGGATTGTCTCATTTCTTCTGCGACATTTTCACCATCTCCAACCCTCAACATCGCCGCCTTGAGATCTCTTTCCCAATTGTCATTTTCAATCGGCACCGCGAATTGGAGTCGCATGTCTTCATCCAACACGACGACCGAGGGAACCACATTCATCTGAAATAATTTATTCGCTTTCATCATGGAATCAAAGTAAAAACTGACATTCTTAACATCCGTATAAGCTGCCAGTTCATCCACAACTACCTGTGAACCCGACTGGTTAACATCGGCTTCGGAATAGACAACACCGAATTTAAACGGCTTGTTGGACATATCCCCCGCCAGCAGATCGAAATCGCCAACCGATGAATAGGACTTTAGACCGGCCAACCAAAGAATCGCTGTAACCTTTCCACGAAATTGCTCACTTGAAACCGGCACCTTTCGCTCACCAATCAGCTGAAAACCGGGAACAACTTGACCAATTAATCGTGACGGAATTGCTTCAGGCAACGCGACAAATTTACCTAGTGGCGTTGCGTCCCCGCGATCTTCGATTGCAAATTTGCCCGCAGGAATCGGCGCGTCGAAAACGGCATCATGAAATTTTGCCAATAACTCCACATTTCTTATCTCGGGTGAAGTGACGACCTCCCCAACCAACAATTTAAGCGGCAGTGAAATTTGGTGAATGATCAAGGTTTCACGGTCAATCCAAAGATCGGCCGTCATGCCCTCCGACAATGACCTAACCACGAAACAGCTTTTACCGCCGACATCTTCATCGGCAAGCCGTAGGGACTGCTCTGATAACTGAATCCACTGATTTGACAATTGCGAGGTTAACAAAGAAAGAGGTGGCGGAATCAGCTTTGGCCACCCATCAATTTTGGATTCATCCAGTGGTAAATCGGAGTAGCCGCCCAAAAAATATTTGGCGATTGAATCTGAAAATAACTTAGTGAAAGGAACGCTGTTTTGGTAATCCACCAACAGATGTTGGTTGTCCAAATTTTCGCTCTCTATGTCAAAAATATAGCAACTCAAAATCCCACCGTTAGCCGCCACTTTTCCGTTAAACAAGGCGCCAGCATATTTTCCACCCCGCTCCCAGACAGTTGACCAGCGTTGTGGTTCCTGCGTTTGGCGACCCTCGAGTTCATAACTAAGATACAGAACGGCTTTGTCTTGGTAGGATTTCGCTTCAGCATAACGCCGAATTACCGAGTCAAGTATTTCAACTGAAGACAATTCACTATCTCTGAGATCGATCGCTTCTTCTGCGTCTCCCGTGCCCTTAACTCGCTCAGCCACCGGCTCAACGATCGTAGGCCCTTCGACTTGCCCACAGCCAAAACACGCCACCAAGACGACGAATACCATCGCAGAGCAATATTTTGATGAAAGAAATTCGTTCATGGGAGTCTCTTAGTTCCACATCGATCCAAACTTATTAAGCTAATTTAACCTCTTTGCAAAATACGGGTAAAGATGAATTCTTCCGCATTGGTATCGCATTCCCCTGAATTCGAGGAAATCTCCAATAGCCACCAGGTAAGAAAAAACACTTGTAAATTACAAGCTTGGCTTACAAATGCTGTTCTTTTAAGGATGATGGGAGTCGGTCGTTGACCCCAACCAAAGGATAGATATGATTGCCGATTACGACCAAGTAATCAACTTCGGCGCAACACTCCACCATTTTGAGCATTCCCTTGACAACTGAATCGCAACCGAACGGCAGCATTGTTACTGAACTCCTGAGACCACTGGCAGACAAAGCAAACTTCTCAGTCCCCCAACTTGATGTATCAATTGAGCCCAATATCGACCTAACGAGCGCATTAAAGACGACTCTCGATAACCCCGAATTCTACCCACCGCTCTCGGAATCAGTCTTCGAAGGTGATACCGTCGCGATCGCATTGCAAACCGACATTCCTCACGCTGGCTATTTGATTGAGTCGATTGTCGATTATTTATTGACTAACGGGATTGAGCTCGACAATATTACCCTCGTCGTAACCGCCCGAACCGCAGAGAATCTAGGCGTCCCATCAACCCAATATGAAATGGCCGAGAAAGACAAGGCGGAAGGGAAGCGTCCACCCGTATTTTCGTTTGATTTTGGATTCCGAGCATTAAACACCCAAGTCCACGACCCAGAAAATCAAACTGGGCATGCTTACCTCGCCGCCAACGAAGAGGGTGATCCTGTCTACGTCAACCGAACGCTCGTTGACGCTGACGTCGTCATTCCGATCGGCTTCCCCAGTCCCGGAGAAGCCAACCAGCAGTCAGACTGCATCTACCCAGACTTCAGCACCACCTCTACCTTACACCGATTCGCTCAGGGCAAAGGGGCATTTATCTCTCGCTGGACCGAGATCGAATTGGCCAACGAATCACTTGGAGCATTTTTTGCAGTTCAAATTGTCTGCGGACCGGGCGACACGATTCGCCAAGTCTACAGCGGCGCTAAGAAGGATGCACTTCATTCTGCTAGGACCGCCACCAACGAATTGTGGTCGCTATCCTGGACTGCTCCATCTAATCTCTGTGTAGCGACGATAGAAGCCAAACCAAACGATCAGTCATGGGACGATTTCTCTCAGGCTTTGATCGCGGCAAGTGAAGTTACTCAAAGCGAATCACCAATCATCATCTGGTCAGAAATCTCATTACCTCCTGACCGCAACACCCGCAAGGCTTGCATGTCGCAATTTGAGAACAATATTAGCTCCAAACTTACAAAAACCCTTCAACGGGTTGCCGGCATCATTAAAGACCGTCCGGTCTTTTTTAAGTCCGCATTACCAGAATCAATGGTCGAAGAACTTGGTCTTGGCCACCTTAAATCAGTCGATGAAATTCTTAGAATGGCTGAATCTTTTGAATCATGCTTGGTCATTCGCGACGCCCACAAAACTCAAATCAAAATAGGTGGAGCCCCCCCCATCGAAGAAAGCTAATAGATCTCCCATGACCAACCAACTTGAACGTGACTACCTCGCGCTGACAAATAGCGCTGGCTTTACGCGTCTGGCAAACCACGGTCTGATTCGCCTCACCGGTGAAGACCGCCTTGCATTTTTCCACAACTTCTGCACCAACGAAATTAAGAAGCTTGAGTCGGGTGAAGCTTGTGAAGCATTTATCCTTAATAGCAAAGGAAAGATTCTTAATTTTGTTCATGCAATTAACATGCAAGATGAACTTCTCCTCTACGGGCATGGCCAAGATGTCCAACCAACCGTTGAACACCTTGATAAGTTTTTAATTCGTGAAGACGTGAC
>CALKNI010000117.1 GCA_938091115.1 uncultured Pirellulaceae bacterium | reverse complement strand
ATGAAGACAAAGATGAAGACAAAGATGAAGACAAAGATGAAGACAAAGATGAAGACAAAGATGAAGACAAAGATGAAGACAAAGATGAAGACAAGAAAGGTGGCCTTTAATTGACTTGGCAACCCAATCGCTCCGCTGCCTATGAATTAATGTGTGACTATACGCAGCAGGAAGGTTTGCGACGGCACATGTTGAGTGTGGAAATCGCGATGCGAGCCTATGCGGTAAAGTTGGGATTGAATGAAGCGGTAGAGAAATGGGGAATCGTGGGTTTGTTACACGATTTTGATTATGAACGTTGGCCAACGGTTCCGGATCATCCTTTGAAGGGCGCCGCGATTCTTACTGAGTTGGGATATCCTCAAGACGTGATTTATGCGATCAAATCACATGTCGATGGCATCCCAGATTGCCCACGTCTGTCAATTCTCGACAAGACTCTTTTTGCCTGTGATGAGCTTTCTGGGTTCATTACGGCAGTTGCTTTGGTACGGCCAACCGGGATTGAGGGGATGAAGGCAAAGAGTGTTCGCAAGAAAATGAAGCAGAAGAGTTTTGCTGAGAAAGTCATTCGAGAAGATATCACGTCGGGTGCTGAAGCGATCGGTATCGAATTAAATGACCATATTCAATTTGTAATTGACGCGCTTGCAGAGCATGCCGATTTGTTGGAGTTGGCTCCTACCGGCTAGCTCGACCGGTGCTGCTTTTTCTTTCTTATTAAACTGGTGGTGATTCTTACACAGATAGCCGCGGTTAAAATTTTTTAGCTCGTAATAATTCAGTTCATTTTCATGGGAAGGCAAATCAATGGAAATTCAAAATTCCGAGCAACTCACTGTACGGAAGTGCGTCCCTTGCGAAGGGGGAGTTGATCCCTGTCCTCTGCCCTTTGTAACGGAGCAATTAGAAAAACTCCCGGGTTGGTATTTGACACATCAGAACCAACGGATCTGCAAGGATTGGGAGGTGAAAGATTTCGTTTCAGGACTAGCATTTTTTGAACGGGTCGGTGAGATTGCTGAGGCAGAGGCTCATCATCCGGACCTTCACCTTGTCGGTTTCAAAAACGTATCCATCGAGATTTGGACTCATGCCATCGGTGGATTGAGCGAAAATGACTTCATCCTTGCGGCAAAAATTGATCAACTCGAGGTTTAGGCCATTAAGCTCGGCCTGGTTTGCCTAATCGGAATACGGGTTGTGCGAATTGTAACGGTCAACCTGTCCACAAGGATTGAGGAAGGTCTTTCTCTGTAACCAGAAAGACCGACCGTTTGGGTTGTAACTGTCGATAAATTCATGAAGAAATAGAGTGATCTGCCGATTAGTACCGCCACAAGGGTCGGTCGGGTAAACGGCGTTGTGTTTTTCATGGATGAGGCTGAGATGCGATTTCAACACGTAGTCGTTGTCGGACTCGGGTGGTTGCTGGCCGTTGTTGTTGGCTGCACGTCGGGGGAGTCCAAGCGGATTTCCGGGATTTCGAAACTTCTGCCCACATTTGCCTTTGACTCAGAGGTCGAAAATTCAAAAGCCGAAGACTCAGAATTGGTTGAGCAGTCAGGGATTACTGAACAATCTCAGGGCACCGGATTGTCGCTGGGAAATTCCTCAGACCGCACGAGGACGTCTTTGCAGGAGATCCTCCCAAAATTGCCTTGGAAACGTAAGCCATCTGAGCGCTCCTCTGACCTTCATAGCCCCGATGTAACGGCGCCACTTACCGAGAAAGAGAAAGCTGAGCTCGGGGTTACTGAGTGGCCCCGTGCTACTTCGTTGAAGCCAAGGTTTCGGGTTGGAACACCGCAATTCCCAAAGGTCATTGAATTCCCAGCCCGGTCGGTTCATGGGAGCGAGGTAGAGGTAGAGGTAGAGGTAGAGGTAGAGGTAGAGGTAGATGAGTTTCGCTCGATTGATGCTGAGCTCGAGGCAATGTACGCAACGAATTCAGACTCGGCGGTACGAAGGCTTGACGCCTTGCTTGCCGATGCCAATGCGATGTCAGAACTGAATTCGTTTACCGAAGATTCTACTTCAGCGGAGATGATTGTTCTCCGGGCGACTCCCGATGCAAGTGCCTTTCAACCGTCCGATCCAAAGTCCCAGGCGTCGTTAGGTTTAATCCAGCTCCGTGATCGCAGCTTTAAGGTTAGTGACGACGTGTCGATTCGTTCTTTACCGCTTGTTTCGGATGACCAGTCCCCGCCGGCAGTAGAGTCCGCGAAGGGGCTGCCCGCAAGTTCTCTGAGTTGGCGGGAGCGACTGCAGAAATACCCTATAACGCAAGATCAAACATCCAACTCAGTCGCTACATTGATTCAACCAGAGCAAACCGAATTGCGAGTGTTGCGGATGACGGCGGTTACTCCTGAGGATCGTTCCGTTCGCGTAGCGCCACAGGTGAGTATCCGAAGTATCGGGAGTCCCGCGTTTGTTCGAGGTGAGCATCCAGATTTGTTGCAGTCCCCCTCCATCGAATTGATAGACCCGCTGCCAACGAATCGACGCGTCTATTCAAGCGGAAAGTTCTCTGAAGAAAAGACATTTAATCGATAATTCATCCGCAATTTTTTTGCTTTTATAGATTTCAGTGTCGGTTCGTCCTCACAATTTTTCATTCCCAAAGTCCCTTTACTTTCGCGAGTTTGATGTGAAACCTAGTCACGCGATTGTTTTATTTGACGCAGTTGGGACAGTGATGGAACCGATTGAGTCTATCGCAAATATTTATCATCGCCTTGGTAGGAAGCATGGTAGTAAGTTAAATCATGCGGTGCTGAGTGAGCGGATCACACGCGCGCGGCGCAGCTTCTTCAATGTCGGCGAATCGGCGCAAACGCGATTTGCGGATTCAGAAAATTCTGCTCCGCTGCTTGCGGAGTTGGAATCAACGGACGAAATCGAGCGTGAGCTTTGGAAGCAGTTAGTCTTCAACGTATTTGAAGAACTTGATTCTCCAGATTCATTGTTTGCCGAACTGTGGAGTTATTTCGAAAAACCGGAACACTGGCGATTGTTCACCGACGTTGAAGCTTGTTGGACCGAGTTGCAAATGCATGGAATCGAAATTGGTCTCGCATCTAATTTTGATTCCCGCTTAAATTCGATCGTTACCGAACTTGCCCCGATTTCCAATGCAGATTATCTATTCTGTTCGTCACAAGTTGGGTTTCGAAAGCCAAGCCCCTTGTTTTTTCAGCAAGTCCGTTCGGCAATCGAATGTATCAATCCTCAATCAAAGGAAGACCTAGCCATTTTTATGGTCGGTGATGATTTTCAAAACGACTGCGTCGCTCCGAGGTTAGCGGGTTGGGAAGCCGTTTGGTTGAATCGTCGAATGCCGATTGGCTCGGAAACCAATTTTGGCGCGACAAATAAACGCGAAGTAACGTCGCTCTACGAGTTTACTCAATGGGTTTTAGCTCACCTGGGTTACACGCGTTAGCTTGATTTCGCGCATGAAAAAACCCGAGTTGCAACGTCGGGTTTGTAACGCTAACGCGATCTAGAGCATTCTTAATACTCGATGAATCACTGAGCCTTCATGTCACCACGGCGGTCGATCGGTTCAACTAACGAGGCTTTCAGGAAATCAGAATTGAGCCTGCCAATGAAGGCAATGCTGATTCCTTTCGGGCACTGTGCCTCACATTCAGCGTAGTTTCTACAAGAACCGAAACCTTCGGATTCCATCTGCGAAACCATTGATTTAGCGCGGTCAAAACGCTCGGGTTGGCCCTGCGGTAACAATCCTAGATGAGAGGCTTTGGCCGAGGTGAACAGCATCGCAGACCCGTTAGGGCAGGCGGCAACGCAAGCTCCGCAACCAATGCAAGTCGCCGCATCGAGTGCGGTTTCAGCAACATTGGGCTCGATTGGAATGGAGTTGGGATCAGGCTTGGGGCCGGAGTGGTTACTAACGTAACCGCCCGCTTGAATAATGCGATCGAAAGCAGAGCGATCAACGACCAGATCACGCACGACAGGGAAAGCGCTGGCTCTCCAAGGTTCGATGAAGATCTCTGCGCCGTCATCGAAGTGCCGCATATACAATTGGCACGTCGTCGTTTCCGATTTTGGGCCGTGAGCTTCGCCGTTAATCACCATTGAACACATGCCACACACTCCCTCACGGCAGTCGTGGTCAAATGCAACTGGTTCTTTTCCTTCTACGGTTAGTTTCTCATTTAGCGTGTCCATCATCTCGAGAAACGACATGTCCTCGACAACATTGTCGAGTTCATACATTTCCATACGCCCCTTGTCGGAGCGAGAAGATTGACGCCAAACGTGTAATTTAATTCTCATGTTTTGTAATTCCTGGCTGCCAACGGCAAGGCGTCGAAGGACAGTGGTTCTTTGTTCAACTCGGGTTGGGTTCCTTCGCCTTTGTATTCAAATACGGAGACGAAGGCGTAGTCTTTATCGTTTCGTTCGGCTTCACCTTCGGGGGTTTGGTGTTCCTCCCGAAAATGGCAACCACAGGACTCATCACGCAGCAACGCATCGCGGCACATCAATTCCCCAAAGTCGAGAAAGTCAAGTACGCGCCCAGCATGCTCAAGTGATTGGTTTAGTTCTGCCGGATTGCCGGGAAGTTTAAGGTCTCGCCAAAATTCCTCACGGAGTGCCGGGATCTTTCGGAGCCCCTCTTCGAGTGACTCTTTGTTTCTCGAAATGCCGCAGTGCTCCCACATGATTTTTCCAAGCTCCCTATGGAATGACTGTGCGCTGCGAGTCCCCTTAACTGCCAGTAATTTACTAAGGCGGTCTTTGACTGCGGTTTCAGTCTCTTTGAAAGCCGGATGGTCTGTTGTGATTTCTCCCGCCTCATGGCGGCTGAGAAAGTCACCGATTGTCACAGGAATGATGAAATAACCATCGGCGAGGCACTGCATGAGAGAACTCGCGCCGAGGCGATTGGCTCCGTGATCCGCAAAATTGGATTCGCCAATTGCATATAAACCCGGAACGTTGGTCATGAGGTTGTAATCAACCCAGAGACCGCCCATCGTGTAATGCACGGCAGGGTAGATTCGCATTGGAGTTTCGACAGGGTCGTCGTCAGTGATTCGCTGGTACATTTCAAACAAGTTGGCGTATTTTGATTTAACGGCATCGATCCCTTTTTCCCTGATCGCGGCTGCAAAATCGAGATAGACCCCGTAGCCGGTTGGTCCGACACCGAGACCTTGGTCGCACACATCCTTGGCATTGCGGGCTGCGACGTCCCGGGGGACGAGGTTACCAAATCGAGGGTACCGCTCTTCCAAGTAGTAAAATCTGTCTTCTTCCGGAATGTCTCGGGGCGCTCGATTTTCGTCAGCGTTACGAGGCACCCAAATTCGCCCGTCATTTCGAAGCGATTCGCTCATGAGGGTCAACTTTGACTGGTAGTCCCCAGAAGCTGGAATGGAAGTCGGGTGAATTTGAGTGAAGCAAGGATTTGCGAACCCGGCACCTTTGCGATAGGCCCGGAAATTCGCGGTTACGTTGCACCCTTTGGCATTCGTAGAGAGGTAGAAGACATTGCCGTAGCCACCCGTTGCGAGGACGACCGCATCGGCAGCGTGAGAGGTGATTTCACCAGTTTCCAGGTTGCGAACGACGATTCCTCGCGAGCGACCATCGACCACAACGAGGTCGAGCATCTCATGCCGGGTGTGCATCTTCACCTTTTTACCTGCAATTTGTTCTTCTAGTGCCGAATAGGCACCGAGTAATAATTGCTGCCCTGTTTCCCCGCGACAATAAAAAGTGCGCTCGACTAAGACGCCCCCGAACGAGCGATTGGCAAGCTTTCCACCGTATTCTCTTGCAAACGGAACACCCTGCGACACTGCTTGATCAATAATCGATGTGCTCAATTCAGCTAAGCGGTAGACGTTTTGTTCCCGCGCCCGGTAATCCCCGCCTTTTTGGGTGTCATAAAACAGACGCCAAGTGGAATCGCCATCGTTACGATAATTTTTCGAAGCGTTGATACCACCTTGAGCAGCGATACTATGCGCACGACGGGGCGAGTCCTGAAAACAGAAACACTCCACGTTGTAGCCCATGGCTCCCATGGATGCCGCTGCCGACGCCCCAGCAAGACCACTGCCGACGACAATGACTTTGAATTTTGGTCGGTTTTTAGGGCCAACTAATCTGAGGTTGTTGTTTTTGTGGTAAGTCCAAGCGTCTTCGATCGGGGCGACCGGGATTTTTGAGTCGAGCGTCAGCATATTATTTACTTTTAAAAACGGTTTGATTCGGTGTCGGTTTTGGGAACGCGTATCGAAACACGTGATTTTGGAATTAGTGGCCGGTCAACAATTCGTGGGCGTAGTTAGCCGCCTCCGGCATCAGTCCAAACAAGAACGAGGCAGGGACGGCGATGAAACCGAGGACGATCGCCATCGTCAGTGCGGTCGACGCGGTTCGGAGGAATTTGTTCCGGTCTGGGTTATCGATGCCAAGCGTTTGAAACATGCTCCAGACGCCATGATTTAGATGGATGCCAATCACAAGCATTACAAAGATGTAACCTCCTGCGACAAAAGGATTTGAGAAAGAACTTCTCAAGTTATTGTAGACGTAGCCATGCTCAAATTCTCCGATTTGAATGGTCCCCGTCGTGAAGTGCAGAATGTGAAACACGATGAAACCAGCAATGAGTGAACCTGAAAACATCATCCATAAGGCCGGAAGCGACGCTGCCTTCTTTTTACTTTTGACGTAACCAACAGGCCGGGCCTTTCCGCTAAGCATGGCAAGTTGGACGACGACAGTGATGTGTAAAATCACCGAGGTGAGAAGGGTGAGCCGGGCGCCCCACAACAATGCTCCAGCGGGTAGAAGTGGTTCACCTGCGACTTTAAGAAATTGTCCGTATTCATCGATATGGGGGATTCCCTGCTCGGTGGAGCCGGTGAAGACCTTTAAGTTGCCAGCGACGTGCCCCAGCAGAAAGCCAAAAAGGACCAATCCGGTGACAGCGGCGATGACTTTCTTGCCGATGATACTCTTGTACAGCGTTTGAATACGATTCATGTTTTCGGTTCACGCGCGGCCGATGCGATTTTCATGGCCTTGGCTGAAGGTTATGCTTTCGATCAAATATCCGAAGATTCCGAGTTTGATCGACTCTGCTCCAATTATATCTATAGATAGACTCGGACTAAATGACGGTATTGGCCGTTTTTGAGTAAATATCCAATCTAGGTGGTCTGCGACAGCCCGCGTCACTCTTTTTAACTGATTTGCAACTGGATTGTTAACGCCCAAAATATCTCCTCGAATCAGAGGCTATCTCGGGTTTATTACTTCCGGATTGAACGAATTTCGAGGGGAAATCTGGATTCGAGCGTGGCTCCGGTCTTGGAGGCCGCGGACTGAAACGATAAGCCCAGAGCTAGAAACGGGTTGTTTTAAGTTGTGCGGGATTAAAGGTGGCTAAAACTGACTTGGCAACTGGGAGTGGTATTCTGGTTCGAGAGAGTTAACATCAGGTCATACTGACTAGGAGATTTTTAATGACGAAGTCTGCGATTGTCATTCCGGCAAGGTTGGCGTCTACACGATTACCCCGAAAATTATTACTTAAAGAGACCGGTAAAACGGTTTTGCAGCACACCTACGAAGCGGCTGCTCGAAGTACTCTGGCGGATCGGATCATCATTGCGGCGGATGACCTCGAGATTGTCAATGAAGTCAAGCAATTTGGTGGTGAGGCGATTTTAACGGATCCGAACCATGTTTGCGGAACCGATCGCGTTGCCGAGGTAGCCGCGGGCCTCTCTGAATTCGAGGTGATCGTCAATGTTCAGGGCGACGAGCCAGAAATTGCAGCGACTGCAATTGATCAGGCCATTACGCTGTTAGACCGAAACCCTGAGATTCCGATGGCTACCTTAGCGACTCCGATTCGATGTCGGAAAATGCTTGAGGATCCCAATTGCGTCAAAATCGTTTTTGATAATCGAATGCATGCGATCTATTTTAGCCGGAGCGTTATTCCGCATCCGAGGGATTGGAGTGATGGTTATTTGGCCTCTGAGCCGCCTTTGTTTTTCCAGCATGTGGGGCTTTATTGTTACCGCCGAGAATTTTTGCAGAACATTCCAAAATTATCACCAACTTCGATCGAAAAGGTGGAGTCCCTCGAACAACTGCGGATTTTGTCGAATGGCCATAAAATATTGGTGGGTAAAATAGATCATCCGATCGCCGGAATTGACACGCTGGAGGATTACCAGTCGTTTGTCAGACGGCAATCGAATTGCTAAGATGGTTCTCGACAGCGAGGACGGTTTCTCAAATCTTCATATTGCGCATTTCCAATGGAAATTGCGCTATTTTTGTTGGCTGGGATTGGATCAATTGCGGGGCGGGGGTGATTAATCGCCGCAAAACAGAGGAAACTTGATGACGAAACATATTTTTGTGACCGGGGGAGTGGTCAGTTCGCTCGGGAAGGGCCTCACCAGCGCATCGGTGGGCATGGTTTTAGAGCAACGCGGCCTCCGTGTACGGATGCAGAAATTGGATCCGTACATCAATGTTGATCCAGGAACAATGAGTCCTTATCAGCACGGTGAAGTCTATGTGCTGGACGATGGCAGTGAGACAGACCTTGATCTTGGCCACTATGAGAGATTTACTAACGCACCGTTGACCCGTGAATCGAATTACACCACCGGCCAGATCTATCTTAGTGTGATCGAAAAGGAGCGACGCGGGGAATTCCTTGGGAAAACAGTTCAGGTCATACCACATATTACCAATGAAATTAAGAACTGCATTGGTAAGCTCGGCGGCGAAGATGTTGATGTCGTCATCACCGAAATTGGAGGAACTGTGGGTGACATTGAAAGTCAGCCGTTCCTCGAAGCTATTCGACAATTCTCGCTTGTCGTTGGAAAAGAGAATTGCCTTTACATTCACCTAACCCTAGTGCCGTATCTCAAGGCAGCTGCTGAATTAAAAACCAAACCGACCCAGCATTCTGTGGGTCAGCTCCGGCAGATTGGTATCCAGCCGGATATTCTCATTTGTCGTACAGAGCGAGAGATGGCGGCTTCCGATCGAGAGAAAATAGCGTTGTTTTGTAACGTGCCGGTCAAGGCAGTTATTGAAGAACGCGATAAAGATTTTTCAATTTACGAAGTTCCGTTGAGCCTTGTGGAGCATGGTCTCGATGAGTTGATCGTCAATAAGCTCGGTCTACCAAAGCAAACCCTGGATCTTGATAACTGGCGGGAGTTGCTTCATCGGTTACGGAATCCTGAAACTGAAATCAGTATCGCTGTCGTTGGAAAATATGCTGAGCACAAAGACGCTTACAAATCGATTTATGAATCGATCGACCACGCTGGAATTGATAACCATGCTCAGATTCGCATTGGTCGGATCCAAAGTGAAGATATTGAACACGAAGGTCCCGAGCGGTTGTTGAGTGGTTACGATGGTATTCTAGTACCCGGTGGATTTGGCGAGCGTGGAACCGAAGGGAAGGTTGAGGCCATCCGTTGGGCGCGGGAGCGAAAAGTTCCTTTCCTTGGGATTTGTCTGGGAATGCAATGTGCCGCAATTGAATTTGCCCGTAACGTAGTAGGACTAGAAGGTGCGAATTCAACAGAATTTGATAAAGATACGCCTTACCCCGTGATTTGTTTGCTTGATGAGCAGAACAACATCACCGATAAAGGGGGGACGATGAGGCTCGGCGCCCAGATTTCGACTGTTAACGACGCGACCAAGTCGCTGGAATGTTACGGCACCAAGCAAATCTCCGAACGCCATCGCCACCGCTATGAGTTTAACAATGTATTCCGTAAGCAACTCGAAGCTCACGGTTTGAGATTTGCTGCAACGAGCGAGAACGATACACTCGTCGAGATTGTTGAAGTTGTTGATCATCCATGGTTTGTTGCGGTTCAATTCCATCCCGAATTTAAATCAAAGCCAACGGCTTCTCATCCGCTGTTTTCTGGGTTTGTTCAAGCGGCAGTTCGCCGTTCCAGCAACGGCTCAATGAAAGAAATGGAAGTCTAAACGAGTTTTAAAACATTTATTCTGAGTTAGATCAAAGGAACCATCGATGTCGGAAGAAACCGGTGCGGGCGAAGACCCCAAGATCATTGTCGATGATGATTGGAAGTCTCAAGTTGAGAAAGAGAAAGAGGAATTAAAGGCTTCCACTGATGCGTTTGAAGGTGAAGCGGAGGAGCAGGCCTTGCCTCCCGCTTCGTTCATGGTGCTCATGTCTACGCTGGCTACTCAGGCAATGGCGGCGATGGGCTTGATTCCGGATCCGATGAGCGGGCAACCGAGTGTCAACCTTCCAATGGCAAAGCACTTTATTGACCTTTTGGGGATGCTGCAAGAAAAAACCCAAGGCAACCTGACTGAGGAAGAAGCGAACCATTTGCGAGATGGTCTGCATCAATTGCGAATGATCTTTGTTTCATCCCAACAGTCTAACACTGGTTCTGAGGGTGAAGCGGCACCAAAATCATCCATTGAGTTGCCCTGATCCGGTTTCTAAACTGGGCTGGAAATAAGTCAATCTGCAACGAAGATAGCGGGAAACGATTGTTTTGCGTTGACTTCGGTAAGTGGGGGAGGTTTCCGTCTGTCGATTTTGATTGAATGTTTCGCGCAGTTTAAGCATACTGAACTCAAATTTCGGTCAGAACTAAACACACAGCCGGTGTGTGACAGCTTGTTGAGTTCGCTTGAGTGCATTTTCAGATGGCTTGGGAATCAGCATGAGAAGGGGTACGCGAGAAGATCATTCTAAAAAGAGCCGCGCTGGTTTTTCCAATGAAAAAACTGTGGCCGAATCGGGTGTTTATTTACCGGCTTTTGTACTCGGCCTAGTCACCACTCTTCTTTTGAGTTTATTGGCTTTGGGGCGATTCTTCCCGTTAGCGCCGCAAGGAGTAGTTGCCAAACCCGCGGAGGCACGTGTCGCTTCGGGCTCCAGTCTAAAGAGTGATCGATTTGCCCGCTTGGTGGAATTGAGTTCGATCGAAGACTTGACTGCCATGTTGGTTGAACTTGGTCGGGCGGAAATTCAAACGCCTTCTCAGTTTGAGATCGAAACGAAATCTCGCCAGAAAATTGCGGTAGCCGATGAGCTGTTGACCAGGAAACTGTCGGAGAAAAACCGAGCACTTGCAATAGAGACAAAAATTGGAGCGTTGTCCATTATCTACGGCCTGGGGTTTTCCAAGGATTTGAGTGGCCCCGATGCGACCGAAGATTTGAGAGTTTTTGCAAGTTCCTTTCTAGTTGATTCCAATCCGCGAATTGCTAGAGTCGCTGGATTAGCTCAGTTTAAGCAACTCGCGTTCGAGCGGCTTAAGCCCGGGCAATCGACCAGTGCAGAAGTCGTTGGTGAAACGATGATTGATTTGATGAGAAAGTTTCCTGATGACCCATTGGTAGTCGCGACAATTCAACAAGTGATTAATTATTATATCGAAAAAGAAATTGATGACGCAGTTTTAATCGTTGGCCAACTCGATGAACGGAAGCAGGAGTTTGACACTGAATCAGTCCGGAAAATGCTGAATTTCCTAAAAGGAAATTTGATGATTTCAGTTTCAGGGTATCAGGCGGCTTTTAATAATCGCTGGATTAACGGTGTTGAAGGAAATGAGAACCTGGTTCGTTTGTCGAAACAGTTATTGCAAGACGACCGATGCAACACATGGGTGATTGAAGATGTTGATCAGGTTGCTCGGTGGCTCGAACAGCAAGCCTATTATGAATCCGCAGCAACAATCTATCGGTCTCTTGCTGAAACGACTCAACCATTAGACGAGATTGACGACGAATTACTGTCACTCAAGGCAATTCGATTGGGTCAAAATGGGCTGAAACGGCTGGACTTGGTGAACTCGAAACTTGATTTAAATCAAGTTCAGTACAATCAGAATTCTGTTGATCTTTCGAGTTTGACTGGTCGTGTTGTCGTTTTACTGATCTGGTCGAGCGAAGATAAGGACTCGATCAAGGGCTTGCTGAAAGCTTGCGAAAATACAACATCATGGCGGCGAAGAGGGGGTAAATTGCTGGCAATTTCAGTCGATGAGAAATCGGACGGTGAATTACTAAGAGAGGCATCTGCCGCCGCGGGCGTATTTTTTGGAAATGGTAGCATCCATAAAAAAGGAGCGAATCCAGTCTGGGAACAGTGCCCTACGGATGTACTTCCCCGAGCGATGTTGATTGATCGCAGCGGAGTTGTTGTGGATATCGATGTACCGATTTCCCAAATTCAAACGCAAGCGAACTTCCTGCTCTCCGATGACTAATGCTGTGAGGTTTTCGGGGGCGAAGGTGTCTCGAATCGAGACTCAAACTCTGGTATTGATCAGGGGTTCGACAGCCGGGGTGTCGGCAGAAATGAATTGGCTTCCTGAAAATTCGATGAGCGCTTTTAGGAAGTTGGAAAGCAACTCGCTTTGATAGCGTTTCGAATTCCAGCACAAAGCAATCTCTCGACGAGGTTGCTCGCCACTGAGTGAGCGGTAAATGATTTTACCGGAACCGTCATTCGCGGCCATTTGGGGGACGAGGGAAACGCCATAGCCCGAGCCAATCATTGTTTGGAGTGTCGCAAGTTGCTGAACGCGGGTGACTGGTCCGGGTTGAAACTTTTTGCGGTGGAAAAAGCTACCTATCGTCAGACTCAAACTGCAATTGGCTGGCAGCATAAGGAAGTTGCTTTGAGCTACGTCCTTCAGGTGAATTCTTGTTTTTTTGACTAGAGGATGTTGAGCGGGAATTGCCAGTAAAAGCTCTTCTTCGATGAGGGAGGCGAAAGAGAGGTGGCTCGCTGACCGTTTCACTAACGGAGAGATGGCCAGTACGCCAACGTCTAATTCACCTTTCAAGCAGAGTTCAATTAGTGCATCGGCACTGGTTTCAATCAGCGAAAAATTTGCTTTGGGAAATTGAGATGTGACGCCCTCGAGGAGTTCTGGGAAAAAATACGGTGCGATGGTAGGTGTCGCTGAAACGCAGATTTGTCCAGTTTGGCCGTCGTCGGTTATCTGCCGCTTGGCATCTTCAACGAGTTGGAGGATTTTCTGAGCATGATTTTGAAGGACTTGCCCAGCGGGCGTCATTCGGATAGTGCGCCCTTGTCTTTCAAACAGCGGTTGACCAAGTTCTTTTTCAAGTTTAGCGATCTGTTGGCTTAGCGCGGGTTGGGACACTGAGCAGTCTTTGGCAGCGCGCGTAAAACTCCGATGTTCAACGATCTTATTAAAATATCGGAGTTGGCCTAAGTCCATGTCTGTCGCCGTTAATGCGATAATTAAAAAATCATTATGGGGGTGATTTCAGCGGGATGCAAATTAATCGCCGCGCAATTTTTAATTTTTTAGTGCGCCGATATTTGGATCTCACAGTTCGTCCCATGAGGAGAAATGAAATCATGGCCATGGTTGTTAAATCAAATTGCGGAAACTACCTAGGCTGCATGGAAAATCGCCTGCGTTAATAAAACACAAGCGATTCAGGACGTCGGATTGTATACGGGTGTCGTTCTAGAATATTTGCCAAAGGGTACCCTCAATTGGCCAAGAACCCATTAGAAACCCGTATTAATATCGAATTCGAAGCTGGCTTGTGGAGGATCAATGCTATACACCGTGTTGGTGAGGTAAAGTTCAACAAATTCGGAGACTCGCTGAATTGGTTTCTTGGGAATGAGAACAATGTCCACATCCCGAAGCCAAATTTCGTCAGACGGATGCGGGCGAGATGGATGCGGGCGTTTACTGAGTAATGTACCATTGAGGTCCAACCGGGTCGCCGTGAGTCGCCAATCTTGATCGCGGCGAAAAACAATGACTTCTCTGACGTTCCCGCCGGGTTGAATCCTCCTGCAAGGGCGATCGTCTGGATGACAGTGGTTGGTCCCACCATTTCGAATCGCCCGGAGGTTGGTACTTCACCAGCGACGTAAATGTAACCTAGGGCCCGCCCCGTTCCTCCCTGTCCCGCTCTCGCATCGGCGGAGTTGATGATGTCCTTGAGTGACGTTTCACTTTGATTCATTGGACAAGCATTTCTGGATTAATGCCCCAAGCTTCAAAACGTTTGTCGAGTTCCTTTTGAAGCTGTTTAACCGTTTTGCCGGCGCCTGCTACTTGGCCAATTAGGAAAAATGAAACCATGCCATTGGAGCGAATCACAAGGCTTTCGGCATTGAGCGAAGGGTCAATTGCGGATGAAATGCGGATCGTAGCTGCTACAAATAGTTGGTAGGGTTTCACCGATTTTTGACAGGTAAGCAAATGTACTAATTATAATTCATTATTGACGCCTTTAATTCGATCCGTCAACGTTTTGCCGGGAATGGAATCACGCTGGTCAGCTGAAACCACAGCGGGCTGTTTGTTCTTGTTAACAGCTGTGTTTGGAGCAGGGTTAACTCGGTTGAATTAGCTGGCCTGAGTTTGGTTAAACAGATCTCGGTTCACCTAGCGGATCGACGATTGACTCTTGCCGGGGGCAGCTTGCATAAGGGTTTGGTATTGGTCTTCTGCAGCTTTTGCCAGTTCGAATTCGCCCTTTTGATGGTGAATTCTTGCCAAATTTATCCATGTTTGCGGTGTCGGATTCTTTATCAAACTTTGCTGGAAAAGAGCCACTGCTGAATCAAGCTGTCCAATTTTGGCCATCAAGACCCCTAGTTCATTCGCGCTTTTCGAATTGTCTGGGTCACTTAGCAGTGCAGCTCTATGGAACGCGATCGCCTTTGCCACTTCCATGGCTTGAGGTGAAGATTCAGCTTGTCTCATCGAAGTATTTAATTTTCCAAGACAACAGAATGCTTCTGCTGAAACTACGTTCCGTCCTCCGGCCTGGTCGAGACGGGCTTGAGCAAAAAGGAAATACTGTTGAACGGCCTGTCTTGGTGAAATTTTATCTAAATCAGTTGGCTTAATGATACTGCTTTGATGGGTTTCCACAGTAGAAGCTACATTTAGGAATGCTTCTGATTCCAGTTCGGCCCCAACGAAGTCCTGAGCTTCTTTCATTGCAACGACAGCTTCGGCGAGTGCTTGGCTGTAATGGTTGGTGCCGGTTTGCTTGTCGTTAGAGATCGCAATAATTCGAAGTGCGGCATAAAACTCTTGCTGAGCTGAATAGAAAGATCCACGTCGCGAGAGTAACTTTCCATATTCAATGTGATGCACCGCTTGGTGAGCGATCTGTTCAGGAAGCGG
The DNA here is from genome assembly GCA_938091115.1 of uncultured Pirellulaceae bacterium. Lineage (GTDB taxonomy): Bacteria > Planctomycetota > Planctomycetia > Pirellulales > Pirellulaceae > Mariniblastus. The sequence continues at coordinate 5,846 of CALKNI010000117.1, read as the reverse complement.
TAGACGAAGTGGCAAGGCAGTTGGGGCCATCGGTGCCGCAACTTCATTACTGGCTTGGCGGACGATGGTTTGTCGTTGGTTCGTGCCGTACTTGTTAAATGCGGTGTTGTTTTGTTGGTCGAGTGTAACGCTGGGTTGGAATGCTCGCTGCGCTGTTTTTTGAATCGCGGTTTGGATATTTGGTTCTTTGATGTCCGCATCTTCAACCGTTGGCTTCCGTCGCTTGGAGTTTTCAGTGGAAGGTGCCGCAGTGACTTGTGGAACAGCGGTTACGGCTGGCAGCGAAGAGAGGCTGTGCTCCGTTGGTTTGGTTGCCAATGGTCGCTTTGGCTTAGATTCCGAATTTGCTCGGGCAACTTTTAACATTTCAAGTACAGACTGTTGTTTGCCGGAGTTCGACTTTTCTTTTTTCAATTCAGCGAGCGGACTTGCAGCGGAAGGCTGTCCTAAGGGAACAACTGGGGTGTCAAAAGAGGAGAAAGACTTGAAGCCCTCATTCTCAGTTTGAAATGTAATTTGTGTCTTCGCATTTGGTGGAAATGACTGAATCGCGATACTCGTCAAAACAGCGACACCGATGCCAACGGCAATGTAATTCTTTAGCTCACGCGACATTTCAAACCTCAGGAGAACAGTACATGTTCGAGCGAATTGTGATTGCTAGGGCGCTTGCCCGAACCTCTTACCTCGAAGGCATTCGGCGCTGTGTTTCTCTCAAAGGCATCGTCAATTCTCATTCTGCCTCTTGCTCGCGTTGTGGAGATAAGACGTTTTTTAGCGAATGTGCGGGCAGATTGATCCTCATATTTGATACAGCTTAACGCCATCACAGTCTGGCAAGAAGAAATAGCTGCCTAGTCGTCAAACTTTGCCTTCGTTGATTTAGGCGTCGATACGGATTAAGTGACGCTTTCGGCTGAATTTAATGCGGTCCAAAGTTAACGCGGTAATTAGTAATTTTAGCTGGAGTGAAGTTGTCTTTGGTCGTTCGACCTCAAGTGTCGGTTCAGCTTGGTGTCGACCCCCGGGGCTGTTGGGAAAGTGCTGGGAGGTGGTGGGGGAGATTGAACTCGAGCCATTTTGTTGGGGGGTGGAAGTCTGCCGAGGGCTTGTTTCTTCCGGAAAATCGGCTGAAACCCGTAGCCCTATGATAAATTAGGGGAATCTGTCATAATCTTGCGAAAGAGGTCGAATGCGGCCTCTCTCGTATATTTGACTTAAATAGCTCAATTCCCCGCAGACGAGCGGTTCGCGACTTTGCAGGGCAACCGATGTGTCGTCTGTTAGGAGATTCTGGTTGGATCCGACATGTCGAGTGTTCAATTTGATGGCCTCACATTGAGTTTAAAGATACTGAAAAACAAAAGTTAATGACCTAGTTGGCTCCATTTTTGTCTGCCAACCAACGTCCCTAGGGAGAAAATTTGCAAGTGTATAAAATTCTAAACAGTGGTGGTCTCGGTGTTGCTGGAAAACAAAATGAGCTAATTGAATTAGCCTTGACCCACGGTTTCAACGGAGTTGAAGTCGATATGGTTGATCTTGTCGGACGCCATGACACCCTGGGTAAGCAATTTGCTTGTCAGTTCTTGCAAAGTGCAAAAATTGATATGGGTACTTTTGAGTTACCAGTCGATCTCGGAGCATCGGATGAGGATTACAGCACCTCGATGGAAAAGCTTGACACGATTCTCGACCTCGCCACAACGCTTAACGCAAAAAGTTGTTACATCAGCGTGGCATCCAGTAACGGTTTATACTCTTTTCAGGAATGCTTTGAAAAATATCAGCAACGATTGCAGGAATTGAGTGAGAAGTGCACCGAGTCTTCGTTGAATATCGGGTTGTGGCTTCGTGGAACTGACTCAGAAGTTCCCGATGGAGAATTCAAGTTTATTCAAACTGCAGAAGAATTGCTGACGCTTGTCAAAGCCGTTGGCCAGCCAAACGTAGGTGTTTGCGTCGATGCATTTCAGTGGGCTGCCGGTGGGGGAACCGTTGATCATCTTGTCGCGGCTGGCCTGTCGGATGTCGTCTCGGAAGTCCGTTTGGCAGACATCGCCGAGGGCGCTGATATGGCGGATTTAAAAGATTCCGATCGCTCATCAATGCCTGGTGATAGCCTCGATTCTTTCTCGGTGAAGCTATGCAGAGCGCTTTCCGAAGCAGGCGTCGAAGTTCCAATGTCTGTCTCGACTGACCTCGGGACTTTTTCGACAGGCACACGAGATGCAATTGTCGGAAGTATCACCAAACAAATTGATTTGCTTGTCGCTGGAGAACATCCTGCTGAAATTAAAGCGGCAGAAGCCAAAGCTGCTGAGGATGCTGCCGCGGAAGCCGATTCGAACATAAGTGAGTCAGACGAAGCCGCTCCGTCAGCGCCCGCTGCCACTTCTTAAGATGGCTTCCGGTTGAATTTAAAATTGATAACCTCAGGTTTTTAACTTGAGGTTTTTTCATGGGCATTGGGATACGAATTGCCATTGGGGCGAATTAAGCGGCAGGTTTACGCCGTTGAATAAAATCGTATTTTAATTTTTTAAAATAGCTTGTTATTCGATTGAAAACTGGTGCTCATTTGAGATGCTGTTAGCCTTAACCAAATCCAAGTTTGTTGAAATTATTTATGTCGAGCCAACTTAACAAATACAGCAGTCGTATTACTCAACCCAAAGTTCAAGGCGCATCGCAAGCGATGCTCTATGGGACAGGAATGACTTCCGAAGATATGAACAAACCCCAGATCGGGATTGGGAGTGTTTGGTACGAGGGCAATACGTGCAATATGCATCTCGACAAACTCGCTGCCGAGGTGAAACAGGGGGTGGTTGAATCGGGTATGGTGGGGATGCGATTCAATACCATTGGTGTTAGCGACGGGATATCGATGGGAACGGATGGGATGAGTTACTCCTTGCAGTCCCGGGATATCATTGCGGACTCAATTGAGACTATCATGAGCGCGCAGTGGTACGACGCATGTATCGCGCTTCCCGGGTGTGACAAGAATATGCCTGGGTGTTTGATTGCCATGGGTCGGCTAAATCGTCCCTCTTTAATGGTCTACGGGGGAACCATTCGTGCGGGGATTATGGGGAAACGAAAGCTCGATATTGTCTCTGCGTTTCAGTGCTTTGGCGAGTATGTTGCTGGGACCATCGATGATGAGACGCGTCAGGAGATTGTGAAAAAATCATGTCCCGGAGCAGGTGCTTGCGGCGGGATGTATACGGCAAACACGATGGCCAGTGCGATTGAGGCACTTGGGATGTCGTTGCCATTTAGTGCCTCTATTCCTGCGGAAGATCCAGATAAAATTAACGAGTGTCATTCTGCAGGTGCGGCAATTTTAAATTTGTTGGAAAAAGACATTAAACCCAAAGACATCATGACACGAGAAGCATTCGAAAATGCAATGGTTGTGATTATGGCTCTTGGTGGATCGACTAATGCCGTCCTGCACTTGATCGCCATGGCGCGATCGGTTGACGTTCCATTGACACTGGATGATTTTCAGGCCGTCAGCGATCGAGTTCCCTTTTTAGCAGATTTGAAACCGAGTGGTCGTTTTGTACAGGAAGACTTGCATGCCGTGGGAGGCACTCCTGCCGTGATGAAATTCTTGCTGGGTGAGGGAATGCTGCACGGAGATTGCCTGACGGTCACTGGTCAGACACTCGCAGAAAACGTCGCCGACTTACCTGAGTTAGATGCCGGACAAGAAGTGATTCGCCCCTTGAACAACCCCATTAAAGCTACAGGGCACATTCAAATTCTGCGAGGTAATCTAGCTCCTGATGGCGCGGTTGCTAAGATTACAGGGAAAGAGGGATCTGTATTTAAGGGCACCGCCAATGTCTTTGATTCTGAAGAAGCGATGGTGGCGGCGCTCGAGGCCAAACAGATCAGTCCGGGCGATGTTGTGATCATTCGTTTTGAAGGCCCTAAGGGTGGCCCAGGGATGCCTGAGATGTTGACCCCTACCTCGGCAATTATGGGCGCTGGTCTGGGAGCCGATGTGGCGTTGCTGACCGATGGTCGGTTTTCAGGAGGCTCTCACGGATTTATTGTTGGCCATATCACCCCGGAGGCTCAGGATGGCGGTCCGTTAGCGCTCGTAAAGAATGGGGATTCAATTACGATTGATTCGGATCAAAACAGCATCGACGTTGCGATTAGCGACGAGGAACTGGAAGCACGGCGAGCCCAGTGGTCGGCACCGGCCCTCAAGGCGACCAAAGGGACGCTTTATAAATACATCAAGAATGTTAAGTCAGCGTCCGAGGGCTGCGTAACCGACGAGTAGCTTCAAATAACGGTTGAAACGAACCGTTTGGTCATTCAGGCCGTAAGTGTTAAGGTAAGAAGTGGTCCGCTCTTGGGGCTTGTTTGGATTCTTGGGATTCCAATTTTGCCTCAATGGGTAAACCACGGATTTATTTGAATTGATGTAATGATTGAAATCAGGGAGTTCGAATAATATTGGAGAGATGCTTTCTTTGGAAAGTTGTAAATAATGTTTGATAATTAGGGGGCGAATTGGAATCGACCGGATTGCTTGAAGTTGTGTTGGCGTGTCGTAGCTGGTCAGAGGGCTACGTAAAAATCTGACCAAAACTTTTATTTGCAGAAGATAACTCTTTCGCAATGGCTGCCTAGAAATAGGCTGCCCCGGCTGATAGGTTTCGCTGGAGAGCCTAGACTGCTGGTCACCAATTCCAGATCGCAATCAGTCATGTTTGACACGCGGATTGTTAAATAAAGTTTCAGACTAGTTTGAATTTCAGGGTGTCGTTGCCCGGTGGTTCGGACGAAATTTAAATCGACGACTACACACGTAGAGGATATAGCGGATTCATCGCGGGACGCGGGTTCGATCCCCGCCGCCTCCACTAGGGCACCGTCAGTGACTGGCGGTGCCTTTTTTTGTCTACCTTTGCCAGAAGGTGAATCTTTGCAAGGACTTGCGTCATTTTTGTTTTCACCACTTGAGTGACAAGTGCTGCCCTGATGCGACTCGGACTGCCCCTCGGAGACGCCTGATTTGCTGCAAATATGCTGCGACTTGCTGCGTATATGCTGCGACGCAGACTCATCAGGGCTGCGGGTTTCCAGCCATCTTGGATCGGTGGGCAGGTTCTGAATTCCCTTCGCTTGATCCTGCAGTCCAATGTGCGTGTACCGCATCATCATCTTCTTCCCTCCACGAACAGGGGCGACACGGCCTCTACCGCCTTCAGCCGTTTCGACGGAAGGAGCTGCAAGAGCTTCTCGATTCGGTGGCCGGGTCGGTGTTAGGGAACTCAAAACAACCGTCGCAACCGGTTTATCCGCATGCAGTTTCGTTCTTTTTTACTGCGGTGGGGGGGAGTTGTGGTGAGATCCGCCTAAGTCAATTAACTTAAGAAAAGCAGATATTTTTGAAAGGAGCAGGAAAAATCCAATCCATGCTCCTGGTTGAGGAAACGCCCTTTCATTTGCTTGAACAACAGTCGAATGCTCGGCGGCAACAATTGATTGAGAATTTGAAACGAGTGGTTTATGGCAGGAATTGGATATCGCCCGGAGATTGATGGGCTTCGGGCCCTCGCTGTCGTTCCTGTGGTCATGTTTCATCTGGGACTCGGGTTCCCCGGTGGTTTTGTTGGAGTCGATGTCTTCTTTGTCATCTCGGGGTTCCTAATCACAGGAATTATCCGACGTGGGCTTGAGAACGAAACGTTTTCGCTTGCGGAATTTTGGGAGCGGCGAATCCGGCGGATTTTCCCTGCTGTCTTCGTGGTGGTGGCAGCGACCCTAGCCGTTGGCTATTGGCTGCTCCTTCCAAACGAACTGGAGGAATT